>CBIHOS010000217.1:0-8249 GCA_966211945.1 uncultured bacterium
GAGCCGCCCCTCGAACGTCGCGGGCCGATCAGGCCCGCGTCCTTCACAGCCTGCGCGAGGCCTCGCGCGCATAGTAGGTGATGATCGCGTCGGCGCCGGCGCGGCGGATCGAGATCAGCGATTCCATCATCGCCCGCGCCTCGTCGATCCAGCCGTTGGCGCCGGCGGCCTTCACCATCGAGTACTCGCCGCTGACGTGGTAGGCGGCGGTCGGCAGGCCGAAGGTGTCCTTCACCCGCCACAGGATGTCCAGGTAGGGCAGGGCCGGCTTCACCATCACCATGTCGGCGCCCTGCTCGATGTCCATCGCCACCTGCCGCAGCGCCTCGAGCGCGTTGGCCGGGTCCATCTGGTGGCTGCGGCGATCGCCGAACGACGGCGTCGACTCGGCCGCTTCCCGGAACGGGCCGTAGAAGGCCGAGGCGTACTTGGCCGCGTAACTCATGATCGCGGTCTGGCTGTACCCGGCCGCGTCCAGGGCGTCGCGAATCGCGCCGATCCGTCCGTCCATCATGTCCGACGGCGCCACGATGTCGGCGCCCGCCTCGGCATGCGACAGCGCCTCGGCGACGAGCAGATCGACTGTGGCGTCGTTCTCGACGTCGCCGTTCGTGACGATGCCGCAGTGGCCGTGCGAGGTGTATTCGCACAGGCAGACGTCGGTGATCACGACCGTCGCCGGATGGGCGGCGCGGATGCCCCGTACCGCCTGCTGCACCGGTCCCTGTGGATCGCTGGCGCTGCTGCCGCGTTCGTCCTTGTGGGCCGGCAGCCCGAAGAGCAGCACCGAGGTCACGCCGTCGCCGGCCGCCGCCCCGACCTCGCGCACGATCTCGTCGACCGACATCTGCGCGACGCCAGGCATCGATCCGATCGGCTTGTTCACGCCCTCGCCCGGGCACACGAAGAGCGGGTAGATGAACTGCGCCGGCTCGAGGTGCGTCTCGCGGACGAGTGCGCGCAGGGCTGGCGTGCGCCGCAGGCGGCGCGGTCGGTGGGTCAGATCGAGTGGCATCAGCGCGGTGACGAGACGAACGTGACGATCGCGTCGACCAGCGACGCGATCGTGTACGGGGCGGCCGGCATGATCGACGTCGCGACGCCGAGCTGCTGCGCAGCCTCGGCGGTCACCGGCCCGATCGACGCGACGGCGATGTGCTGGAGCAGGTCGGCCGCCTGGTCCTCGCCGAGATTGGTGACGAAATGGCGCACGCTCGACGCGCTCGTGAACGTCACGATGTCGACGTCGCGATCGAGCAGCTTCTTGTAGATGTCGGGCTGCCCTTCCTGGCCCCACGCCACGCGCACGGTGCGATAGGCGGCGATGTCGTCGACCTCGGCCCCGGCCTTGCGCAGCTCGTCGGGCAGCGCCTCTCGCGCGATGTCGGCGCGCGGCAGCAGCATGCGCTGCCCCTCGAGGCTGCCTGTCGCCTTGAGCGCGGCGATCACGCCTTCCGAACGATCCTCCTCCGGCATCACGTCGACGCGCAGGTGCAGCCGTTGCAGGCGCTCGGCCGTCGCCGGTCCGACCGCGCACAACCGCGGCCCGTGCAGGTCGCGGATGTCGCGCACCCGGGTGAGCGCGCGTCGCATGAAGTGATCGACGCCGTTGGCGCTCGTGAACACCAGCCAGTGGTAGTGGCCGATATTGGCGATGGTCCGGTCCATCTCGTCGTAGTCGTCGAGCGCCGCGATGTGGATCGACGGCGCCTCGATCACTTCCGCGCCGAGATCCTGCAGCCGCTCGACGAACTCGCCGGCCTGCTCGCGCGACCGCGTGACGACGATGCGCGTGCCGAACAGCGGCCGCTCGTCGAACCAGCGCAGGTGCGCGCGCAGCCCGGCCGACGGACCGACGGCCAGCACGGCCGGGCACGACGCCGGCCGCGTTGCCAGTTCCTTCACCAGGCTCGCGAGCGTGCCGTCGATGGTGCGCTGCTGCGGAGTCGTGCCGTTGAAGATGATGGCGGCCGTGTCGTCGGCCGGCCGGCCGTGGTCGAGGAGCGACGATGCGATCCGCGCCAGCTGGCGCGGTCCGGCATAACAGAGCAGCGTGCCGTCGACGCGGGCCAGCTGATTCCAGTCGAGGTCGGGGACGGCCTCCTCGCCGTGCTCGTACCCACGGATGAACGTGAGCGTGTTGCCCGAGCCGGGATAGGTCACCGGGATGCCGGCATAGGCCGGGATGCCGACCAGCGCCGGAATCCCCGGCACGACCTCGAACGGGATTCCCTGTTCGTGCAGGAACAGCGCTTCCTTGCCGCCGCTGTCGAACACGAACGGATCGCCCCACTTGAGCCGCACGACATAGCGGCCCTCGCGGGCCTTCTCCGCGACGAGCAGGCAGATGGCGTCCTGCGCCGCCTCGCTGGGTGCCGCCTCGCCGACGTCGATGTGTTCGGCGTCGGGCCGTGTCATGCGGAACAGGCGCCGATCGATCAGCGCGTCGTGCACGACCACGTCGGCACGCGCCAGGCACCGTAGACCGCGCACGGAGATGAGCGAGGGGTCGCCAGGCCCGGCGCCCACGATGGACACGGGAGTCATGAGGGGCATCTTACTGCCGACGGGCCCTCTTGGGGCTACTCGCCGATGGCACCGTCAAAAGTCAAAAGTCAAAAGTCACAAGGCACAAGAAGGCAGGCGGGCAGGAGCGGGGACAGCCTTCCCCATTCGACCTTCTGACTTCTGACTTCTGACTTTGACGGTGAACCGTCGTCACTCCTGTTCAGGCAGCGGACCGTCGTACTCGCGGACGGCGTCGAGGATCGCGCCGGCGCCGTCGGCCAGGAGGCGCTCGGCGACCTGTTCGCCCAGGGCTTCCGGATCGCTGGCATCGCCAAAGCCGATCGCACGCACTTCGTGTTCGCTCTCGATCGACGTGACGCACGCGATCAGCTCGAGCCCGCCGTCGGGCGTCGCCCGGCAGTGCGCGCCGAGCGGCAGCTGGCATCCACCACCCACCGCCGCCACCAGCGCGCGCTCGACGCGCAGCGCGATGTCGGCGGCCGGATCGCTGATCGCGACGATCGTCTGCGTGACGGTCTCGGCATCCTCGCGACACTCGATGGCGACGATGCCCTGGCCCGGGGCCGGGATGCACACGTCGACGGGGAGCATGCCGCTGATCCGGCCGTCGCGCTCGAGGCGCTGCAGGCCGGCCGCCGCCAGCACGAGGGCGTCGTACTCGCCGGCATCGAGCTTGCGCAGCCGCGTGTCGACGTTGCCGCGCACCGGCAGGAACTCGGCCGCGGGGAACTGTCGGTGCAGCTGCGCCACCCGCCTGACGCTGCTCGTGCCGAGTCGCGGCGCCGGGCCCAGGGCTTCGGTCAGCTGCGCGAAGCTCGCGTCGGCGAGGCCTCGACCGTCGGGCAGGACCACGGCGTCGCGCGGGTCGGCGCGCGGCAGCGTGCCGGCCACGTGCAGGCCGCCGGGGAGTACCACCGCCATGTCCTTGGCGCTGTGCACCGCGAGGTCGATCTCGCCGTCGAGGAGGGCGTCCTCGATTTCCTTGACGAACAGACGCTTGCCGCCGATGGCCGAGAGCGGTGCGTCCTGCAGGCGATCGCCGTCGGTCTTGATCACGACGATCTCGCACGGCGCCACGCCCAGCGCCTCGAGCCTCGTCTTCACGGCGGTCGCCTGCCACAGCGCGAGCGCACTGCCGCGCGTGCCGATCCGCCACACGCTGCTCAACGCTGTCCTCCGTCGCCGCGATCGGATCCGGTGCCGGCGCCAGTCGCCGGTCCCGCGCCCCCGTCGTCGTCGAGCGCAAACAGCCGGCGCAGCGCCGACGAGTAGGTGTCCATGGTCTCGTGGTCGTCGATGGCCTTGAGCTGCTCGGTTGGCGTCAGGAGCAGCTTCTCGACCATCAGCCGCGTGATCTCGTCGACGCGCGCTTTCGCGTCGGGGCCCAGGCCGGCCAGCCGCGGGGCGAGCCGTTCGAGTTCCGCCTGGCGGACGCGCTCGAAGCGGGAGCGCAGCGCGACGACGGTCGGGATGGCGGCGCGCGAGCGCACCCATCCGAACCAGGCGTTGACCTCGTCGTTGACCAGGCGCTCGGCCTTGTTCACCGCGTCCTGCCGTCGTGCGAGGTTCTCCTCGACAATGCCCCGCAGGTCGTCGATGTTGTAGAGGAACACCTCTTCGAGGCCGCCGATCTCGGGATCGACGTCGCGAGGCACCGCGAGATCGACGACGAACATCGGGCGGCCGCGGCGGGCGGCCAGCACCGGCCGCAGATCGGCCTTGCGCACGACCAGGTCCGGCGAACCGGTGGCGGAGACGAGGATGTCGGCCTGCGCCAGCGCCTCGAAGCGCGCCTCCCACGGCGTGGTGCGTCCGCCGATCTCGGCCGCCAGCGCCTCGCCGCGGTCCTGCCGGCGCGTCGCGATCGTCGTGCTGGCCACGTGCTCGTGGAAGTGCACGGCGGACAGGCGGGCCATCTCGCCGGCGCCGAACACCACGACGTGCTGGTGGCGCATGTCGCCGAAGATCTTTCGGGCCAGCGTCAGCGACGCGTAGCTCAGCGACACGGCGCCCTCGGCCAGTCCCGTTTCAGTACGCACGCGCTTACCTATGGCGAAGGCGCCGTGGAACAGCCGGTTGATCACGGCGCCGGTGCCGCGCGCCTCGCTGGCGCTCTTGTAGGCGTCCTTCACCTGGCCGAGGATCTCGGGCTCGCCGACGACCAGCGAGTCCAGGCCGGCGGCGACCCGGAACAGGTGCCGCGCGGCATCGGCATCGGTGCGCACGTACAGCGCCGCGTCGATGTCCTCGCGGCCGACGCCGCGGTAGTCCGACAGGCAGGCGACGATGCGTTCGCCCATCGCGGCCGGGTCGGCGGCGATGGCATAGACCTCGGTTCGGTTGCACGTCGACAGCAGCACCGCGTCGTCGCATCCCTCGCTGGCCAGGCGGTCGAGGGCGGCGGGCAGCATCGATCGGCTGATGCCGATGCGCTCGCGGACCTCGAGCGGCGCGGTGTGATGACTGAGGCCGACCAGGACGAGAGACATCTACGCGAAGTTGTGGCTGCGGGCGAAGAAGTACGCCACCGGCAGGAAGTTGAGGAGCACGATCGCGAAGCCGACCGCCGAGAGGACCGCCGCGCGCCTGGCCGTGAGGCCGGCCCACCGCCGGGTCGCGAGCTGGATCCCGTAGACGAGCCAGGTGAGCATGGCCATCAGGATCTTCGGGTCGGCCAGCGTCATGTGCGGCAGCCGCGGGTCGGTGGCGTACTGCACGCTGGCGTCACGCAGCCACAGCGCGCCCGCCGCCAGGCCGATGGTCAGCAGCAGCCAGCCGATGGCAACGGCGCGCATGTTCATGCGGTCCAGGACCTGCAGCGACGGCAGCCGCTGGAAGAACACGCCAGGCGTCCGCGTCTTCAGCTCCCTGAAGAGCAGCACGTACGTGATGCCGATGACGCACGCCAGCGCGAAACTCGCATAGGCGAACAGCAGCGCGCCGACGTGCATCGCCACGAACGGCGCTGCGAAGAACGGCGGCACGTCGCGCGGCATCTCGCCCTGCGCCACGAGGCCCTGCAGCGCGACCAGCAGCGGCGTGACGAACACGCCCATGCCGCGTTCGTCGGTGGACACCTCGATCGCCAGGTAGGCCACGGCGAGCATCCACACGAACGTCGAGACGGCGCCGGTCCGCCCCGCCATCGGCGGCACGCCGAGCTCCATCGTGTGCATGCCGAGCGTGAAGGTGTGCACCAGCACCGCGACCAGCAGCAGCCCGGTCGCGACGCGGCCTGCGATCAGGCGGCGCGTGACGAAGTGCCACACGTAGGCGGCGCAGGCGACCAGGTACAGAAGTGCGAGGCTCATGGGCGCCCGACGCTATTCGGTCGGGCCGTAATATCCCTGCTTGGTGCGGGCGAGGGTGTTGGGCCGTTCGACCCGCACGACGACGCGCCGCCAGCGGCCGTCTCGACGGGTGTTGCGCGAGGCGTAGCCAATCGTGTACTGCGCGGCGAGTTCGTCGGCCACCGCGCCATAGATCGCCGGCAGTTCGTCGGGCGAGGTGGGGAAGAATGCCTTGCCGCCGGTCTCCTGCGCGAACTGCTTCAGCACGAAGTCGGACTCGCGGAAGCCGCCGAGACCGCGTCCCCGTTCGCTGCCGTCCTTCAGCCCGATCGCGTAGATGGCCACTTCGGTCCGCTTGGCGAGCTCGAGCACCTCCTCGAACGGCACGAGGCTCGACGTGTCCTCGCCGTCCGACAGGACGACGATGGCCTGGCGGCGTACCTCCTGCTGCGTGTTGGCGGCGCGGATCTTCTTGAACTCGTTCAGCGCCACGTAGACGGCGTTGTAGAGCGAGGTCGAGCCGCCGGCGGTGGTGCGCCGGATGGCCGAGACGAGCCGCTCCTGATCCGGCGTGAACCCCTGGAGGATTTCGGCCCGGCTGTCGAAGTCGACGATCGTGAGGATGTCGTCGGGCCGCATCCGTTCGATGAAGCCGATGGCCGCCTGCTGCGCGACGGGCAGCTTGTCGTTCATGCTGGCGCTGGTGTCGACGAGCAGGCCCAACGCGGTCGGCAGCTGCGTGCCGGAGAAGAAGATGACCTCCTGCTTGACGCCGTCCTCGAAGACCGAGAAGGCCTCCTGCGGCAGGCCCGATACGAAGCGGCCATCGCGCTCGGTCACCGTCACGTTCAGCGAGACCACCTCGACGCCGGCCCTGAACGTCGGCTGATCGGCGGGCGGTTGCGCGGGCGGCGCCGGTGTGGCCGGTGCCTGTGCGGCAGGCACCTCCTGCACCGTGAGGCCGGTGCTGCCGGGAGCCAGTGTCGTGTCCGTCGCATCGCGCGGCTGCGACGCCGGCGCTGGCGCGGCTGCCGGTGCCTGCGGCGACGACGGAGCCTGGGTGAAGACGCGGCCCGAGAGCAGCAGCGCCGCGACGCTGCCGGTCAGGAGGGCGCGGACGGCGACGCGGGTCATCGAGCGGCCCGGTTGGCCTGCAGCACGTTCGCGCGCAGCGTCAGGGCGGGCCGCGCGGACGTCACCTCGACCTTGCGGGCCGGAATCAGCGTGTCCGGGCGGCCGTAGACGACCTCGAACTGCGACGTCGCCAGGCGACCCATCTTCTGGAGCGCGTCGGTCAGGCTCAGGTTGGACACCAGCAGATCCCGCCCGCCGCCGGTCTCGCTCGTGCCGCGATCGATGACGACGCTGCGGTCGCGGACGTTCGTGTCGGACGGGTTCGCGTTGACCGTGTCCTGCAACTCGATCACGTGCAGCGTCGCGCCCGACTTGGCCAGCGCGTCGAGCGCGACCTCGAAGCCACGGTCGCTGAACTCGGTGCCGAAGCTCGTGATGGCGATGATGACGGCTCGGGCCGGCTTCCTGCTGGTGATGGCGCGCGAGGCCTCGATGACGCTCTCCACCATGTAGGCGCCCGAGTCGGGCTGCGTGAACAGGCGCTTGACCGCGCGCACCAGCTGCGGCTTGCTGGTCGTGGCCTTGACCTGCACGGTCGGCCGATCGGCCATCGTCATCAGCGTGATCGTGTGCGGACCGGCGAAGGTCGTGACGAACTTCTCGAGGGCGAGCCGCATGTCCTGCAGCGCCCGCGCCGCCGCGACGCTGTTGTCGACGAGCAGCGTGATGTCGACAGGCTCCGCGGAACGGGAGACCTTCACCACCTCGCGAGCCATGCCGTCCTCGCGGACGACGACATCCTCGGCCGACAACGTGTCGACCGGCATCCCATTGGCATCGGTCGCGGTGACGAGGAGCGAACGCTGCCGGCCGTCCTGCGCCAGCGTGGCTGGGGCAGCAGCGAACAGGCCAAGCACGACCATCAACAAGGAGGACAGGCTGCGTCGCATCGAAGGTTCCAGTAGGCCGCTGGGCCCGGTTTTTGAAGTATAGTCGACGGCCACGCACTCACGGGGAGGCCTCTCACTTCGACGACCCGTGAGCGTCGCCGGTCGCCGCAGCGCCGTCATGTCCCGATTCGAACGCATCTCGACCGTCGTCCTGCTTGCCGCCTCGACACTTGCTGTCGGCACGCTCGCGGTGTTCGCCCAGACGGCTCCGTCCGCGTCGCGCGCCGTGGCCGCCGCCCCAACCAAGGCCCCAACCAATGCCTCGACCAATGCCTCGGCCAAGGCCTCAGTCAAGGCTCCAGCCGGTGTGACAAAAGCCCCTGCCAGGCCGGTCGGCACCACCAAAGCGAAACGTCCAGCGACGGCGGCCGCTCGCGCCGAGCCCGTCCAGAAGACAGCACCGGCT
>CBIHOS010000218.1:0-8035 GCA_966211945.1 uncultured bacterium
CTGGGAACGCCGAACGCCGAACGCCGAACGCTGAACGCCGAACGCCGAACGCCGAACGTCGGAACGCCGAACGTCGGAACGTCGGAACGTCCAATTCGTAGCCGTCGGACTTGCCTGGCGCGCCGCAGCGCTCGCGCGAAGGCGGGTCCGACGGTCAGTGATACTCGCTGGCCGGGCGAAGTCCGGCCGCTACACCTGCGAGCGCTCTCGATCCATGGCCAAGCTCTCAGTCAACGTCAACAAGGTCGCCACGCTGCGCAACAGCCGCGGCGGCACGATCCCGTCGGTCGTGGACGCGGCGCGCGTCTGCGTCGAGGCCGGCGCTCCCGGCATCACGGTCCATCCGCGGGCCGACGCGCGACACATCACCTTCCAGGACGTCCACGATCTCAAGCACCTGCTCGAGCCGTGGACGGCCGTCGAGTTCAACATCGAGGGCGACCCGCGCCCCGACTTGTTGAACCTGGTGGAGTCGGTGCGTCCGCACCAGTGCACGCTCGTGCCGGTGCGGCCCGGAGAGATGACGAGCGAGGCCGGCTGGCCGCCCGGCGCCGACGAGCGCGATCTGCGCGACGTCATCGCCCGGCTGCGCGGCTTCGGCATCCGCGTCTCGCTGTTCGTGAACGCCGACGAGGCGGCCGTGCAGTTCGCGCATCGGGTCGGCGCCGATCGGATCGAGCTCTACACCGAGCCGTACGCGCGCGCGTTCTCGTCGCCCACGGCCTCGCTGGCCGACTCGCTGGCGCCGTTCACGCGCGCCGCGACCGTGGCCGCCGACCTCGGGCTGGGAGTCAACGCCGGCCACGATCTGGATCTCGAGAATCTGCCGGACTTCGTGCAGGCCCTGCCGCGCCTCGACGAGGTGTCGATCGGGCACGCGCTCATCGGCTACGCGCTGTACGTGGGTCTGCGACAGGCGGTGCTCGAATACCGCGAGGCGGCGGGCGATATCATCTAGGTTCGGGGTACCGGGTACCGGGTACCGGGTGCCCGATACGGTCGCAGCCGCCGGCCCTAGACATTCGTAGCCGTCGAAGTCCAATGGATGTCGTAGTGGCCGGACTTGTCCGGCCGGACAGATGTTCATGGCCCGTGGTGGCCGCAGGCCATGAAGCCCTTGCCCGACGGTCAGTGATCCACCGCGGCTGCCCTGAAGGCACGACAGTCCCGGGCGTCGAAGACATGAAACCAGAATCGATCGTCGTCGGAATCGCGGGCGCCCTGTTCGGCCTGCTGTGCGGGTGGATGCTCGGGGCGCAACAGGCCGCTCCCGCGCCGACCGCTGCGCCACAGGCCGCCCAGGCCCCGGCAAGCGGCGCGCCGGCGCAACAGGCCGCGCCGGGGAGCGCGCCAGCGGCTGTCGACGTGTCCCAGGTGCAGGCGCTCGAGCGGGCCGCGGAGCAGAACCCGCAGGACTCGAACGTGCGCGCCCAGCTCGGCAACCTCTACTTCGACGCCGAGCGCTACACCGACGCGGCCAGGTGGTACCAGGCGTCGCTCGATCTGGCGCCCGCCAACGCCGACGTCAGCACCGACCTGGCGGTCAGCTTCTACTACACGAACCAGACCGACAAGGCGCTGACGCAGTTCGCGCGTTCCCTCGAGATCGACCCGAAGCACACGAAGACGCTGCTCAACCTCGGCATCGTGCGCGCCTTCGGCAAGCAGGACTTGACCGGGGCCGCCCAGGCCTGGCAGCAGGTCGTGGCGCTCGCGCCGGCCGATTCGCCGGAAGCCCGCGCCGCCAGGCAGGCCCTCGAGGGGCTCGAGACGGCCCATCCCGAAATCGGCGGCGGGTCCTCGCCGGCCCCGGCCGCCAAGAAGGGGGCCTGACGCGTCATGTTCGGCTGGCTCCTGCGCGCGCTCCTCATCTTCCTGCTGGTGCGGGCGCTCGTGAAGCTCGCCGGCGGGCTCCTCAAGGGCCTGTTGGCGGTTCCGCAGACGGCTGGCGCCGGCGGGGCAGCGGGGCGCGGCACGGGCACGCCGAACGCGCCGGTCTCGCGCGGCACGCTGGTGCAGGATCCGGTCTGCGGCACGTACGTCCTGCGCGAGCGCGCGCTGCCCGGCCGCAGCGCCTCCGGGGCGCCGGCCTTCTTCTGTTCAGAGCAGTGCCGATCCGCCTATGATGCGCAGGCGGCCAGGGGCCGCTGACGGGCCGGCCCGCCGCCTGCCCGCGTCCTCCGACCTCGTCCCATGACCCCCCGCGAAGAACAGCTGCGCGCCGAGATTTGTGAAGTCGGCCGGCGCGTCTACGCCCGCGGGTACGTGGCGTCCAACGACGGCAACATCAGCGCCAGGCTCGACGACCGGCACCTGCTCGCCACGCCCAAGAGCGTGTCGAAGGGCTTCATGACGCCCGACATGATGGTCGTCACCGACATGCAGGGGCAGAAGGTCGCCGGTCACCGCGACGCCTCGACCGAGCTCAAGATGCATCTGGCCGTGTACGAGACGCGGCCCGACATCAACGCCGTCGTCCACGCCCATCCGCCGCTCTCGACCGGTTTCGCCGTGGCTGGCGTGCCGCTCAACAAGTCCTCGCTGGCCGAGATCATCTTCTCGCTCGGCAGCGTGCCCATCGCCGAGTACGCCACGCCGTCCACGCAGGAACTGCCAGACGCCGTGAAGAAATACATCACCGCGCACGACGGCCTGCTGCTCGCCAACCATGGCGCGCTGACCGCCGGCCAGGACCTGATGAACGCGTACTTCAAGATGGAGACGATGGAGCACTTCGCGCAGATCACGCTGGTGGCGCGCCAGCTCGGTCGCGAGAACCTGATTTCACGCGAGGAAGTGGACCGGCTGCAGGGGTTGCGCGATTTCTACGGCATCAAGTCGCCGGCGCCGATCTGCACCGACCCGGCCATGGCCGCCGACGGTGCCGCCAGTTGTCAGTTCGTGGATGCTCCGGCCTCGGACGGGCCCCGCCTCGTGGCCTCGCCCGTGCAGGCGCCCTGGGCCGGCGCCGTCAGCCCCGGGGCCGGGGAAATTCGATTAACATACCGCGAGCTTGCGGCCCTCATTGCCGACGCGGTACGCCAGGTGACGCGCGACGCCTGACCGCGTGACCATGTCCAGACCCGCGCGGGCAGGCCGCGCAAGCCGGCGCGACGCGCCAGGTGACTCGTTTATGGGTGAAGCACTCGGAATGATCGAGACCAAGGGTCTCGTGGCGATGATCGAAGCGGCCGACGCCATGGTGAAGGCCGCCAAGGTCACTCTGGTCGGCTGGGAGAAGATCGGCGCCGGTTACGTCACGGCCATCGTGCGCGGCGACGTCGCGGCCGTGAAGGCCGCCACCGATGCGGGCGCCGCGGCGGCGCGCCGGGTCGGCGAACTCGTGTCGGTCCACGTGATCCCGCGTCCGCACAGCAACCTCGAGGACGTGCTGCCGATCGGCAAGGCCGCCGGAAAATGATCCTGGGCAGGGTCGTCGGCACCGTCGTGGCGACCCGCAAGGACGAACGGCTGCTCAGCGCCAAGCTCCTGATCGTGCGTCCCATGACCCCCGAGGGGCAGCTCGAGGGTGGCGCACTCGTCGCCGTCGACACCGTCGACGCCGGCAGCGGCGAGACGGTGCTCGTCGTGTCCGGCAGTTCGGCACGGATGGCCGACGGCCTCGCGCAGTCGCCCGTCGATGCCGCGATCGTCGGCATCGTCGACAGCGTGTCGATGGCCTAGCGCCTCGCTCTCCCCATGCACCTCGCCCGCGTCGTCGGCTCCGTCGTCAGCTCGCACAAGGACGCGCGGCTGTCCGGCGTGAAGCTCCTGGTGATTCAGCCGATCGCCCGCGACGGCGCCGATACGGGCCGGGCCCTCGTGGCGACAGACGCGGCCGGCGCCGGCATCGGCGAACGCGTGTTCTTCGTCCGCGGGCGCGAGGCGGCCTTTCCCTTCCATCCCGTCGAGGTGCCGACCGACGCCAGCATTGTCGGCATCGTCGATCACACCGACGTGGTCGCCTGAGATGCAGGTCGGCACGGTCGTCGGTACGGTCGTCTCCACGCAGAAGCACGCCAAGCTGCACGGCGCCAAGCTGCTGCTCGTCCAGCCGGAGCTGCCCGACGGCACGGCGCGCGGCACCGTCGTGCTCGCGATCGACAGCGTCGGTGCCGGCGTCGGCGAGCGCGTGCTCGTCGTCATCGAAGGGAAAGCTGCTGGTGACGCATTGGGCCGGCGCGGCGCCCCGGTCGACGCGGCCATCATCGGCATCGTCGATGCGCTCGACACGGAGGAGGCCCGCTGATGGACGAAGAACAGGTCCGCGCGCTCGTCCGCGAGGCCATCGCGCGTCACCTGGGCCCGTCTGGTCGCGTTGGGACCTCCCTGGGCGCCGAAGCCTTGGCGAAGGCGGCGCTGAGCCGTCCGTCACCCGACGCAGCCGCGTGGAAGACGCATCTGTCGCACGGCCGCTTCGTGTTCCTGGCGCCGGCCGAGCCCGACTCGCCGTGCATCGTCGAACCGCACGTGCGCTGTCATCACTGCGGCTTCTGTCAGTCGTACGGTCACTAGCTTTCCCGAGGACCCTCTGTCGCCATGGCCACGTCCGCGCGTCCACGCGTCTTCGTCTCCCGCCGGTTGTTCCAGGAGACTCTCGACCTGCTCGCCGAGCACGCCGACCTCGATGTGTTCGAACGCAGCGGCAGCCCGTCGCCCGAAGAGCTGCTGGAACGGACGCGGGGATGCACCGCACTCGTGGCGCAGGGCACCGACCGGGTCGACGCGGCGTTCCTGGACCAGGTGCCGGGCCTTCGCATCGTCGCCAACGTGGCCGTGGGCTACAACAACATCGACGTCGACGCGGCACGCCAGCGGAGTGTCGTGACCACCAACACGCCCGACGTGCTGGACGAAGCCTGCGCGGTGCTGACCTGGGGCCTCATCCTCGGTGTCACGCGCCGGCTCGGCGAGGGAGAACGCATTCTGCGCGCCGGGGCGTGGAAGGGCTTCCAGCTCGATTTCCTGCTCGGCATGGACCTGGTGGGCAAGACGCTCGGCGTCGTCGGCATGGGCCGCATCGGCCAGGCGGTGGCCGCCAAGGCGGCCGCCTTCGGCATGCGCACGGTCTATCTGAAGTCGCCGCGCCGGCCCGACGAGGTCGTCACCGGACCCGATGGCGTGCCCTACGAGGCCCTTCCGTTCGAGGAACTGCTGCAGCGTTCCGACGTCGTCACGCTGCACGTGCCGTTGTCGGCCGAGACGCGCCACTTGATCAACAGCACGTCGATCCGGCTCATGAAGCCCACCGCTTACCTGGTGAACATGGCGCGTGGTCCGGTCGTCGAGGAGGCGGCGGTGGTCGCCGCGCTCGAGAACGGATGGATCGCCGGCGCGGCGCTCGACGTGTACGAGCTCGAACCGGCCGTCCATCCGGGGCTGCTCGAGTTCGAGAACGCCTTCCTGATTCCGCACCTGGGCAGCGCCACCCGCGAGACGCGCACCGCGATGTGCAATCTCGCCGCGCGCAACGTCATCGAGGTGCTGCAGGGCCGCACGCCGCTGACGCCGATCCCTGGCAGCTACGTACCGTAAGGGCATTTCGTAGCGGCGTTCAATGCGTCCGGTCTCCATCCCAACTCTCCGACCACCGCTCCCCGTCGCGCCGACCCTGAAGCGCGTAGGCGCGGCGATCAGGACGATGGCACTGCCGGCGATCGAGAAGATCGCCGAGGAACTGATGGGCGACGCGTTCCAGGTGCTGATCTCGACGATGCTGTCGGCGCAGACCAAGGACCCGGTGACGCTCGAGGCGTCGCTGCGGCTGTTCGCCGTGGCTCCGGACGCGGCGTCGCTGGCGAGGCTGTCGACGGCGCGCATCGAGAAGCTGATCTACCCGGTCAGCTTCTACCGCAACAAGGCAGCCCACCTGAAGGAGACGGCGCGCATCCTCCTGCGTGATTTCGGCGGCCAGGTGCCGACGACGATGGAGGCGCTGCTGACGCTGCCGGGCGTTGGCCGCAAGACGGCGAACCTGACGCTGATCGTCGCGTGCCGCAGCCGCGACAACATCTGCGTCGACACCCACGTCCACCGCATCGCCAACCGGTTCGGCTGGGTGCGCACGCGCACGCCCGAGCAGACCGAGCAGGCTCTCTACGGCGTGACGCCGCGACGATGGTGGGCGAACATCAACCTGTATCTGGTCACGTGGGGGCAGCACGTCTGCAAGCCCGTGTTCCCCCTGTGTGGCCGGTGCATTCTCAATGGCACGTGCCCGAAGATCGGCGTCGTGCGGGAGGGACGCGTGGCATGACTCGACAATCCCGTCGTGGTTTCCTTACGGTCACGGCGCTGGCGGCCGGCTTCGGCGCGGTCCACGGCCGCGTCGCCAGCCTGCTCGCGCAGGCGGCGGTGGTCGGCAGGCGCATCGTGCGGCAGGCGGCTCCCGAGAACCTCGAGACCGAGCCCGCCGCGCTCGTCGAGTTCATCACGCCGAACGACGCGCATTACGTGCGCTGCCATTTCGCCGTCCCGCAGGTCGATCCCGCGACCTGGACGCTGCAGGTGCGCGGGGCGGTCGGGCAGCCGCTCACGTTGACCCTCGACCAGCTGCGGGCGCTGCCGAAGACCTCGCGAGTCGTGACGATCGAATGCGCCGGCAACGGCCGGAGCTTCCTGAATCCGGCCGTGTCGGGCGTGCAGTGGGATCGCGGCGCGGTGAGCACGGCCGAATGGACGGGCGTGCGGCTCGTCGATCTGCTCGGCAAGGCCGGCGCGGCAACCGACGCCACGCGTGTGCTCTTCGAGGGGATCGACAAGGGCGACGTGAAGAACACGCCGCTGCCGGCCGGCGGCCTCACGTTCCACCGCAGCCTGCCGATCGCGGAAGCGAAGGCGCGCGACCCCATCGTTGCGTATGCGATGAACGGCCAGCCGCTGCCCGCGGGCAACGGCGCGCCGGTGCGGCTGGTGGTCCCCGGGTGCTTCGGCATGGCCTCGGTCAAGTGGCTGTCGACGATCGAGGTGCTGAAGGGCGACTTCACCGGGTATTGGGAATCGACGGATTACGCGTACTGGGACCGCAGCAGCGGACGCCCGTCGCGGCGGCCGTTGCTCGGGTTGCACGTCAAGTCGATCATCGCCGCGCCGTCGGCCGGAGGGGAAGTACGCCGAGGCACCACCGTCGACGTCGTCGGGCTGACCTGGAGCGACGGCCCGGTCACGCGCATCGAGATCAGCACCGACGGCGGCGCGACCTGGAAGGACGCCGAGTTCACCGACCCGGAGAGCGCCTGGACATGGCGGCGTTGGCGGCACCGGTGGCAGGTGCCCGCGACGGCGGGTGAGGCCGTGCTGATGTCACGCGCCACCGACGCGAAGGGCCGAACCCAGCCGGCGACGCGAAACGCGGATTTCGGCTCGTACGCCATCGACCACATCGTGCCGACCGCCGTGACGATCGCCTGAGGCCGGCCGTCGTCACGGACCCCATGAACCTCGACTCCCAGTTCGGCCAGATCGACATCTACCTGTTCGATCAACTGCTGCGCGGCCGGATCCGGCCGGGTCTGCGCGTGCTCGATGCGGGCTGCGGCGGCGGCCGCAACCTCGTCTACCTGCTGCGCGAAGGGTTCGACGTGTACGCCGTGGACGCCGACCCGCGCGCGGTGGCGTCCGTGCACCGGCTCGTCGCTGATCTCGCGCCGCACCTGCCGCCGGACCGGGTCCGCCAGGCGGCCGTCGAGAACATGCCATGGGACGATGCGTCCATGGACGTCGTGATGTGCAGCGCCGTCCTGCACTTCGCTCGCGACGACGCGCACTTCGACGCGATGGTGCACGACCTCTGGCGGGTGCTGGCGCCTGGCGGCATGTTGTTCGCCCGTCTCGCGTCGAGCATCGGCATGACGTTGCCGATGGAGCCTCTCGGGAATGGGCGTGTGCTGCTGCCCGACGGCTCCGAGCGGTACGTTGTCGACGAGGCGCGGCTGATGGCGCTCACCCGCACGCTGGACGGCTCGCTGCTCGACCCGCTCAAGACGACCGTGGTGCAGGGGCAGCGCTGCATGACCACTTGGGTCGTTCGTAGGCT
>CBIHOS010000219.1:0-8011 GCA_966211945.1 uncultured bacterium
CGCTCGGTCTGGGGCACGGGTGGCGGCCCGGAGAAAACGATCCTGCTGGGCGCGGCGCAGGCCGACCCGGCAAGGTTCGAGGTCACCGTCGCGTACATCCGCGACGAGCGCGACAGTGTTTACGGGATCGACCAGCGCGCCGCAGCCTTGGGTGTCGAGTACGTGGAGATTCGGGAGAAGCACTCCTTCGACCGGAACGTGGTCGGAAGGCTGGCCGCGTTGATCCGCGCGCGCGACGTGGACATCGTCCACGCGCACGAACACAAGACCGATGCGCTGACCTGGTGGCTGGCACGCCGGCATCCGTTCATCCCGCTGACCACGGCGCACGGATGGACCGGACACAGTGCCAAGGAGCGGCTCATCTACTATCCGGGCGACCGTTGGCTGATGGCGCGGTTTCCGCGCGTGATCGCGGTCTCGTCCGAGATCAAGCAGGTGCTCGTCCGCGCTGGCGCGGCTCCGGAGCGGGTCGACGTCGTCTTGAACGCTATCGACCCGACCGCGTTCGTGCGCGACCGTATGCTGGACGCCGACGCACGTGCGGCCTTCCGCCTTCCGTCGGACGCCGTCGCGTTGGGTGCGGTGGGGCGACTCGAACCACAGAAGAACTTCCCGCTGCTCATCCGGGTGTTCGAGAGGATTGCCCGCGATCACCCGCGGGCCATCCTGTTGCTGGCCGGCGACGGCAGCGCCCGTGAGGCCCTGCAGCAACAGGCGCGGGCGACCGGACTCGGCGATCGGCTGCGGCTGGTCGGCCACCAGGGCGACATTGGCAGGTTCCACCACGCGCTCGACCTGTTCGTGCAGTCGTCCGACTACGAAGGCACCCCGAACGCGGTGCTCGAGGCCATGGCCTTCGAGAACCCGATCGTGGCCACGGCGGCTGGAGGCACGGCGGAGGTGGCCAGGCACGGTCGCGAGGCGCTCATCGTGCCTTGCGGAGATGGCTCCCTCCTCGAGGCCGCGCTGCGGGACGCTTTGGAAGACCGCTCCGCAGCGCACGTGCGCGCGATCGAGGCACGCCGCCGCGTCGAGGGCGAGTTGTCGTTTGCGGCTCGCATGCAGAGAGTCGAGAGCATCTACGAGGAGCTCGTGCAGCGTTTCCCGCGGAGCGACGCCCGGCGCCGCGTGCCGGCGACCGCCATGTCTCCCGCGAGGCGCTCGTGAAGGCATTCGCTCGGACGGTGGCGCTGCTGTCGGTGCTGCCGCGCTACGCACTGTGGTGGATGATGGCACGGCTCGTCGGGCCGGACGCAGCTTTGCTTGCGGCCTCTCAGGCACTCGCGGGCTCGGCGGGTCTTTGGGGAAGGTATCGCCGGGTGGCGTTCCTGCAACTGGTGCTCGACCACTGTGACGAGAGCGCGTGTGTGGAGTACGGCACGCTGTTTTCGCAATGCCAGGCACGGCTCGGTGCGAACGTCTACATCGGGCCGTATTGTCAGCTCGGCCGCGTCGATGTCGGTTCAGACACCCTGCTCGCGTCCGGTGTCCAGGTGCCCAGCGGGCCCGATACCCATGGCACGTCGCGGCTCGATCTGCCGATACGGCTGCAGCCCGGGCACCTTCGTACAGTACGCATCGGGCGCGACTGTTGGATAGGCAGTGGTGCCATCGTGCTTGCGGACGTTGGCGACCAGAGCATTGTCGCGGCGGGCGCGGTGGTGACGCGGACCCTTCCGGCGCAGGTCGTCGCTGCCGGAGTTCCGGCAGTCGTCGTCAAGGAACGAGCTTCGTGACCGGTGTTTCCGTGGTCATCCCCGTGCGCGACGACGCAGCGCGACTGCGTGGGTGCCTGCAGTCGCTTGCCGTGGCCGACAGCCAGACGGTCGACATCATCGTGATCGACAATGGATCGACCGACGAGTCGGCGGCGGTCGCCCGTTCCTTCGGCGCCACAGTGCTCGAACTGCCGGGACTGTCGGTGTCTCAGATGCGCAACCGCGCGGTTGCGGAAGCCCGCACGCCACTGATCGCCATGGTGGATGCCGATCACGTGCTGGGGCCAGGCTGGATTCGGGCGTGCCGCGATGCGATGGCCGACCCTGGTGTCGCGATCGCAGGTGCGCCTTGTCACGCGCCACGACCGGGCACCTGGGTGCAGCGCGCCTATGATCGTTTCCGGACACATCCCACGACCCGGGGCCCGCTCGAATGGCTCGGGGCTGGCAACATGGTCATTCGGCGGGATGTGTTTCTGCACGTGAACGGGTTCGATGAGAGCCTTGAAACGTGCGAAGACGTCGATCTGTGCAACCGGGTGCGTCAGGCCGGGGGGCGCATCGTCGCCGAGCCGCGGATGCACAATGTGCATCTCGGTGATCCGGCGACGTTGAAGGCGCTGTTCCTGAGCGAACTCTGGCGAGGGCGCGACAATATTCGGGTGACGCTGCGTGGACCGCTCACGCCGCGGGCGCTCCCCAGCCTGTTGACACCCGTCCTCGTGCTCACTGCCTGCGCCGTCGCCGCTGCCAGCATCATGCTGCTGCCGTCGACTCGCTGGGCAGTGATCAGCGCAGGAGTGTCCTTGACGGTCATCGCCGCCGCCATCGCCCTTCGCACAGCGCGCATCAGTCGTCGAGGTCCATGGCGCCTCTCGGTGATTGCTCAGAACCTTGCCGTTGCGATCGTGTACGAACTTGCACGCGCGCTCGCGCTGCTGGCGAGGGCTTCTCACGCTACTCGGCGCAAGGCTGACCGCGGCTGACGAGCCTGGTCAGAACAGAAGGACGGCGGTGAGAGCAGCAAGCGCCACCGCCGCTGCGCCTGCTGCCGCCGCCACGATCAGTTTTGCTCGTCTGATGGCCCGCGCCTTCTGCGGCACGAACACCTGATGCGGACTCCAGTTCGTCGCCGCCTGCGACGGCGCAGGCGCGGTCGCGTTCGGATTCGCGGTCGCCCACGCGTGCCGCCAGCCATGGGCGAGCAGGAGGATCACCGGTCGTGCCAGGGACTTGCGCGGATGCGCAGCGAGCGTGCCGACGGAATAGCGGAAAAAGTGCTCGGCGCGCTCGAGAAAGATGCTTCGCTCCCGATCGTCGGCGTGGAGGGCGGCGTACTTGAAGACCTCGCTCTTGCGCATGTCCTGTGCAGGCCAGGTTTCGGTCGGAAACTCCAGCACGTCGGGTTTGTCGAGGTAGGGGTACTCGTGGCGCGTCATCCAGCGCGCGAAATGGAGCAAGGCCGCCCTGCCGTAGGCGTACGTCGCGTCGAGCCGCCCGAGTTCGGCGCGATGGTCCAGGTACTTGCCGAGCGATTGAAGGAACATCGTGTAGAACCACTTGCGCTCGATGTCCGGGAGGTCCAGGGCGTCGATGTCCTGCAACGGATGCACGGCGCGGCGCACGATCTGGTCGGCTTTGAGCAGGAAACGCTCGTCGCCGGTGAGCCGATGTGCGTCGATGAGAGCGTTCAACGAGTTGCCGGACCCACGGCCAGGACCGTGGTAGAACTCGCTTCCCGAGGCGCTCGCGAGGCCTGTGTGTCCTCGATCCAACCATCGGAACGGCGTGAGGGAGCCGTCGTCGATGTCGATGACGAACTGGCCGAGACCGATTGCGGCCTCTCTGGTGAGCGGGTTCCCCGTCAGGAACCAGTGGAGCATCAGTCCCGTCGTGTAGTTCTGCTCGGACGCAGGACCTCCCCCTGGCGAGCCCGGCGCCCGCGGATAGCTGCGATGTGTCGCCTTGCCCGCATCGATGTAGTGAACCGTGTGCCAGAACAACCCGTTGTTGTATGCAGCTTTGTCTTCGGTCGTGTGGTAGATGTCGATGTCCACCGCATGCGCGGCCAGGTCATTGCAGTGCGGCCACCACCGGGGGTCGCCGCTGCGCAGGAACTGCACGGCGAAGCCGAACACGGGATCGTATTGGTTGTTGTAGTGCGAGACCAGCGGATCGTCGCCTGTGTGGCGAACCGCCTCGTGGTCGCCGTAGATGTCGCCGAAGTGGCGCCAGCCATACTCGTCGACCCGCTCACGCTTGTGCTCGAAGGTGTCAGGTCCCTCCACGGCCTGACGCACGAGTGCCACGTACGCGCGATGAGGATCCTCAGCTTCGGGTGTCAAGTAGGGGATGGCGCCGCTCGCTGCCATCCACGCCGGATCGATGACGGGCACCAGCGGGGCACGCCACCACGCAAGCGGCACGTCGGTCACTCCATCAGCACCGAACGCGATTGCGAACTCGTGCGTGCGCTGCTCGCCGCCCTGCAGTTCATGCACGTCCGGGAAGGTGCCCGGCCACAGCCCGTACGCGATCCCCTCTCCGTCCACTGCAAGACGCTTCGGACAGTTCTGCCAGAAATGGCGCGTGGCCAGCGTGATCGTGCCGCTCGCCGATGTCGCCTGCACCAGCGGTGTCACGCGGTCGATCTCAACCCCATCCCGGTCGCTGCGTGTGTACCCGTTGATGCGTTGCGCCACGCGGCCCTCGCGCGTGACGTGGTTGGTGCCGTTCCACCGTGGGCCGCCGCTCGATTCCTGATAGATGGCGAATGGAACAGGCACGGGCTGGAGCGGTTCGTCGAACGTTGCCGAGCAGGCGGCCGCGGCGACCGGTGTTGCCGCCGGTGCCGCGATTCTCACCGTGACGTCCTCGATCAGCAGTGACCCGCCGTCACCCAACTCCCAGTGACCGCCCGGATGCTCGGCGCGACGCGGATTTCGCAGGGTGACCTTCGTGTCGAACACAGGAAGTCCCGCGTGGATCGTGACCTGCCACTCGGCATGGAGAAGCGGACGGCCGGCCCGCACGTGCGTCCCCGTGGCACGGACCAGCACGTGACCGGGGCCGTGGCGCTCCACCCAAACGCGTTCAATTACGACAGTCACGGCGTCGCCGCCCTGAAGCGTCACGACGAGCCCGCTTCGCGCCGCGTCACACGCCTCGTGAGCGCCGCGCGTGACTCGCTGGACGGGCCATGTTCCGCCAGGACGGAAGGTGACCTGCATGGCGCCGTTGTCGACCACAACTGCGAGGTCGTCGGCCCGAACGCCAATGGCGGAGGCCGTCGACGCGTCCTGTTGGTCGTGCTGCTTTGTCAGGAAGGTCGCGGGAGAGTCGCCTGCGGTGTCGACCCGGAGCGTCAGGAGCGTCCAGCGCGCCGAGCCGTCAGGCCAACGATCCAGCACGTCGGCCTGGACGACCCGGACGCTCCCGTCGGCCGTCCAGAAGCCGTTGTCGCCACTTGCGGTCCAGCCTTGTGGTGTAGGGACACCCCACGTGACCGGCTCGCCCCGCCTTGGCAGCGCGGAGCCATTGGCAAGAGTGAGGCGGCAGGGAACGAGCGGAAGGGCCGGAGAGATCACGCGTTCGGTAGTCCGGAACGAAGGAGCCAGTAGTCCTTGATGACGAGAAAGCGACCGATGACGAGCGCATCGACGGGCGTCGCGTAGGTGACCGCGAGCGCGTCGGCCGGCGACGACGCTGGGGCACCTGCCGGACGGGCGAGCGCCGTCATCACGAGCGCCGAACGCCCGGTGCGGCGTTCGTGGTGCGTGAGCAGGTCCCGGAGCGCGGCACCCGCCTCGTCCAGGACCTGTACCGTCGCATGGCCCTGGCGGTTCGCGGCGCCACTGAAGGAGGAGGAATGGGCCGGCGGCACAAACAGGGAGGCACGACGCCCCGGGGCCGGCGCGCGCTCACCGAAGGTGCGCCCAGCCGCTTCGGCGGTCATCGCCACGGTGAGTTCCGCATCGAGATCCGACCGTCGGAAGTACACGTTGACGTTGTCGCGGCTGTAGCGATCTGACGCGTCTGCAAGCACGACACGGTTGCCGGCCACTTGATCGCCGAACTCGCCACGTCCCTGAAACCAGGCCACCAGTTTGCCTGCCGACAGCAGCGCCGACACGCGATCCAGCAGCCTCTCCGATCGCGGCTCGTACAGGTAGTCGAGACGGGCCGACTCCAGTGCCAGCTTCACGTCGCGTTCGTCGAATGCTTCTCCAAGCCCTGTCAGCCGGGGCACGGCAGGCGGCGCACCCAGCAGTGCCGCCCCCACCAGCGCGCCCCGCGCATCGGGCAGCGGTAGCACGTGCGCCCCTCGAGGGCGCGCTACGAAAGTCGCGGCCCCGACGACGCCGCCGAACTGCGTCGCGGTATCGGGCTGGAGTTCGCCGAGGGCCTCACCAACGCGGCCCATCCACGCCGCGGCAAGTGCACTCCGGAGCTGTTGCGCACCGAGATGTGGGGATGCAGCGTCGTCGAGTGCCACCGAGATGGTCTTGGCAGCCTCGACGAGTACCGCTTCGACCTGGACGGCGTCGACCGATAGCCCGTGACGGTCGGCGCGCAGCGCCGGGTACAGCGCGAGAGCCCAGCGGCGGTCACCCACATGGCGTTCGGCGAGGGACTGCAAGGCTCGCCAGGGTGAATCGGCAGGTTGCCCCAGAGCGCGGGCGATTCGACGCGTGAGGAGAACCGTGTCCTCGTAACCTCTGATGGCGACCGGTGTCCAATCGGGCACGCACCACGCGGACTCCTCGCCGGCGAACAGCAGACGATCTTCCGGAGCGACACGTCGAGCCAACTCGATGGTCCCCAGGTCGCCGACAACGACCTCGACCTGACCGTAGACGCAGCCTCGCGCCGCCGCCATGGCGGCGATGTCCGCCGCCGTGTGAACACACGCTCCACAGACCGCCAGTGTGTCGGTGACGAAGCGGGTCCTCACGATGTCGCCAGCTGTGACCCCGGCGGCCCGCAAGCATCGCTGGACCATGACGCCGGGGTCGGGGAGAGCGGCCATCCCGATGCCGGGCACGCCGGTGACCATCGCGGCGTCGAGAGCGGCGCGTACACCATCCGCGCCGGCGACGGCGACAGCGCCGTGCCGGCTCCAGCCGCCTAGAACAAGCGTGGTCACAGCCTACCGGCGCGACGAGGGATGTGCGACCAGGTACGAGCCGATCGCAAGGTACTCGAGGTTGCCCTGGAGGAACGCCCGGATCGCATCGTCGGGCGAGCAAACGATCGGTTCTTCGTGCATGTTGAAGCTGGTGTTGATCACCGACGGTACCCCCGTCAGCTTGTGGAACTCGGTCAGGATCCGGTGGAAGCTGGGATTGGACGTCGGCGTCACCAGCTGCGGGCGCGCGGTCCCGTCGACGTGCACTGCCGCCGGCGACTCGCGGCGCATCCGCTCGGTGCAGTCGAAGGTCACGGTCATGAACTGCGCGGCATACTCGGCACCATCGACGTTCTTGTAGCAATCGTGGCGATGCTCGAAGAGCGTCGCCGGCGCGAATGGCATGAACTCGGTCCGGCCGAGGCGCTGGTTGAGCCACTGATTCACCTCGGGCTCGTGCGCGTGGTAGAGGATCGAGCGGTTGCCGAGGGCACGCGGGCCGTATTCCATCCGGCCGTTGAATCGCGCGACGACCTTGCCGCTGGCGATCAGCTGGGCGATCTTCGGCTCGATGGCATCGTAGCGATCGAAGGGCAGTTGAGCCGTGCGCAGCGCCTCCTCGATCTTCAGGTCGGAGTAGTCGGGACCGAGATAGACGTCGTCGAGCGGCGCCCATGTGCGCCCTTCAGCCGCGAAGGGCAGCAGTGCCGCCCCCGTACCGCAGCCGCCATCGCCCATGTTCGGGTGGATGAACAGCTTGTCGAGACCGGCGATCTCCTTGATGCGCTGATTCAGCTTGACGTTGGCGACCACGCCGCCGGACAGGACGACATTCTTGACGCCGGTCTGCTTCAGGTAGTGGGCGACGTAGGCAGCGGCCACCACTTCGAGCACGTGCTGATACGCGGCCGCCACGTCGATCTTCGGGAACTGGCTGGCCAGCATCCGCACGAAGTAGACATTGTTGGCCTCCTTGATACGGAAGTCGCCAGGCTCCTGCTCGAAGCGCGCCAGCAGAAGGTCGCGAAGGATGTAGGGATCACCATACGCCGCGAGCCCGACTATCTTGCCTTCGTGCCGGCACGGCTTGAAGCCGAGTCCCGATGTGACAGAGTCGTAGAACGTCCAGAGCCAGAGCGGATACATCAAGCCGTCCAGCCGC
>CBIHOS010000220.1:0-7929 GCA_966211945.1 uncultured bacterium
GGTCGAGCCCCGGCCAGGCCACCACGGGCAACAGCGCCAGACAGCACGGGGCGAGCAAGGCGCGCATCGGGCCATTCTGCCTCGCGCCGAGGTCCGCGCCGTGATCGAGACTTGCCGGCGCCGCGCGCAGGCCGCGTTCTCATGCCCGTCTCATCCGGTTCTGCGACAGTGGCGGAGTGACAGGCCTGCGGACGTCTCTCGTCGTCATCGGCCTCGTCGTCGGCACCGTGTCCGGGCGCGCGCAGTCGCTCGAGACGAGGTTCTCGCTGTCCCATGCGATTGCCCAGGCCAGGGCGCGCGCGCCTGGCGTGCGTGCGGCCGAGGCGCGGGCCGGCGCCGCCGAACGTGCGGCCGACGTCGCAGGGCAATGGCGCGCCCCCACACTCGACCTCTCGATCGAGAATCTCGGGCCGCAGGATCTCGACCACGACGGCTTCCTGTGGATCACACAGCCACTCGACGTCGGCCCGCGCCGCTCGACGCGGCTCGCGTACGCCCGCGCGTCGGGCGCCGTCGCGCGCCGGTCGGTGGACGTCCAGCGCCGCACGCTGGACACCGACGTCGTGGACGCCTACCTCGCTGTCGTGCGGGACCGGGCCACGGTGGACTTGCTCGCCGCGCACGAGGGCAGCCTCGCCGAACTCGTCTCGATGGTGCAACGACGACTCGACCAGGGCGTCGTGCCTGAAGGCGACCTGCGCAAGCTGGAGGCGGAGCGGGCGCGAGCCGCGACCGCCGGCCTGCGGGCCACGGTCGCCCTGCGTCAGCACGCACTGCGGCTGTCGCTGCTGACCGGTGAGCCCGCCGCCAACCTGGCGGCGCGGGTCGTGCCGCCGCCGTTGCCGCCGCTGCCGGCGGCCGACGCGACGGCGAGTGCGCGGCATCCCGAGGTGCTTGCCGCCGAGGCGCTCGTCGACGAGCGACGGACGGCGGCCGCGGTCGAACGCGCCCTCGCTGGGATGGCCTTCGCGGTAGCTGGCGGGTACAAACGTACCTCCGGCTTCGACACGGGCGCCGCCGGCATCTCGGTGGACCTACCGATCGGATCGCGCAACAAGCCAGCCCAGTTGCGGGCCGAAGCGGAAGTGATCGCCGCGACGCTGGAACTCGATCGCGTACGGGACGCCGTCGATGCCGAGATGTCCGAGGCGCTTGCCACCGCGCGGCTGCTCGGCGACCACGCCGCGGCAGTCGACGCAACCATGGTGGCTCCGGCGGCGATCGCCCTGCGCGCCGCGCAGGCGGCCTACCGGGAAGGCACCGGCGACGTGATCGCGCTGGTGGATGCCGGCCGCGTCCATCTCGACACGCGCCGTGAAGCCGAGACCCTGCGCCTGGACGCCGTCGCGGCGGCCATCCGCGCCCGCCTGGCGCTCGGGGAGGCGCTGCTGCCATGAGATCTGCGTCCGCCGTCGGAGGTCCGCTCATCCTGCTCGCCGCGCTTGGCGTGGTGGCCAGCTGCGGTCGTTCCGACAGCCTGCCGGATCAGGCGACGCCGCCGTCCGGCACCGTGGTGCTCTCCGATCGCGCCCGGCAGGTGGCCGGGATCGTGACCGCGCCGGTGGCCGCCACTGCCGCGACCGGAGGGATCGACGCGGTCGGCACCATCGCCCTGGACGACACCCGCACCGCGCGCGTCGGCGCGCTGGCCGAGGGGGTGGTCTCGGCGACACACGTCAACGTCGGCGACCGTGTGGCCCGACACGCGCTGCTCGCGGGGCTGCACAGCCACGACCTTCACGACGGCTGGGCCGACTACCGAAAGGCCATCGCGGATCGCCGGCGCGTGGCCCAGGACGTCACGTTTGCCGCCGATGCCCTGGCCCGGGCCGAACGCCTGCTGGAGGAGAAGGCCGCGTCGACACTCGAGGTCTCGCGGGCGCGGGCCGGGCACGTCGCCGCGACCGAGCAGTTGACCATGGCCGACGCCGAGGTCCGGCGGGCGCACGAGTCGCTGGAGCACCTCGGGATCGCGACCGCCGCGCCCGATACGCCGGCCGCCGAGATCATCCCGGTGCGTGCGCCGCAGTCCGGAGTCGTGCTGGAACGGTTGGTCACGATTGGCACCGCGGTCACGCCCGGCACGCCGATGTTCGTCGTGAGCGACATCGGATCGCTGTGGGCGGTGGTCGAGATCGACGAGGCGCTGCTCCCCCAGATCAAGCTCGGGGCGCCGGTCTCGGTGCGTGTCGCCGCCTATGCCGACGTCGCGTTCCCGGCCGTCGTCACGCAGGTCGCCGACACCATCAACCCGGAGACGCGGCGGGTGGTCGTGCGCTGCCGTGTCGCCAACCCGGATCACCGTCTGAAGCCGGGGATGTTCGCCCGTGTCTCGCTGACCAGCGCGTCGCCGACCGCGACCGTGACGGTACCGGCCGACGCAGTCCAGGACCTCGGGGAGCGCCGCGTCGTGTTCGTGCCGGACGGCAGTGGCGGGTATCGCCCCCGCGACGTGGAGGTCGGCGTCGAGCACGACGGACGGATCGAGATCCGTCGCGGCCTGTCGGCGGGCGATCACGTCGTGACGCGCGGCGCGTTCCTGCTCAAGTCGGAACTTCTGTCCAGCCCGGAGGCGCAGTAGGGCATGGGCTGGGTCGAGCGGTTCACGGCCGGTGCACTGCATCGCCGCTTCTTCGTCGCCCTGTGCGTGGCGGCGCTGGTCGTCACCGGTCTGCTGGCCTGGCGGGACCTGCCGGTCGAGGCATTTCCGGACCTCACCAACAATCAGGTGGTCGTCGTCACGCAGGCGGCCGGGCTCGCCGCTCCCGACATCGAGCAACGGGTCACGTACCCGATCGAGTCGGCGCTCATGGGAACGCCCGGCGCCGGAGAGATCCGCTCGGTCTCCAAGTTCGGCCTGTCGATGGTGACGGTGGTCTTCGACGATGCGGTGCCGGTGTACTTCGCGCGACAGCTGGTCACCGAGCGGGTCAACGAGGTGCGCAGCCGCATCCCGCCTGGCGCCGAACCGACGCTCGGCCCGGTGGCGACGGCGTTCGGCGAGATCTACCAGTACCTGATCGAGGGCGACGACGCCTCGGTGATGACCCGCAAGACGCTGCACGACTGGTCGGTGCGGCCCCGGCTGCGGGCGGTGCCGGGCGTCAGCGAGATCAACACGTGGGGCGGCGAGACGCAGGAGTACCACGTGGTGGTGGATCCGCGGCGCCTGGAGCGGTACGGCATCGACGTGGCGCAGGTCGTCGGGGCGCTGGCCGGCAGCAACCGGTCGTTCACGGGTGGATTCGTCGAGCGCCGCTCGGAACGCACGACGGTCCGCGGCGTCGGCCTGATCGACACGCACGCCGACATCGAGGCGATCGTCGTCGCCGCGACCGACGGCGTGCCGGTGCTGATCGCCGACGTCGCCGACGTGCGGACCGGCGCGATGCCGCGTCAGGGCGCGGTGACGCGCGACGGTCGGGGCGAAACGGTTGCCGGAATGGTCATCATGCTGAAGGGCGAGAACGGTCGGACGATCGGCGAGCGAGCCCGAACGCGCATCGAGGAGATCCGAACGTCGCTGCCGGCCGGCGTGCGGGTGGTGCCGTTCTACGACCAGGGCGCCGTCATCGATCGGACGTCGTCGACGGTGGCGCGCAACCTCGTGGAGGGGTCGCTGCTGGTCGTCGCGGTGCTGTTCTTCTTCCTGCGCGACGTGCGGGCCGCGCTGATGGTGGCCGCGGTGATTCCGCTGTCCATGCTGTGCGGCTTCATCGGCATGCGGATCTTCGGCGTCTCGGCCAACCTGATGTCGCTCGGCGCGATCGACTTCGGCCTGATCGTCGACGGCGCGGTGGTGATGATGGAGAACTTCGTGCGCCGGCGCGACGATGCCGAGGCCGTGATCCCCGACGACCGCTCGGCGCGGTCGCGCGTTCGCCTCGCGCTGTTCACGCCGGCCGCCATCGAGGTGGCGCGGCCGATCCTGTTCGGCGTCCTGATCATCATCGCGGTGTACCTGCCCATCTTCACGCTCGAGGGGCTCGAGGGGAAGATGTTCCGGCCGATGGCGATCACGGTGTGCTCGGCGATCCTCGGCGCACTGATCCTCTCGCTGACGGCGGTACCGGTCGCCGCGTCGTCTTTCCTGAAGCTCACCGGCCATCACACCGAGGGCGCCTGGTTCGTCCGCCTGCGCGAGCGTTACGTGCGCCACCTGACCGCGGCGATGACGCACCGCGTGCGGACGATCGGCGTGGCGCTCGTGGCGATCTCGATTGCCCTCGGTTCCCTGCCCTTCCTCGGCACCGAGTTCATGCCGCGCCTGGACGAGGGCGCCCTGCTGATCGAGACGCGCAAGCTGCCGTCGGTGTCACTCGAGGAATCGGTGGCGATCTCGACGCGGATGGAGCAGATCATCAGGACGTTCCCGGAGGTGTCGCAGGTGGTCACCAAGCTGGGACGCCCGGACCTGGCGACCGAGGCGATGGGCATCTACCAGGGCGACGTCTACGTCAACCTCCATCCCGAGGACGCGTGGACGACCGGCCGCGACAAACCGGCCCTGATCGACGCCCTGGCGGCGGCGCTGGGGGAGGTGCCGGGCGTGACCACCAACTTCACCCAGCCGATGGCGATGCGCCTGGACGAGGTCGTTTCCGGTGTGAAGGCCGACGTGGCCGTGAAGATCTTCGGCGAGGACAGCGCGACACTCGAACGGCTCGCCGGCGAGGTGAAGACGATACTGTCACGCGTCTCCGGCGTTGCCGACCTGCAGGTCGAGGCCTTCTCGGGCGCGTACGAACTGCAGCTGACGCTCGAGAGGGACCAGCTGTCACGGTACGGCCTGCAGGTCGAGGACGTGGAGCGGGTCGTCGCCGCAGCGGTCGGCGGCACCGAGGCGACCACGGTGCTCGACGGGCCACGACGCATCCCCGTCGTCGTCAAGTACCCGGAGCGGGTGCGCGCCGACGAGGCGGCCCTCGCAGCGGTGCTGGTCACCGCGCCGGGCGGCGAAAAGGTGCCGCTCGGCCGTCTCGCCTCGACCGCCCGGGTACCCACGCCGGAAACCATCAGTCACGAAGGGAGCCAGCGCCGGCTCGTCGTGCAGTGCAACGTGCGCGGCCGCGACATCGGCAGCGTCGTGGCCGAAGCGCAGGAGCGGATGGAGGCGCTGCAGCTGCCGGCCGGCTATCACCTGCGCTGGGGCGGTCAGTTCGAGAACCAGGCGCGCGCCATGTCCAGGCTGATGCTGGTGATCCCGCTGTCGCTCGTCATCATCTTCGGCCTGCTGTTCGTCACGTTCCACAGCATCCCGCAGTCGGCCCTGATCATCCTCAACGTGCCCTTCGCCCTGGTGGGAGGCATCGCGGCCCTGTGGATCCGCGGCTTGAACCTGAACCTCTCCGCGTCGGTCGGCTTCATCGCCCTGTTCGGTGTCGCCGTGCTCAACGGTGTCGTCCTGGTCTCTGCCGTCAACCAGCGCCGCGCCGACGGGACGCCGCTGCGACAGGCGGTCGTCGACGGCGCGGAGTCGCGCCTCAAGGCCGTGCTGATGACGGCCCTGGTCGCAGCGTTCGGGTTCGTGCCGATGGCGCTGTCGCACGGCGCCGGCGCCGAAGTGCAGCGTCCGCTCGCCACCGTCGTGATCGGCGGAGTCATCACGTCCACGCTGCTGACCCTCATCGTGCTGCCGGTGGTGTATGAAATGATCGAGTCTGCCTCCCATGCGTCTGCTCGTCGTCGAGGATGACCCCACGATCAGCCACTTCCTCGTGAAGGGGCTGGAGGAAGACCAACACCTGGTCGATCTGGCCGAGGACGGGCCGGCCGCAGAGACGCGGGCACTCGAGGGCGACTACGACGCCATCCTCCTCGACGTGATGCTGCCAGAGACCGACGGCATGGAGGTGTGCCGGCGGCTCCGCACCCAGGGGGTGGACACGCCGATCCTCATGATCACTGCCCGCGACACGGTCGGCGATCGCATTCGCGGCCTCGACACGGGCGCCGACGACTACCTCGTGAAGCCGTTCGCGTTCGACGAGATGCTGGCGCGGCTCCGCGCCCTCACCCGGCGGGGCCGCACGCGCAGTCTCTCGGCGGTCCTGCAGGCCGGCGCCATCACGCTCGATCTCGAGGCACACCAGGCCTCGGTGGACGGCGTCGCACTGGTCCTCACCGCCACCGAGTATCGGCTGCTCGAGTACCTGGTCCGCCGCGCCGGCACGATCGTGTCGCGGGACCAGCTGGCCGAACACGTCTGGGGCGGCGACTACGAGCCGGAATCCAACGTCGCCGACGTCTACGTCGGCTACCTGCGCCGGAAGCTCGCCGGCACGCGCAGCGCCGACGCCATCCGCACGATCCGCGGGCTCGGCTACATGCTCGCCCGGAGTGACGCCTGAGCCAGGCATGCCCACCCTGTCCTTCCGGGCCCGCCTGACGCTCCGCTGGACGATTGCCTTCGGGCTGCTCCTCGCGGGCGCCAATACGACGGTCTACATGGGCGTACGGACCTACGCGCTGCGCGACCTGGACGCCCACCTGCGCACCCTGGCCGCCACCGAGATCGCATCGTCGACCGATCAGGGCGGCGCGCTGCACCTGCACGAGTTCTCGCTCGCCGAGGTGGGCGCCGGCGAGTTCGCGGGCAAGTTCGTGCAGTACTACGACATGGACGGCAACGTCGTCGCGCAGTCGGCCCTGCTCGAGGGACGTCCGCGTGTACTCGACGCCGATACGTTCGCCCGCGCCGCGCGCGGCGAGCACGCCATCACCACGGTGACCGTGGACGGGCGGTCGGGCCGCGCGCTGACCGCGATCATCCGCGACAACGCCGCCCGCTACGTCGCGCTGGTGGGTCTGCTCCAAAGCGACCTGGACGCGCAGCTCGTGCGGCTGGCCTGGGTGCTCGCCGGTGTGTGGCTGATCGGCCTGGCCGCAACGGCCTGGCTCGGCTTCTTCCTCGCCTCGCGAGCCCTCGTGCCGATCGACCAGATCGCGGCACGCGCCTCGCGCATCGCCCGCGGCGACATCGAGATGCGCCTCGACCCGCCGCGCAGCAACGACGAGATCGGGCGGATGACGACGCTGCTCAACGAGGTGCTGGACCGCCTGCACCGCGTCATCGACGGCAACCGCCGCTTCGCCGCCGATGCGTCGCACGAGCTGCGCAGTCCGCTGACCGCGATGGCCGGCGAGATCGACGTGGCGCTGCGGCGCGATCGGCCGGGGAGCGAGTATCGCGACACCCTCGAGCGCCTGCGCCGCCAGATCGAAGGCCTCACTGCGCTGTCGACCGATCTGATGATGCTGGTGCACGCCGAGGAACGGACCGCCGACCTGGTGGTCGAGGAAGTCCCGATCGCCGACGTGGTCGAAGCGGCCTGCCAGCACCTGGCAACCCAGGCAGCAGCCCGCAGCGTGACCCTGACCCACAGCGGCCTCGACCGGCTCGTCGCCTACGCCCAGCCGGGTTTGCTCGCCCGGGTCATCGAAAACGTCATCGCCAATGCGGTGCAGTACAACCGTGACGATGGCGCCGTACACATCCGCGGCTTCGACGACCCGGCGCCGGGCGACGCCTGGCAATCCGGGCACGTCCGGATCGAGGTCAGCGACTCGGGCCCCGGTATTCCCGAGGCCGAATGGGAATGCATCTTCGATCGCTTCTACCGCCGCGAATCCTCGCGATCCCGTCGCACCGGCGGGGCGGGCCTCGGACTCGCGCTCAGTCGCGCCATCGCCGCCTGGCACGGCGGCAGCCTGCGGGTCCGCGAGTCGAGCCCGGCCGGCACGACGTTCGAACTGGTCATGCCCGGACTGCGACAGGCCTGAGACGGGTATAGTCTCCATCCATCTCCGGAGGTGAACTCATGGGCGACCATGCCCCGCTGTCCCTGTCGCGCCGCGGCTTCCTTGCGGCCACCCTCGCGTCGCCCCTGGCGGCCGCGATCACCACGTCGGCGCAGAAGCGCCCGCAGC
>CBIHOS010000221.1:0-7860 GCA_966211945.1 uncultured bacterium
CGTCAGTGGACGCCGTGCAGCGAACCGGACTCGATCTCGATCGACAGCACCGGCGACGTGATGACGCGGTTGTCCGGGCCGAAGAGTTCCATCCGGAACCCCAGACCGATCCAGCGGGCCTTCAACGCGCTGCCTCCGAGGCTGGAACCGCAGAACAGGACCTCTGTGGCCTGGGAGAAGTACTTGCCTCCCTGGACGACGACGGCAGGTCCGGGCCCGACCACGACGAGCCGGTAGAGCGTGTTCCTGGTGCGGACCAGCAGCCGGGCCATCGGCCGGAGCCGGGAGAGGTTCACGCCTGCCTCCTCGACGACGGATTCGACGACGTCGTGCAGCGTCCGGCACTGACGGCCATCGTCCACAGCGAGCTCGGCAGGGGTCGTTCGGTTCCAGATGATGCGGGCCATGTTCCCTCCGTAGGCATGGACCCGGCGTCCGGCGGAAAGTCACATGCCGGCGGTCCGCCGTCGCGGGCGTGACGGGTCGTGCCGACGGGCCGGCAGCCGCTTGACAAGCGGGAGAGCGCTCCGTAGATTGTCAGACAATCGACAATCGACAGCCTGGCGATTCGCCGTCCGGCCTGTCCGGCTGCCGCGCCTGGCGCCGCCCCGAGGAGCTGCTCATGCAACGGATGTCCCTGCTTGCCGCACTGGCACTGCTGATGGTCCTGTCGCCCACGTACGCGGCCGCCCAGGCGACCACCGCACGCCTGGTGGGCACAGTGAAGGAAACCACCGGTGCCGTCATTCCGGGCGCCTCGGTCGTGGCGACCAACCTCGACACCGGCACCCGCCGCGACGCCATCACGAACGACGAGGGCGACTTCGTCATCCCCAACGTGCCGATCGGCCGCTACGAGGTCGCCGCCGAGCTCGCCGGCTTCAAGCGTGTCGTCCGCTCACCGGTGCCGCTCGACGTGGATCAGACGGCCCGCGTCGACTTCGAGCTCGAAGTGGGGAACCTCACCGAGACCGTCGAAGTGAAGGCCTCGATCCCGCTCGTGAACTCGGAGACGTCGTCGATCGGGCAGGTGATCGGCGAGACGCAGGTGCGCAATCTGCCGCTGAACGGCCGCAACTTCATCCAGCTCGGACTGCTCGTTCCCGGCACCACGCCGGGCACGCCGGGCGCCGGCACGGTGCCCTCCCGGCAGGGCGGCGTCGCCATCACCGCCAACGGCCAGCGTACCGATCAGAACAACTGGATGCTCGACGGCGTGGACAACAACGCGCTGTTCTTCGGCCTGGCGGTGATCGTGCCGTCGACCGAGGCGATCGAACAGTTCCGCGTCGAAACGAGCAACTACTCGGCCGAGTACGGCCGCGCCGCCGGTGCCGTCGTGAACCTCCAGATCAAGGCGGGCACCAACCAGTTCCACGGCGTCGGGTACTCGTATCTGCGCGACGAATCGCTGGACACGAAGAACTACTTCGACACCGCGAAGGCGGCGCTCGACTACAACCAGTTCGGCGCGAGCGTGGGCGGGCCGGTCTTCCAGAACCGCACGTTCTTCTTCGGCAACTACGAGGGGCGCCGTGTCAGCCGCGGCGCCACGGCCGGCGGCGTCGTCCCCACCGAGGCGATGCGGCGCGGCGACTTCTCGGGCCTGCCGACGATCTACGATCCGGCGACCTACAACGCCGCGACCAACACGCGCCAGCCGTTCCCCGGCAACCAGATCCCGCTGTCGCGCCTGCACCCGACGGCGCTGCGCCTGCTCGAAAGCTTTCCCGTGCCGAACAACCCCGATCCGGCCCGCAACTACGTCCGCCAGGTGGCCAACGAGGACAACGGCGACCAGTTCCACGTGCGCGTCGACCATCGCGTCGGCGGCGCGCATTCGTTCATGGGCCGGTACTCGCACTACAACACCGACGCGCTGAACTTCAGCACGCTGCCGACCAGCGGCGACACGCAGATCAACCGGCATCGCGGCGGCGTCGGCCAGTGGACGTGGCTGCGCGGCTCGCTGGTCAACGAGTTGCGCGCCGGCGGCAACCGCTACAACTTCACCTTCGATCACGAGACCGCCGGCCAGGACGTGCTGGCGGGCCTTGGGCTGCCGTTCCGCGCCGCCGACCCGCGGCTGAACGGCTTTCCCGGCCTCGGCATCAGCGGCCTTGCCTCGCTCGGCGGCAACACGGCAGTGCCCCTCGACCGCATCGAGAACACCTTCCAGATCGTCAACAGCACCACCTGGGTCACCGGCGATCACTCGATCAAGTTCGGCGGCGACATGCGGTGGTACCACGGCAGCAACTACCAGCCGCAGCGGGCGCGCGGGCAGTACTCGTTCACCGGCGTCTTCACCGCCCAGGCCGGTCGCAGCTACGCCAACGGATTCGGTGACTTCCTGCTCGGCCTTCCCGTCCTCCAGCAGCTGCTGACGCCGGAAGGGCTGACGCCGAACGAGCCCGAGAACCGCCGCATCAACCTGTTCGTGCAGGACGACTGGAAGGTGTCCTCCGACGTCACCCTCAACCTCGGCGTGCGCTACGAGCACGATGGCGCCTGGCGCGAGGCCAACAATCGCTGGGGCGCCTTCGACCTGGACACCGGCGAGGTCGTCTACGCGCGCGACTACGACATTCCCTTCACGCTCCGCTACCCGCACCGCTTCGCGGACAGCAACGTGATGCAGGACGCCACAAACGGCGTGTCGCCGCGCCTCGGCGTCGCGTGGCGGCCCACCGGCACCGCAGATCTCGTCGTCCGCGGCGCCTATGGTCTCTTCTGGTCACAGACCACCGGCCAGGATTTCGTGAACACGAGCCTGCAGGTGCCGCCGGGGCTGATCGTCGACGAGCAACGCAGCGGCAGCCTCGTGCCCGTCCTCACGTTCGGGCAGTTCGGCTTCGGCGCCGACACGGCCGATCTCATTCCGGCCGTGCCGGGCTTCATCGTGATTCCGTACGGGCAGCACAAGAATCCCCACGTACACCAGTGGAACGTCGGACTCGAGAAGCAGCTGGGTGCGGCGCTGGCGATGTCGGTCTCCTACGTCGGCAACCGCGGGCTCGACCTGCAGCAGCGCTACAACGGCAACGCCGCGCTGCCGCCGGGGCCTGGCGCCATCCAGGCTCGTCGCGTGTACCCCGAGTTCGGCGCCCTGTCGATCTCGGCGTCCAACGGCTGGTCGTCGTACAACGCACTGCAGGTCAAGGTCGAGCGGCGCTACACGAACGGCCTCGGCTTCCTCACGGCTTACACGTGGGCCAAGGCGATGGACCAGCAGGGTGGCGAGGCGGAGAGCCGCGGCGGCGGCATCCAGAACCCGCTGGACCTGGCGGCGTCGCGCGGCCGCTCCGGCTTCGACCTGCGCCACCGCCTGAGCGCCGCGGTGAACTTCGAGCTGCCGTTCGGCGACGGCAAGCGCTGGCTGCAGACCGGCGTTCTCAACGCGCTGCTCGGCGGCTGGCACACGAGCACGATCGTCTCGCTGCGGAGCGGATTCCCGTTCTCGGTGGTCACCGCCGGCGACAGCGCCAATGCCGGCGCCGGGACGGTGTTCGCCGATCTGGACGGCGACAATCACGGCAACCTGCCGACCGATCAGCGCAACATCGACCGCTGGTTCGACACCGCGGCCTTCTCCGCACCGGCCGCCTTCACCTTCGGCACGGCCGGCCGCAACATCGTCGACGGCCCCGGCGCCGCGACCGTGGACCTGAGTGTGATGCGAGACTTCCGGCTGTTCGGGTCGCACCGGCTGCAGTTCCGCGCGGAGGCCTTCAACCTGCTGAACCGCGCCAACTTCGGCCTGCCGAACTCCACGGTCGGCAACGTCGCGTTCGGGACGATCCGCAGCGCCGACAGCGCGCGCGAGGTCCAGCTCGCGCTCAAGTACATCTTCTGAGTGACGGCAACGAACGTGACCATGCGCATCCCCTCCCCGTTGCTCCGCACGATGGCCGCGTCGGTGGCCATCGTCGGCGGGCTCGCGTTCGCCACGACCGGATCGCGCTCCGTCGCGGCGCAGGACACGATGACGGCGACGGCCGGGCCAGCCGCGGCCGTCATCCGCCTCGAGACACTGCCGCTGCTGTTTACAGACGATGCGGGCGTGCGATTGCGCCATGACGTGGTGCGCACCGTGCATCGCGCCCGCACGGATGCGCAGCCGGTCGTCGTCGCCGATCGACCATGGGAGGGCGACCGCGTCTACATCTACGGCTCGGTGCTGCGAGACGCGCGAAGCGGGCGCTACCGCATGTGGTACGGCAGCCGTCCGCAGCCCGAAGGGCCGGGATCGCGCCGGGGCGGCGTGCCCGGCATGCGGGCCGACGGCTTCGACGTGGTGATGGTCGCCGACTCGGCCGACGGCATCACCTGGGCCAAGCCGGCGCTCGATCTGTTCGCATACCGCGGCTCGCGTGCCAACAACATCGTGTACGACCTGCACAGCCCGAGCGTGCTGTTGGACGCGCGTGCCGGCAATCCGGCCGAACGGTACAAGATGCTGGGGACGTTCGACGGCAACTACTACTCGGCTCATTCGCCCGACGGCCTCCGCTGGACGGCGTACCCGCGTAACCCGGTACTGACCAACAGCGACACGATCACGATGACGCAGGACCCGGGCACCGGCGAGTTCCTGGCCTTCCACAAGAAGCCGGCGACGGTCCGCGGCCATCCGCGCCGGGTCGTCTGGCTCTCGCGCAGCCGCGACATGCAGTCCTGGTCGGATCCAGAGCTGGTCTTCACCGCCGACGAAATCGACGACAGGTGGGTACGGACTCCGGTGGAACGCACCGAGGTCTACAACATGTCCGTCTATCCGCACGCGGCGGGATTTCTCGGCCTGCCGACGATCTTCCGGGTGATGGAGCAACTGCCGCGTGAGCGCGTCGCGCCGGGCCAGAGTCCCGTGGACGGGCCGATCGACGTCGAGTTCGCGACCAGCCAGGACGGCCGCACCTGGCAGCGCACGTCGCGTCGAGAGGCGGTCATTCCGCGCGGGGCGCCCGGCTCGTTCGACTACGGCGCCATCCTCGGCGTGTCGAGCACCCCGGTCCACACCGACACCGAGACCTGGGTCTACTACACCGCGCTCACGACCGGCCACGGCGGACCGATTCCGCCCAAGCGCATCGCCATCGGCCGTGCGGTGTGGCGCCGGCACGGCTTCGTGTCGCTCGACGCCGGCCCCGACGGCGGCCGCGTCGAGACACGGCCCGTGCACCTGGCCACCGCGGATCTGGAAGTGAACGTGGACGCGTCGCGTGGACGTGTACGCGTGGCCGTCCTCGACGCCGACGGCACGCCGCTACCCGGCTTCGACCTGGACGCGAGCGAGCCCGCCACGACGGATGCGCCGCGCTGGCGGCCGCGCTGGCGTGGACCCGGACGCCTGCCGACCGACAGGCCGGTGCGGCTCGTGTTCGAGCTGACGAACGCCCGCCTGTACAGCGTCTCCGTCTCCCGCGAGGCATCGTCCCGATGACGATGGTGGACTACGTGGTGCTGGCCATGTACATGGTGGCCACGCTGGTGACGGGCGGCCTCTTCTTCCGTCGGCAGAAGTCGCTCCGCGAGTTCCTGCTGGCGGGACGTTCGATTCCCTGGTGGGCCGCGGCGTTCTCCGGCGTGGCGACGATCGTCAGTGCGATCTCGTATCTGGGCGCACCGGGCCAGGCCTTCCGGGCCGACCTCACGTTCCTGCAGTATCGCCTCGCGACGCCCGTGGCGCTCGTCGTGATCTGCCTCGTCTTCATCCCGTTCTTCCATCGCCTCGAGCTGTTCACGGCGTACGAGTACCTGGAGCGCCGCTTCGACCTCAAGACGCGGCTGCTGGCCAGCGGACTCTTCGTGCTGTTCAAGTGCGCCTACCTCGGGATCGGGATCTATGCACCGTCGCTGGTGATTGCGCAGATCACGAACGTGCCGCTGCCGTTGCTCGTGCTCGCCGTCGGCCTGTCGACCACCGCCTACACGATGCTCGGCGGCATGCGGGCAGTGATCTGGACCGACACGCTGCAACTCGTCGTGCTGCTCGGCGGTCTCGTCGTCACCGCCTGGCTGATCGGCAGTCAGGTGGACGGCGGCTGGAGCGGCGCCCTCCAGGTCGCCTCGGACCAGGGCAAGCTGCGGTTCATCGACACGAGCGTCGATTGGCAGACCGAGGTGACCCTCTGGAGCGGCCTGTTGGGTGGTGTCGTGCTGCTCGTCAGTCAGTACGGCGTCGATCAGGCGGAGATGCAGCGGTTCCTCACCACGCCGTCGGTGCGCACCAGTCAGGCGGCCATCGCCTCGGCGATGGTGTTCTCGGCCCTCGTCGGCCTGGCGCTGTTCATGATCGGCGTCGGCCTGTTCGCGTTCTACCTGCAGCACCCCGACAAGGGCGGCTTCGCCGTGGCGCCCGATCGGGTGTTCCCGAAGTTCATCGTCGAGGAGCTGCCGTCCGGGCTGCGCGGCCTCGTCGTCGCGGGTGTCTTTGCCGCCGGAATGTCCACGGTGAGCGCCGTGCTCCACTCGATCTCCACCGTCGTGATCGCCGACTTCCTGCGGCGGCTCCGACGGCACGAGTCCACCGTCAGCCATGCGCGGCTGATCACGGTGGCAGCCGGTGTCTTCTGCACGGCACTCGCTCTGCTCGCCGATCGCATGGGCAACCTGCTCGTCGCCTCCACCACGGTCAACAACCTGTTCGGCGGTCCGCTCGTGGGCGTGTTCCTGCTCGGCATGCTGACGCGGCGGGCCAATGGCACGGGCGCCTGCACCGGGGCGCTCGTCGGCTTCGCCGTCGCCGCGTTCATGGCCGCGTTCACCTCCGTGTCCTGGATGTGGTACGGCGTCGTCTCGGCGTCATCGACCTTCGTGGTGGGTCTCCTGTGCAGCATGCCCTTTGCGGCGCCGTCGGCCGAGCACCTGCGCCTGGTCTACGGCACGACCACTCTCGGCAAGGATTCTCTCTCGTGACGACACGCGGCCTTCGCTCGTGCCACGTCGCCATCGCCGTTGCTGCGGCGATGCTGGCCCCGGCCGGCGCGGTGTCGGCCCAGCCGCCGGCGTCGACGGATCCAGTTCCGGTGCCGATCACTTACGGAAAAGCGACGGACATCCCGATGCCGGCCGCCTTTCACGTCTTCAGCGCGCGTCCTGTCGACTGGGATGGCGACGGCCGGATCGATTTGCTCGCGGCACCAGCGACCGGCGGCGCCGTGTACCTGCTTCGCAACATCGGGACGTCGAAGGTGCCTCGCTTCGACTTTCCCTTCGGTCGGCCGCCGCTCGTCGGCGCTCCGCCGACGCGATGGACGCTGTTCGACGCCATCGACGATGCGCAGGCGGCGGCCGCGCCGAGGCCAGGCGGCGGCGTCTCCGAGCACATCGGCCGCACGTTCGACGCGGCAGACCTCGACGGCGACGGCAAGGTGGACCTCGTGCTCAGCCGCGGCGGCCGCATGTCCTGGCTGCGCAACACGGGAACGCCGTCAGCGCCGTCCTGGGCCGCACCGCAGGCGCTCACGACCGACGCCGGCGCGCCCGTGGCCTTCGCCGACATGTGGCACACGGTGAATCCTGAAGCCGTGGACTGGGACGGCGATGGCCTCGTGGATCTGCTGTGCGGCGTGTGGCATCCCTCGGGATACGCGCCCGGTGACATCAGGCTCCTGCGCGATCGGTCGGCCTACGGCACCACGAGCGCTCACGTGTACTGGCTGCGAAACACCGGCACCGCCCGATCCCCGCGGTTTGCCGCGCCGGTGGCACTGACTGCAGACACCGGCGTGCTCGCCGGGCTGGGCATTCCCCTCAGCCGCACCGTCGATTGGGACGGCGACGGCGATCTCGACCTGATGGTGGCCTACTACGACGCGTCGATCCGCTTCTACGAGAACACGGGAACGCGGCGCGCGC
>CBIHOS010000222.1:0-7853 GCA_966211945.1 uncultured bacterium
CGGGCCGTCGAGGCCAGGCAGGCCGTGGCCGTCGATGCCACCCACTTCTACGCGATCACCAACCGCGCGATCGGCAAGTACGAGAAGGCGACTGGCCGCAAGGTGGCGGAGTGGAAGGACGTGGACGGCGGGACGTTCATTCACCTGAACAGCGGCATCGTCATCGACGGGGCGCTGTACTGCGCGCATTCGAACTACCCCGGCGTGCCGATGATCAGCTCGATCGAGGTGTGGGATGCCGCCACGCTCAGGCACACGCGGAGCATCCCCGTCGGCACGGGCCGCGGATCGGCGACCTGGGTCGATCGCCGGGACCGTGCGTGGTGGGTGATGTACGCGCACTACCCACCGCCCAACGGCGAGCCGGGCAAGGGCCCGGAGTACTCGGTGCTCGTGCGCTACGACGACGACTGGCGCGAGACCGGGGCGTACGCGTTCCCGAAGGCGGTGGTCGCGCGCTGGGACGGGATGAGCAGTTCGGGCGGCGTGTGGTTACCGGACGGCCGGCTGCTCGAGTCGGGCCATCACACGCCGGAGCTGCACATCCTCATGCTGCCGCGCGGCGGCGCCACCCTGGTCCCCGACGGCACCGTGGCGGTCGAAAGCGAAGGGCAGGGCATCGCGCTGGATCCGGCCGATCCCACCCTCGTCTGGAGCATCCAGCGCCGGACGACCGAGGTGCTCGTGTCGCGGATCGTCCGCTGAACGGCCTACTTGTCGCGGCGGGCAATCGCGACGAGTTCGGCACCGCCCATCGCCGTCTGGCCAACCGTCATCCCGATCACCTGGTAGCCGCCGGCGCCGGCCTCGACGAGTTCCTTCTGCAGGGTCGAGGTCTTGCTCGTCGCGACCAGCAGGTAGTCGTGGCGCGGCTTCGGATCGGCGTTGTTGCGCTGCATGATCACGACGACCTCGTCGCCGCCGAACATCGAGCTGAACACCGTCTGGCCGACGTAGGCGTAGCCCTGTTCGGCCGCCGCGCGCATCTCCTTCTGCATCGTGCCGGTCTTGTTGGTCGCCAGCAGCCTGTAGGACATCGAGGCGGCGGTGGGGTTCTTCTGCATGACCACGACGGCCTCGCTGCCGCCAAACGCGGTCTCGCCGCCCATCACCGCCGCGAAGACGTAGCCGGCATCGGCCGCGGCGTTCATCTCCTTCTCCATGGTCGACGTCTTGGACGTGGCCAGGACGCGGTAGTCCCGGGCGCCGCCCTCGGCGAAGGCGGGAATGGCGGCGAGCAGCAGGCAGATGGCGGTGAGCAGCGTGCGCATGGTCATCGAAGAGGTGGCTTCCACGAAGGAGAACGTGACAGGACGGGCTGCATCGGCGCGGCAGCCCGCCTAGAATGGCACGCATGCACGACCTCCTGCGCGCGGCGACGTTTGCGGCGGCCGCGCACGCGGGGCAGACCCGGCGCGGACTGTCGGATCCCTACATCAACCATCCGCTCCGCGTGGCGCACCATGCGGCGCGGGCCGGCCTCGGCGACGACGCCGTGGTCGCTGCGCTGCTCCACGACGTGGTCGAGGACTCGCGCCACACCTGGGACGACCTCCGGGCCGAGGGCTTCACGCCGCGGGCGATCGAACTGGCCCGCCTGCTCACCAAATGGTGGGAGTCGAGCGGCGACGACACGCCGGCCGACAAGGCGGCGTACTATGCCGCCATCCTGGCCGACGATGATGCGGTGGCCCTCAAGCTGCTGGACCGCACCGACAACATGCAGGACACGGCCCGCATCGCTGCGGAGCGGCGTGAGTTCGCCGAGAAGTACCTGAAGAAGACGCGGCGGGAGTTCGTGTCGCTGCTCGGACGCTGCCAGAACCCGTACGTGCAGCAGGTGTTCCGCGAGCGCTACGCGGCGCTCGAAACGGCGGTCGAACGCCGCCGCTGATCAACCGGCGGCCGCCGGCCGCCATGGAGAGACGTCCCGATGACCAGCAGGACTGTCGTCGCGTTTGCGCTCTGGGCCGTGGTCGCGGCTCCCGCAGGCGCACAATCACTGCCCACGTCCACGCCCGACGCGGTGGGCATGGCCCCGGAACGGCTCGCCCGTCTGTCGACGGCCATGAAGACCTACGTCGACGAGGGCAGGCTTGCCGGCGCGGTGACGCTGGTGGCCCGCAACGGCAAGGTCGTCCATCACGAGGCGGTCGGCCGGCGCGACGTCGAGCGCAACGTGCCGATGACGACCGACACGCTCTTCCGGATCGCCTCGATGAGCAAGGCGGTGACCAGCGTCGCCGTGATGATGCTCGTTGAGGAAGGCCGCATCCACCTGGACGACCCGGTGTCGCGCTTCCTGCCGGCGTTCGCAAAGACGACGGTGGTCGTGCCGCCGCCAGTCGGAACGGCGCCGGCGGCGCGCGCGGCGGCGGCAGGCACCGCTCCGGCGGCCCAGCCGATCACCATCCGCCACCTGCTGACCCACACCGCCGGCGTCTCGTACGGCAACGGCAACCCGTTCGAGGCCGAGTACAAGGCCGCCAACGTCATCGGCTGGTACTTCGCCGACAAGGACGAGCCGATTGGCGCGGCCATCGATCGGCTCGCGAAGCTGCCGATGGACTCGCAGCCCGGCGCGCGGTTCGTCTACGGCTTCAGCACCGACATCCTCGGCGTGGTCGTCGAGAAGGTCAGCGGCCAGTCGCTCGCCGAGTTCTTCAAGAGCCGCATCTTCGCGCCGCTCGGGATGACACAGACCGCGTTCTACGTCGACCCGGCCCAGGCCGATCGACTGGCCACGGTGTACTCACGATCGACGGGTAACCCAGCGCTGACGCGCGCGCCGGAACCCGGCATGGGACAGGGTCACTATGTGAACGGCCCGCGCAAGGCGTTCTCGGGCGGCGCCGGCCTGGTGTCGACGGCCTCCGACTATGCCCGCTTCCTCCAGATGCTGCTCGACGGCGGCATCCTCGGCAACGCCAGGATCCTCAGCCCGAAGACCGTCGAGCTGATGACGTCCAACCATGTCGGCACGCTCTACTCGAACGGCACGCTCGGCTTCGGGCTCGGCTTCGAGATCACCGAGCACGTCGGACGCTCGGGCCGGCCGGGTTCGGTCGGCGAGTACGGGTGGGGCGGCGCCTACCACACGAAGTTCTGGGTGGACCCGGTCGAAAAGCTCGTCGTCGTGTTCATGACGCAGCTCCTGCCGGCGGCGGGCTCCGATGCGCACGGCACGCTGCGGCAGCTGGTGTACGCGTCGATCGTCGATGCGCCGGACGCGCGCGTGAAGACCGCACTGCGTCCCGCGTCGTAACGCGAAGCGTTCGAGCCGTCGCGTGGCCGGGCTGGGACAGCCGGCCCTACCGCGCCAGCGGCGACCGTCCGCGGGCATCGCGCGGCGGGGCGACGCCGAGCAGGTCGCTCACGAGCGGCGCGACGTCGATGGCGCGCGCGATCGGCCATCGTCCACCGTGCGGCACTCGAGGCCCGGCCGCGATGAGGATGCCGTGCATGTCGGGTCGGGTCGGCAGGAAGCCGTGCGTGCCCGTCGCCAGGGCCTTCGGCCGCACGGCCGGCCCCTCGTCCACCACCCACGTCGCTTCGTACCCGGGTCGAAGGTCGAGACAGGCGTCGAAGCCGTTCGGGCCGCCGAAGCCGAGGCGCTCGCGGTCGGCGCGCGACGCGTAGAAGCCCGATACCACCGGCTCGCGCCCCTGCGGAGGACGAATCGCGCGCAGCGCCGCCTCGGCCCGCGCGAGCACCGCCGCCCGTTGATCTTCGGGCACGGTGCCTCCCTCCCACGCCACGGTTCGCACCACCAGGCAGTTGCGCGAGAACCAGACCTTCGACCGCGCCGGATCGACGGCCCCGGTCGGTCCCACCGTCACGAGACCAGCGTCGCGTAAGGCATGGTTCACTCGTACCTCGTGGGTGATCGGCGTCATGCCGTGGTCGCTCACGAAGACCACGTGATCGCCCGGCCCCGCAAACGCCACGTACGCCTCGACGACGCGGTCGACGAGCTGATAGCCCCAGCGCCTGAACTCGTCGTAACGCGCGTCCTGCCGCGCCTGTCCGAGCCACGTGTGATCGATCTCGTCCGGGATGCTCACGTATCCGACGTAGGCGCGAGGCTGGTGCGCGCGCCAGAGGTACCGGGCATGCCTGATGGTCTGACGAACGCCGAGTTCGGCGGTTTCGAGGTAGCGGCGCTCGCGCGTGCCGTCGCCGCGCAGCCACAGCGGCATCCCGCCAGCGCCCGGCCGCTCCCACGGCTCGTCCTCGCCGTTGCCGACAAAGCCGCCCGCGTCCTCGAGCAGCGCGATCGTCTCGGCCCGGCTTGCCTGCGTGCCACGCGCCAGCACGAGCTCCTGGGCGACAGACTGGAAGAGCACGAGGGCGCGTCCGTCTGCCGATGCATCGAAGAGGCGGAAATAGGCCATCGCCGGTCCGTGCCCAGGCAGGTCGACGAGCAGGCCCTCACTGAAGTGCCGCGCGAGCGGCCGGCCGCGCGGCGGCTCCAGCTCGGTGGCCGCCTGGTGCACGACGACCGCGCGCGCCGAGCCCTCGATGCGCACCCGCATGCCGATTCCGGCCTCGTCGCGCGTCATCGCGCCGAGGAACGTCACGGCGCCGGACTGCCACGACAGACATGCCGTCGAACCGCCATCCTCGGCCGTACAGGCGCGGCGCGTCGTGTCGGAGGCATTCAACCAGCGAGCCGGAGCGACGACGGGAGCCTGGTAGCCGTGGAGGACTACGGGCGGCGCGGCGAGGCCGGCACCCGACGACATCGCCGTGAGCGGAAACACCTGCGTCGCCTGCTGCGCGACGGTCGGCACGCCCTGGCGCGCCGTCGCCACCCAGAGCGGCTCGGCCCGCAGGCCCTCGGAGCGGTAGCCGGAGACCCTCCGCGTGACGTCGGGCCGTCCTGGCAGCAGCATCGGCATGTCGTTGGACGTGATGCCGTTGACGTCGCCCCAGGCGCCGGTCCACAGCGCGGCGTGGGTGTTGGCGGTCGTACTGGGCATGTGCGGCACGAGGCCGTCGGCCATCACGCCGCGAGCCCGCACGGCGCGCAGCGCCGGCAGCTCGTCCGCCACCGGGTCGTCGCGAAACAGGCGCGTGCCCATGCCGTCGAGACTCACGAGGACGACACGGCCGGGTGAAGGTTGCGCCGCGGCCGGGGCGTCGGTGGTCAACGTGGTGGATGCCGCCGCGGTGGCGATCACCAGGAGCGCGCAGCGGCAGGCTACCGACACGTCAGGCCAGCAGCGCCGTGGCAATCTGCGTCCACTCCTCGTCGAGCGCCAGCCGGCACATGGGCTGTGCGGCGCGCGTGTACCAGTAGCGCGCGTTCGACTGGTCGCCCTCGCGCCGGTGCAGGTAGGCATGCACCCATGCCGCGGCGGGCGTGTCGAGGTCCTGCACGGTCTGGTGCGCGCGTTCCCAGTCGCCCCGCGCGTCGTGCCACAGCGCCACCACTTCGTCGGCGACGCCGGGCGGGACGTCGGGCGAGTCACGGAGTTCAGCGACGGTCATGGCTCATTCTAGAAGCTCACGCCGGTGCTGAGATGGACGCGCGTGCTGCGCCCGAGACCCCGCGCGACACTGAGCTGCAGCTGGACGAACGGGTTGACGAGGAAGACGCCGGCGCCGATGCCCTCCTCACGCTGGCCGTCGCGCAGCCGCTGGCCGTGGTCCCAGGTGGCGCCCGTGTCGTAGAACGCCAGCACGCCGAGCCGCGACGTGCGAAGCACCGACGTCAGCGGCACGCGTACCTCGAGTGACGATGCCCAGAGGTTGTCGCCGACGCCGAAACCGGCGCGGATGCCGCGCAACGTGTCGGCGCCGCCAAGGATCGGACGCGCGTAGTCGGGCAACGGCCCGCTCGCCAGATCGAGCTGCACGCGAGCGGCGAGCACGACCTGGCCGACCACGCCGACGTACCCGCGCAGGTCGTGCTTCCAGCGCGAGCGGGCGCCGCCGGGAACGCCTGACTGCTCGGGCCGCGCGAAGGACACGCGCGACCAGGACGATCGCGCCAGCACGGCGTTGCGCGGGAACAGCGGATCGCGGCGGGTGTCGACTTCGGCGAAGACGCCGCCGCTCGTCATCCGATCGTCCACGTCGCCGAACGAGACGGCCGCCGTGCCGGCGGTCGCGCCGATCGCCAGCACCGGCCGCGGACGATAGCTCACTTCGGCGTCCACCTGCCTGCGGAGCTGACCGCGCTCGAAGAAGGGATGCTCCTGGCGCCACAGCCCTGCGCGCCCCCTGATGCGCAGCACGCCGCGATCGAGCCGCCCAGCGTCACCGTCGCCGTCGACGGGTGGCGGCCCCGGCAGGAACGACCGCTCCGCCTCGATCGCCAGCTGCCGCGTACCGCCCCACGACGCGGGCACTGCGATCCGCGTCGCCGACGAACGGCCGCCGACGAGCGCCGTCCGAACCCCGTAAGTCAGTCCGTACCCATCTTCGACGCCGAGGATCGGCAGGAACATCGTCTGCTGCCGCAGGCGGCCGAGCGGCCCCGGCACCTTCGGCAGCCCGAGATCGACCGGCTGCGCCGACGGGTGCTCGGTGACGACGATGATGAGTGCGACGCGCGAGTCGTCGTCGAGCGTCCGGCTGCGCCGGCGCAGTTGGACCCGCGAGAACTGCCCGCTGTCCTCGAGCCGCCTGGTGATGGCTTCGAAGACGGACGCGTCGGCCGGCGTGCCCAGTTCGATTGCCGCCAGCCGCAGCACCTCGGCGTCGGGCGTGGCGTAGTTGCCGTGGACGCGCACCTCCTCGATCACGACGCGCGACTGGGCGCGGGCGGGAGGTACGACACATGCGCACAGGAGGGCGAGGAGCGCGGCGAGGCGTGCAGCCGCCGTCACTTGTCGTCGTCCTCGACACGGAAGCGGACCTGGACGTCGGCCCGGCGGTAGTCGTGGAAGCGGCGGCGGTATTCGGCGCGGAAGGTGCCGGCCGCGAGGGTGACTGCGCCTTCCACCGACAGCGACTCGGGGAACCAGATGCCCTCGAACGGCTGCCCCATCGACATCGTGGCGCGCGCCTGCTCGACCCGCGCCAGCGATCGGCCCGGGAGGAAGCCGAAATCGACGTTGTCGAAGGTGTACCGAAGGATCTGCTGGAGGGCCGGGTCGACCCACAACGTCACGAGCGAGACCTTGTTGAAGGCGTGCTCGATGCGCGCCTCCTCGGCGTCGCGGTCATGGCTGCGGTCTTTGCGCCGCTCGTCGGACGCGTCGTCGAAGAGCCGGCGCGGGTAGTACTCGATGCGAAGGACGGGGCGGCCGGCAACGGTCTCGCGCCCGGCCAGGTAGTAGTTGCCGGGCTCGAACCTGAAGCGCAGGAACTGCACCTCCGACACGAAGCGCGGCTCGCCGTCCCTCAGCGCAGCCTCGACGTCGGCCGTGGTCTCTGGCGCCTCCCGGCGCCGCTTCTCGACGCGTTCGTCCTCGTCGCGCTGCCACTGCGCCTCGCGCCGCCGGCGCTCGCCCTCTCCCACTGCCACGCCGTTGACCTTCACCGGACTGCGCACGGCCCGCCCGTCGCGGGCCACCCAGAGGTACTCGCGCACGCTGCCGAACATCGTGCCGCCCCCCGGCCCGAGCACGCGGAAGCTTTCGCGCTCGGCGAGCAGATACTCCTGCAGCTTCCGCCAGGACTGGTCGCGATTGGCGAGCACGGCCTTCATCAACAGGTCGAGATCGCCCGCCGCCGGCGCTGATTGCGCGGCCGCAAACGAGACGTGCAGAGCCACGACGGCCAGGACCGTCACCCCTCTCCTGATCAGCGTGCGCATGTGCCCTCAGACAGTACGGGCGGATCGGTGGCCGGGGGTGCATACAGGAATGCGGAATGCGGAATGCGGAATGCGCCGTGCGGGA
>CBIHOS010000223.1:0-7814 GCA_966211945.1 uncultured bacterium
CACGATCTCCCGCGACGCCTCCTTCGCGGCCGCGATCGCACTGATCTCGACGAGCGCGCCCGGCGTCTCCGGCGGCGACACGATGGTCGTCCTCGCCGGCGGGTCGGCCTTGAAGAACGACGCATACGCGGCATTCATCGCCGCGAAATCCGAGGCCCGGCGCAGCTGCACCTGCAGCGACACGGCGCGGGCCAGGGAGGTCCCCTGGGCGATCAGCCGGGCGTCGATCTGGCCGAGGACGTCGGCAATCTGGACGGCGACGTCGCCCGCGAGCGCCTCGGGCCGCGGTGCAACACCCGAAACGTGGACGAGCCCCGCCGCCGCGGTGCTCGGTTGAAACCCGGCCTGCCCGTTCATCGACTGCCCTCCCTGCGCCCCGGCCTGGCGCGTGGCCACCAGCCACGGCCGGCAGTGTCATCAGCAGCGCACGCACCGCCAGGCGTGAAAACCCGAGCCGCCGCATGCGCCCGATTATGCGCCGGTGGGGGTGATAAGGTGTGCCCATGACGCTACCAGCGGGACTCTACGCCCACTTCCAGACGAGCGAGGGAGCATTCACGGCCAAGCTGTTCGAGGGCGAGGCGCCCAACACGGTGGCCAACTTCGCGGGCCTGGCCGAGGGCAGCAAGGAATGGCGCGATCCCGTCAAGGGCACGCCGATGACGCGGCCGTTCTACGACGGCTTGATCTTCCATCGCGTCATCGACGGCTTCGTCATCCAGGGCGGCTGCCCGCTGGGCAACGGCATGGGCGGTCCTGGCTACACGTTCGGCGACGAGTTCCACCCAAGCCGCCGCCACACGAAGGCGGGCGTGCTGTCGATGGCCAACGCCGGCGCCGGCACCAACGGCAGCCAGTTCTTCATCACGCTGGGCCCGACCCCGCACCTCGACGATCGCCACTCGGTGTTCGGTGAGGTCATCTCGGGCATGGAGGTGATCTCGCGCATCGGCAAGATGCCCACCGGCCGCGGCGACCGTCCGGTCAAGGACGTCGTCATCGAAGCGATCAAGATCGAACGGGTACCAGCGGCCACGTAAGGATCCCGTTCCTATTTCAGGACGTCTTTCACGCGCGCCAGCAGCCGATCCGGCGCGAACGGCTTCTGGAGGAACGGCCGGCCGGCATCGATGATGTCGCGCTGGACGATGGCGTGATCGGCGTAGCCCGACATGAACAGCACGGGCGTCCGCGGGCGCGCCTTCGTGATCTGGCTGGCCAGTTCGAGGCCGTTCTGGCCAGGCATCACGACGTCGGTCAACAGCAGATCGACCTGTCCGCTGTGCTGTGAGATGAGCAGCAGCGCTTCCTCGGCGTCCTGCGCCGACAGCACGACCATCCCTTCGCCTTCGAGCACCCGGCGCACCAGCCGCAGCACCGACGCCTCGTCCTCGACGACGAGCACGACGGCCGGCCCGGTGCGTTCCTGGATGGCCTGGATCGGCGCGGCGGCCACCGGCATCTCGTGCAGCGGCTCGACGTGCCGCGGCAGGACGATCTGCACCCGCGTGCCCTTGCCCGGCGCGCTGTCGATCTGCACGGCGCCGCCGGTCTGCCGGACGATGCCGTAGACCGTCGGCAGGCCGAGCCCCTGGGCGAGCGGCTTGGTCGTGAAGAACGGGTCGAAGGCGCTGGCCCGGGTGGCCTCGTCCATGCCGTGGCCGGTGTCCTCGACCGTGATCCGCACGGCCTCGCCCGGTCGCATGTCGAGCGTTTCGGCCCGCCGCTCGTCGATCGTGACGTCGTCGACGAAGAGGCGGAGGGCGCCGCCGTCCGGCATCGCATCGCGCGCGTTGGCGGCGAGGCTGAAGACCGCCTGCTCGATCTGTCCCGGGTCCACGAAGACCTCGGCGGGCTCGGCCGGCAGCGTGATCTCCACCTTGACCTGCTCACCCATCAGCCGCGACAGCATCTTCGGCAGCTCGCCGATCATCGTGCCGACGTCGACGACCTCCGGCTGGATGATCTGGCGCTTGCTGAACGCCAGCAGCTGGCGGGTCAGCGACGAGGCGCGCATCGCGGCGTTGCGGATCTCGTGCAGATCGAAGCGCCGCGGATCGCCGTTGTCGAACTGCGTGTCGAGCAGATCGCAGTAGCCGACGACTGCCGTCAGCAGGTTGTTGAAGTCGTGCGCGATGCCGCCGGCCAGCCGGCCGACGGTGTTGAGCCGCTGCGCCTGGCGCACCGAATCCTCGAGGCGGCGCTGGCGCGTCGCGTCGCGGAAGCGCCACAGGTGGGCCACCAGCACGCGCCCGTCGTAGATCGGCGTGTGGTCCCACTCCACCGTCCGCCCGTCGGCCGTGTTGAGCACCTCGAACGACGAGGCCGTCTGCGCCGAACGGCGGCCCGCGATGCGGGTGGGGACGCCGGCCGCTTCGTCGAACGCCGCGAGCACCGGCGCCCACGCCGCCTCGGCGGGCACCTCGCGCAACGGCGTGCCGCGGCCGCCGAACAGCGCCACCCAGGCGGCGTTGAAGACCGCGGCATTGCCCTGGCGGCCGGTGAACGAGGCGTCGGCCTGCTCGAGGCACGCCGCTTCCTGCAGGTGCTCGATGACGGGTACGAAGGGCGCGAGGGCGGATGGTCCGGTCCACATGGGGGCGGTCAACTCGGGCACGCCCAGCCGCGGGAGACGCGCTCCACGCGGACGAGCAGCGATTCGTGCAACAGCACATTGACGACGACGAGCACGCCCACGCCGACGAACGTGCGCGCCGGGCTGACGTACAGGTACGGCTGCCAGTACGGGATCGACGTGATGATCACCATCGTCGGCACCATGAGCAAGAGGAGGGCGAGCGAGCGCGTCCCCTGGCGGGTCGGCCGCGAGAACGGCAGCGAGGGGTTGATCAGCAGATCGGCGGTCAGGAGGGCGTGCGACAGCAGCCCGATGATCACGCCGTGCATCAGCAGTTCCAGCGGCGGCCGCGGATAGACCGTGCCGAGCAGCAGCAGCACCAGCAGGAGGTACGGCACGAGGAAGCGTGCGACGACGGTGTTCTTGAGGGCGACGACGACTTCGTCCATCGGCATCGGCGCGGCGTGGAAGACCCACGACGCCCGCCACGATTCGCTGTACACGAGGAACTGCCGCAGCATCACCGGGAAGAACAGGATCGCGTAGTAGACCAGGATCGGCTCGCGCTGGAGCACGTCCGGACCGCTCGAGCTGCTGAACCCGGCCAACAGGTAGATCACTGTCAGCGGCAGGATGCCGAGGACGCCGAGGCGGAACTTCTGGTCGGTGCGGAACTGCGCGCTGGCCAGCATGCCGACGGCATGATGGGCGGGCCCGAAGACGAGCGTCGGGACCGGCCGGCGCGTGCCGGCGTTCTCCGGCCGTTCGGTGTACAGCGTCGACAGGCGTTCGGCATACGCGAGCGACAGGTGGCTGCGCACGAGGAGCGCAGCGACGACCAGCACCGCGAACGGCAGCAGCGCGGCCACGACGTCCAGCGTCGTTGCCCGCCCGTCGGCCAGTTCGATCCAGGCTGCGAACCAGGCGGCCGGATTCACGTACACCACCGGCGACTTCTCGAGCGACAGCGCGTCGAGCAGCTGCGTCGTCCTCGACAGCATGAAGAAGCCGCCGATGAACACGAACGACAGCAGGAACTGCACGTAGCCGAGGACGCGCTGCAGGCGGCCGGCCGGCACGAGCCGCACGAGGATCACGAACAGGAGGATGACGGTGAGCGGCACGACGACGGCCGCGGTGGCGGCGGCCGCAAGGCTGGCGAGCGCGGCCGGCAGGGCGCGGCCGGTGTCGCGCACGGTGTAGGCGAGCGCCGGCAGCAGCGCGAACGGCGCGGTCAGCAGCAGTGAGAACGCCACGACCGACGTCAGCCGCGCCACGAAGAACGTCCGGGCGTCGATCGGCCGCGGCGCCAGCTGCAGGTAATCGTCCGGTGACAGGACGATGCCGGTGAAGTCGACGAGCAGGGCGAGGCCCAGCGTCGAGAGCAGCAGGGTGAAGTAGATCAGGCTGGACGCGAAGGCGTTGGGCAGCGCGCCGATCAGGAAGGCGCAGAACGCGCCGTACAGCAGCTGCGCCGCGACGGCGCCGCCGAGACTGCCGACCGCGGAACGGCCGAGGCGCGGGCCGACGCCGCGGATCTGGCGGACGTCGGTGAGCAGCGACACCCACACGAGCGCCCGCCACTGCACCGGATCGACGCCGAGCAGGCGCGCGGCGAGCGCGATCACGCGCGCCACTCCATCGACGACAGCACGCCGGCCGTCGCGTCGCCGGCGTTGCGGGCACCGGTGAGTGCGGCGAAGGCCTGCTCCAGCGTCGGACGGCCGGTGAGTTCGGCAATCGCCTGCGGCGTGCCCTCGGCAATCGCCCGGCCCTTGTCGATGATGACGATGCGCGGGCACAGGCGCTCGACGACGTCGAGCAGGTGCGAGCAGAAGAGGATGGTCCGGCCCTGCGCCGCCAGACCGCGCAGCAGTTCCTTGAAGACCAGCATCGCGTTGGCGTCGAGGCCGTTCAACGGCTCGTCGAAGATGACGACGTCGGGCGCGTGCAGCAGCGCCGCGGCGATCAGCACCTTCTGCTTCATGCCCTTCGAGAAGGTCACCATGCGGGCGCCGCGCACCTGGTCGAGCTCGAACATCGCGAGCAACTGCTCGACGCGCGGCTGCACGACCTCGGGCTCGAGGCGGTACAGCAGCGCGATGAACCTGAAGTACTCGTCGGCGGTGAGCGAGTCGTAGAGCGCGCCGGTTTCGGGCACGTAGCCGACGCGCCGCTTGACGTCGAGCGGATCGCGCGCGATGTCGAAGCCGGCCACCTCGACGCTGCCCCGCTGGAGCGGCAGCAGGCCGGTGAGGATCTTGACGGTGGTGGACTTGCCGGCGCCATTGGGTCCGAGCAGGCCGAGAACCTCGCCGACGCCCGCCTGGAACGTGAGTCCCTGCACGGCAGGGACGTCGCCATAGGCATGATGCAGGTCGGCGACGCGGATCACCCGTGCAGTGTACCGGGTACCGGGTACGGGGTTCCGGGTTCCGGGTACGGGCGCGCGAAGAAGCCTAAAGGGCAAAAAGGGCGAGAAGGAGCCCTTTTCGACCTTTTCGACCTTTCGAACTTTTCGAACTTCTACCTTGCGCCTGTGTCCGTTACGCGGGCCGCGCGGCGGGGACGGCCTGCGGCCCGAGGAACTTCATGTCGACGCCGAGGCGTTTGAGCATCGTCTCGAAGCCGGTCTTGTCCACCGCCTTGACGTAGGCTTCCTCGGGCGCGACGACCTTGTTCTTCACGAGTTCGGCGAGCGCGTCGTTCAGCGTCTGATTGCCCAGCGCCTTGCCGACCTGCATCATCGAGGCGATCTGGAAGGTCTTGCCTTCGCGAATCAGGTTGCTGATCGCGGTGTTGACGATCAGCGTCTCGAGCGCGGCGACGCGGCCGCCGCCGACCTTGCGGCACAGCGTCTGGGCGATGACGCCCTTGAGCGACTCGCTGAGCATCACGCGGATCTGGCTCTGCCGATCGGCCGGGAACTGGTCGATGATGCGGTCCACGGTGGACGCGGCCGTGCTGGTGTGCAGCGTGCCGAACACGAGGTGGCCCGTCTCGGCCGTCTCGATGGCGATGGCGACGGTCTCGAGGTCGCGCATCTCGCCGACCAGCACGATGTCCGGATCCTCGCGCAGCGCCGCCCGCAGCGCGTCCTTGAACGAGTCGGTGTGGGTGTGCACCTCGCGCTGGTTGATCAGGCACTGCTTGTTGTCGTGCACGAACTCGATCGGGTCCTCGATCGTGATCACGTGGTCGTGGCGCACGCGGTTGATGTAATCCACCATCGCGCACAGCGTCGTCGACTTGCCCGAGCCGGTCGGTCCGGTCACGAGGACCAGGCCCTTGCTCAGGTGACAGAGCTGCAACAGCGGCTGCGACAGCCCGAGCTGCTCGGCCGTGAGGATCTTGCTCGGGATGACGCGGAACACGGCGCCCATGCCCTTGCGGTCCATGAAGATGTTGGCGCGGAAGCGAGCCAGGCCGGCGATCTCGTAGGCGAAGTCGGTGTCGTGCCGCTTCTCGAACTCGGTGCGGTTCTTCTCCGGCGTGATCGGCCCGAGCAGGCGGCGGATGTCCTCGGCGGTCAGCCGCGGCGCGGTCTCCTCGACCGGCAGCATCCGCCCGTCCTTGCGGACCATCGGCGGCACGCTGACGCTCAGGTGCAGGTCCGATGCGCCGGTCTGCACCATCAGGCGGAACAGGCGGTTGATGGGCGGTTCCTGGAGGACGGGCGCGGGGGCTGGAGATGCCATGTCACCCGGGCAATCGGCCGGGGCGGACGGAAGTGCAGTCGCCGGGTGCCGGGTATAGGTATCGGGTATCGGGTATCGGGTGCCGGGTGCCGGGTGCCGGGTGCCGGGTGCCGGGTACAGGGAGCCGGGGCGACCGGGCGCCGGGCGGTTCGTTCGTAGCCGCCGGACTTCCGCCTCCGCGAAGGCTACGGCGGACAGGTTGTCCGACGGTCAGTGGTGCCTGTCGGCCGGACGGAGTCCGGCCGTTACACCAGTTGGCCACCGTCGCCGCCGGTCCGGCGTTCACCGTTCGGCGTTCGGCGTTCGGCGTCCGGCGTCCGGCGTTCGGCGTTCGGCGTTCGGCGTTCGGCGTTCGGCGTTCGGCGTTGAATTAGACTCGCGCCATGCGTCTTCGAGCCTGCGTGATCGCGATGCTGGTGGTGGCTGGCGGCCTGGTCCTGCCTGCGCAGGCGCCGCCGGCGTTCGGACCCGGGGCGCGTGTGCTGCTGGACGCGCACAACGCGTACCCGTACGAGGGCAAGTTCGCCGACCGTGTCGAACGCGCGCTCGCGACGGGCCTGCCCGTGGCGATCGAGCAGGACCTGATCTGGCGTCCTGGCCCTGGTGGCGGCGGCGACTCAGTGGTCGGCCACGACACCGACAAGGTCGCCGATGCCGCGACCTTCGAGCAGTACTTCTTCACCCGGCTGAAGCCGGTGATGGAGCGGGCCCTCGCCGGGAACCGACGCGCGCAGTGGCCGCTGGTCGTGCTCAACCTGGACCTCAAGACCAACGAGCCGGCGCACCATGCGGCCATCCGGGCCGTCCTGGATCGCCATGCCGCCTGGTTGACGAGCGCCCCCAGGACGGCGACGCCGGCCCGGCCCGAGCCGCTCACGGTCGGGCCGATGCTCGTGTTGACGGGGTCGCACCCGAGCCAGCAGGCGGACTTCCACGACAACCTGCCGGTTGGCGCGCCGCTGCGGCTGTTTGGCGCCTACGAGGCGCCGGCGCCCGCCGGAAACACCGCCCAGGAGCGGGCGCTGGCGCTGGCCGGTACTCCGGTGGAGGCGCTCCTGCCGCACCGCGCGACGAACTACCGGCGCTGGGCCAACTTCCCCTGGCATGTCATCGAGCGGGGCGGGCAGGCGAACGCCGGCGCGTGGGACGCCGCCGATCGGGCCCGGCTCGATGCGCTCGTGGGCCGCGCGCACGGCAACGGGCTCTGGATCCGCTTCTATACGCTCAACGGCCACCCGGCCGGCGACGCCGAGGCCAACGGCTGGTCGAAGGGCTACAACTTCGGCAGCCTCGACGCGGCGCGGTCGCGCTGGCAGGCGGCCCGCGACGCGAAGGTGGACTTCGTGGCGACCGACCAGTACGAGGCCTTCCACGAAGCGGTCAGCAGGGAGCGGTGATGCGTGGTCACGCTGGTAGGGGCGCCTCCCCGAGGCGCCCTGGCGCCGCGGCGTAAGGGTCGCCGGCCTGATCGGCCGGCCGCCGCGCGTTCGGCGTTCGGCGTTCGGCGTTTACGGATACAGCCGCTGCACCGACCAGGC
>CBIHOS010000224.1:0-7799 GCA_966211945.1 uncultured bacterium
ACCCGATCTGATACCTTGGGCGAATGCGCTTCCTCGTCCATTGGGCCATCGTCGCGGCCGCCCTTTGGGTGGCGGCGTCGGTCGTGCCGGGTGTCACGGTCACGACCGTGCCGGCCCTGCTCATCGCGGCCTTCGTCCTCGGGCTGGTCAACGCGCTGGTGCGCCCGATCCTGACCATCCTGACCCTGCCGATCACCATCCTCACGCTCGGCCTGTTCTACCTCGTGGTCAATGCCGCCGCATTCGGCCTGGCCGCCGCCGTGGTGCCCGGATTCAGCGTCGCCGGCTTCGGCAGCGCGGTCATCGGCGCGCTGCTCGTGAGCCTCGTGAGCTGGGTGCTCGGCGCCCTTTTCAAGCCGGAACGCTGATGCTCGCCACGCTCTTCCGTACCCTCGGCCTGACTCCCGACGACGAGACCCACCACGAGACCGAGACGGTCCGCGACATCGCGACGGCGCTCACGGCGACGAGTCCGGACCGGGCCCGCCTCCTGGCGGCATTCGCGTACCTGCTCGGACGGGTCGCGTTTGCCGACCACGACGTGAGCGAGAGCGAACGCGCCATCATGGAGGCCCGGCTGGCCGCCGAAGCCGACGTCTCGCCCGACCAGGCCCAGCATCTGGTCCGGCTCGCCGTCAAGGCGACCGGCAGCCACGGCGCCGCCGAGGACTACCAGGTCGCCCGCGAATTCGAACTGCTCGCGACGCGGGAGGAGAAGTTGAACCTGCTGCGGGCGCTGTTCACCGTCTCGGCCCAGCACGGCATCACCGCCGTCGAAGACAACGAGATCAGCCGCATCGCCAGCGTTCTCCGCCTCGAGCGCTCGGACGTGACCACGCTCCGCCACGAGTTCCGCGACGCGCTCAACGCGCGCCAGCGGCGCCAGTAGCGCGCTCGATCGTGAGCGCGATGCGCTGGTCGCTCGCCGTTCCGTCGAAGCGTCAGATGCTGCTAACGGACGCCGACGGCCGGTGCCGGCGTTTCGTGCGGCCGATCGCGACCAGCCGGCAGCGGCAGGTAGATCGCAAACGTCGTCCCGTGCGCCGGTGCGCTGGTCACGCTCACGCCGCCGCTGTGCTGCTTCACGATGCCGTACACGGTGGCCAGGCCGATGCCCGTGCCGCGCCCCGCCGCCTTGGTCGTGAAGAACGGCTCGAAGATGCGGCGCTGCGTCTCGGCGTCCATGCCGGTGCCCGAGTCGGTCACACGCAAGCGCAGATAGATGCCGGCGGCGACGTCGGGGTCGGCCAGTAGCGGCTCCTCCAGCTGCACGCGGCTCGTCTCCACTTCCAGCCGGCCGCCATCAGGCATCGCGTCCCTGGCGTTGGCGGCCAGGTTCAGCAGGATCTGCTCGATCTGGCCCTCGCCGATCAGGACCGGCGGCAGTGTCGAGTCCAAGCGCAGATCGATCGCGATCGATTCGGGCAGCAGCCGTCGCACGATCGGCTCGAGCTGGAGCACCGCGGCGCAGACGTCGCGCGGCCGGATCGGCACGACCTGCTTGCGGCTGAACGCGAGCAACTGCCGCGTCAGCGTCGCCGCCTGTTCGCCGGCCTGCCGAATCTCGGTGGCTCCCACCCGGAGATCCGTTCCTGCCGGTAAGCGCTCCTGCAGGAGGGCGCTGTGTCCGAGGATGATCGTCAGGAGATTGTTGAAGTCGTGGGCGACGCCGCCGGCAAGTCGTCCCAGCGCTTCCATCTTCTGGGCCTGCCCCAGCGATTCCTCGGCCCGGCGCCGTCCCTCCTGCTCGTGCAGCAGCGACTGGTGCGCGCCGTCGAGCGCATGGTGCGAGGCCTGCAGCTGCGAAGCCTGCCGCTCCAGCGTGCGCTGCGCGCGCCGCCTGCCTCGGACCGTCCACACGAGCGCGACGATCACGCCCGTCTGCACGACGAGCAGTGCGACGCCGCCCCAGATCAGCGCCTTGTTGGCGCGGTAGAAGCTGGGCGGATGGTTGACGACGAGCGCGCCGGACGGCAGGTCGCGCTCGCTCAAGGTCCACCGCGACAACTGCCGTGCGTCGAACACCAGGCGGTCGGCGGCGGGTTCGATCGGCAGGTCCGTCACCGCGGTGCCACGCAACACGGCGAGGACCTTGGCTCCGACCAGCTGGCCATGCTGCCGGCCCTGGCTCGCGATGCCGGCCAGGACGCCGTCGCCCAGGTCGCTCACGTCCGGGCGCACGACCGGCGCTCGTGACGCCGCAACGACCGCCGCCGTCGACTCGCTCGTATGGAGTGTGCGGCCGGTCGTATCGAACCGCAGGGGGCGCAGCAGGACGAGATCGTCGTCGCGCGTGTCAGTGCGAAGCGCCGCCAGCATCTGATCGAGGCGTAAGCGGTCGCTCGCCAGTGCGGTCACGGCAACCGCGCTGTCGCCGGCGACCTCGGCGACGATGCGCGCCATGTCGGTCGACGCCTGCGTGCTGTCGGTGAGCACGAAGACGCGGCGCGTGGCTGGTCGGAGCCTCAGGATTTCCCGGACGAAGCTGCGGGCATCGGTCAGCTCGACGATCCCGGTGAACCGGGTGCGCGGCAACCGCTCGACCAGCTGCCTGTCGTTGACGCCGCCGAAGACCACCGGCACGTCGCGGAACAGCGCCGGGCGCTCCGCCAGGAACTCGACCGCCGCATCGTCGGTGGCCACGACGACGCGCGGCGTAACGCCGGCGTACTTGACGGCCAGCAGGTCGCCGATGCGGGCCCTGACCTCCGGACTGGGCGCCCGTCTCGCGTCCAGGTACTCGACGCGGATGATCACGCCGGCCTGGAGCGGCGCCAGCGCCTCGATCACGCCTTCCTGCTGGTCGGCCGTCCATTGGTAGGTGCTGTCGTACGAATGGAGCAGGACGACGAGGGAGGGCGGAGCCTGGCTCGACGCTGCGGTGCCTGCCGCGACGGCGGCGAGCAGGGCCAGGGCGACGATGCGTGCCGTACGCGATCTGTCACGCCCGACCCGTGCCCGAACACTTGCGAGGCGGAAGAACACGTCCGGCATACGGTCGAGGACACCGGCAGTGTACCCGTTCCAGGCAGCCAGACAAGGTGTGGGACGAAGCGGTGCCCTCGATCAGGAACGGACGGCGGCGACGGGTGCGGCGTCCGCCCAGAGCGCGTCGCGGGTGATGCGGGTGAGCGTGCTGCAGCCCGTGAGGGTCATCGCCACCTCCAGTTCGGCACGCAGCAGCGCCAGCACGTGCGCCACGCCGGGCGCACCGCCCACGCACAGTCCGTGGACGAACGGCCGGCCGATCGACACGGCCCGGGCGCCGAGCGCGAGCGCCTTCAGCACGTCGGTGCCGCGCCGGACACCGCCGTCGAGCAGGACCGGCACGGTCGGGCCGACGGCCTCGACGATGCGGGGCAGGGCGTCGATGGAAGCCGGCACGGTGTCGAGCACGCGGCCGCCGTGATTGGACACGATCAGGCCTGCAACGCCCTCCGCCACTGCCCGCTGCGCATCGTCCACCGACAGCACGCCCTTGAGCAGCACCGGCAGGCGGGTGGCGCGCACCAGTCGCTGCAGCGTCGCCCAGGTCGGCGCCTCGTGGAGAAAGCCCGAGAACAGCGGGCTGCGCGGCGGCGCGGGGAGATCCGGTTGGGGCAGGCCGCCACCCGGGAGGTTGACGGCTCGCACGTGATCGGGCCAGGTGAAGCCGGACCGCTGCTCGCGGTTGCGCAGCCCGTTCACCGTCGCGTCGGCGGTGACGACGATGGCGCGATAGCCGGCCCGCTCGACGCGAGCGAGCAGGTCGGCCATCAGCGTCTCGTCGCGCAGCGGATACACCTGGCACCAGGGCGCGATCGCCGACTGCGCGGCGATCTCCTCGAAGGCCACGCTCGCCTGCATGCTGACGATCTGGCCGGCCCGCATCGCGGCCGCGCCGCGGGCCGTGGCCAGTTCGCCCTCGGGATGGAACAACTGCTGGTGCGCGACCGGCGCGAGCAGGATCGGGTAGTCGAACGGCTGTTCGAACAGGGTCAGGCGGGTGTGCGCGCCGGACATGTCGGCAAGCACTCGCGACTGCAGCTTCAGGCGCTGGAAGGCCTCGCGGTTCCAGCCCAGCGTGTGCTCATCGGCGCCGCCGCCGGACAGGTACGCCCAGGCGCGCGGGTCGAGACGCTGGCGGGCCAGCACCTCGTAGTCGTCGAGGCAGGTGCAGCGGAGCGGCCCCTCGTCGGCGGCCGTCGCCGGCACGGCGCGCGACGAGGGATCGACCGGCGTCATGTCAGAAGTCGAACGCGAGCGAGACGAGCGCCGAACGCGTCGGGCCCGGGTTGTAGCGGCCGCCGTTGTTGTTGATGCTGCGGATGTAGCGCTCGTCGGTCAGGTTGTAGACGTTGAGGCGCAGCACGAGCGCGTCGCGGATCGGGTACTCGGCCATCGCGTCCACCACCGTCGCCGACGGCAGCAGGATCGTGTTGGCGGCGTTGACGTAGGCATCGCCCTGGTACCGCAGGCCGCCGCCGATCCGCAGCTTGATCGGCGTGCGGTAGGTCGTCCACACGGACCCCGACGTCTCCGGCGTCAACGAGAGCCAACGGCCCGCAACGGCGGGATTCTGCGACTCGTTGTCGCTGTGCATCAGCGTCATGTTGACCATGACGTCCCAGTTGTCGTTGATCCGTCCGACGAGGCCGAGCGCGGCCCCGGTGACCTTCTGGCGATCGTCCTGATTGAACGTCGGCGGCACCGTCGTCGAGTCCACCGTGTAGATGACGTTGGTGTTCTTGGTGAGGAAGGTCGCCAGGCTCGCCGAGAGGCGCCGATCGAACAGATCCCACTTGGTCCCCACCTCGTAGTTGACCGAGATCTGCGGGTCCACGTTCGGGTTGTTGGCGTTGTTGTCCGACGCGCTGAGCGTGAAGTTCGCGGTACCCGGCGGCGTCACGGCCCGGCCGACCGAGGCGTACACGTTTCCGAGCGGATGGACGCGGTACAGGACGCCGGCCTTGCCGCTCCAGACGGTGCCGTCGGCCTCGAGCGACGTCAGCACGCCGGTCGTCGCCATCGATTCGTACGCCGTGTCGTAGCGGTCCAGGCGCAGGCCGCCGCTGACCTGCACGCGCCCGACGTTGATCGTGTCGAACAGATAGCCGGCGATCGTGTCGGTGCCGCCCCTCGTGTAGGCGCCGCTCGGTACGAGGTCGAAGCCGATGATCGGCGCGTTCGGATCGGGTGCGTAGATGCTGATCGGATCGCGCGTGCCCATGCCGGCGAAGCCCGGCGCGTACTGGTCTTCGGCGAGCAACTCCACGCCGGCGTTGAACTCGTGGGTCAGGCGGCCGCGCAGGACGCGGATCGAGGCGCTCGTCTGGTTCGAGAGGATCTCGTTCTTGCGGTCGTTGGCCTGGCGCGTGATGGTGACCATCTCGGTCGCCGGGTCGTACGCGTTGGGGTTGGCGGTCGTGCTGATCAGCGCCTCGCGCCGCGTCCGGTTGTAGCGGATCTGGTTGCGCAGCGTCAGGCCCGAGCGGACGTCGTGCTCGACCTTGCCCAGGTAGCTGTCCTGCGACACGTTGTCGTAGTCGGCGCCGGGCGTTCCGTAGAAGTTCGACTGATCGACGGGCCGGCTGGCGCGCGCGCCGCCGACGGTGAGCGGACCATCGGGAGCGGCGGCGCCGGGCAGGCCGTAGTCGGGCACGTTGTCCTGCCGCATGAACTGCCCGCTCACGGTCACACGGGTCGCCGTGCCGAGGCCCATCGAGAGCGACGGCGCAATCGCGCGGCGCTCGTTCTCGACCTCGTCGCGTCCGGCCACGCCGCCGTCCTGGACGAGCCCGTTCAGGCGCACGGCGGATCGGCTCGACCAGCTGCCGTCCTGGCCCATGGGCACCGCGACGTTGAGGTCGACGGTCGCGCGCGTCTGGTTCCTGGTGCCGTACGCGAGCGTGCCGCCAAAGCCCGAGGCGGGCCGCGGCGCCTTGGTGACCATGTTCACGTAACCGGCGCCGGTGCCGCGACCGACATCGGTCCCGGTCGGACCGAGGAACACCTCGACCTGTTCGAGGTTGAACGTGTCGCGCGCGATCAGGCCGTCGTCGCGAACGCCGTCCACGAACATGCTGTTGTTGGCGGTGAAGCCGCGCATGGTGAAGGCCTCGCCGGCCGTGTTGGAGGCGCCGCCGCCCTCACCGGCCTGCAGGGTGATGCCTGGCACGTTGCGCAGCACGTCGCCGAGGCTGAAGGCGGCCTGCTGGTCGATCATCGTCCGCGGGATCACCTGCAGCGTCTGCGGCGTTTCGGTCACCGGGCTCGGGTAGCGCGGCGACGCGACGCGCGGCAGGCCGGCGGTGACGTCCACCGACTCGCTGTCGATGCGCACTTCGACGATCACGCTGGTCGGCGACAGCACGCGGGCCGTGAAGCCGGTGCCCTGGAGGGCCGCCGACAGGGCTTGCGCCAACGTGAAGCTGCCCGTGACGCCGGCCGACGTGATGTCGGCAGGGATGTCGGCCCGTGTGTCGATGGTGACACCCGCGGCGCGCCCCAGAGCGGCCAGCACCTCGCCCAATGCGCCGGCGGGGATGGCGTACGTGTGGACGGGCCCGGGCGTGTCCTGCAGCGCCAGGCCGGCGGCGTCCACCACGGTGCGATCGCCGTCGGTGTCACTCGTCCTGCCGTTGGGTGCCGATGCGCGAACCTGCGCGGTCGCCGTGGCGACCGGCGCCATGGCGCCCGTGGCGGCCAGCGCGCCGGCGACGAGCCAGCGTCGACCTGCGAGCGAGTGAAGGGGCGTGCGAAGTGAGAGGCGGTTGGGTGTCATGGGCAGGTATAGGAATGAGACCTGGTCTCAAGAAGCGAGCAGGAGTATATCCGACCAATTGAGTCGGTCAAGACGATTCTTTACGGGCGGGCTTGTGTCGGCGGGGCTGACGGCGCCAGGGCAGGGGGAGCCCAGGGGCGAAAATTGGCCGAAATCGGCCAGAAGGACTGGATGGGGCAGACGGCTCGCGAGAGCGAGTGCGGCAGGACTCACCGGCGGGGGCCGTCTCAGGGACGGCGGACGGCGCTCAGCGGACGATTTCGAACGTGCCGCTCGTGGGCCGGGTATCGGTCAGGCGCCACTGGGCGACGCCGTCGACCTCCTCGAGCACCTTGTAGATCAACGTGCGGCCGCCGCTCCGGCCGACCGGCTGGGTCTCTGTGCGCCGGCTGATCTTCTGCACGTAGTCGCGGGTTTCGCGATACGGCGGTACCCGCTGCCCGTACCTGTCCACGGCGCCCGGACCGGCGTTGTAGGCGGCCAGCGCCAGCACTTCGTCGCCGAACTTGCGGATCAGCGATCCCAGGTAGGCGACCCCGCCCCGGATGTTCTGCTCCGGGTCCCACGGGTTGTCGACGCCGAGGTCGGCCGCGGTTCCCGGCATCAACTGCATCAGGCCCATCGCACCCACGTCCGAACGAGCCCGCGGGTTGAACCCCGACTCGACGTGGATGACCGCACGCACCAGTTCCGGGCGGACGCCGTGCATGGCCGCCGCGTCCTCGATGATGTCGTCGTAGGCCGCCGCGCGCTCGCTGACCATCGGCCGGGTGGTCCGCAGCACCGAATGGCGCACCGCGTAGGTCGTCGTCGTTGCCGCTCCGGCGAGCGGCTGGTCCGAGAGCACCAGCGTGCCGGCGGCGTCGCGGCTCACGTAGATCTGAGCCGACGCCGGCGTCGCCGCGAGGCCCACAAGGAGGACGGCAACCGGAAGGAGCGCGCGCGTGCCCATGCCCATGACATCGGCATGGAAGGGCAAGACTCGATCCCGGATGGGCTGGCCGGAAATACCGCGCCGCCGCGGCGCTGGCTCGCA
>CBIHOS010000225.1:0-7702 GCA_966211945.1 uncultured bacterium
CCGCCGACAATCGCGTCGAGCTGTTGCCGGAGACGACCTGGGCGGGCACGCACCGGTTGCGCACGCACTGCAGTTTCTCGTCGCGCGACCTGCGCTCGATCGACGTCAGCACCCGCCTGGCCGGCGAGGCGCTCGTGACCAGCCGAATCGGCGTCGTCCGCCTGCACAACCGGCGCGTCTACCGCGAGACGTTCGGCGGCGGCCACACGATGGGCACGACCCGCATGGGCACGAGCCGCGTCGACTCGGTCTGCGATGATCAGCTGCGCGTGCACGGCTACGCGAATCTCTACCTGGCGGGCAGTTCGGTGTTCCCGAGCGGGGGCGCGGTCAATCCGACGCTGACGATCGTGGCGCTGTCCTATCGCCTCGGCGAGCATCTCGAAGCGCGGCTGGCCGGCGGAGGGTCCGCATGACACGTCGCCACGTCCTGCACGCCGCCGCGGCCGTCGTCGCCGTCGTCTGGCATCGCGTTTCGACGATCGGCGCCGGTCGCGGGGCGCCGGCAGTCGCACCGCTGCCACAAACGCCGGCTGCGCTCATCGTCGATCACCAGGGGTGGATCGTCAGGGCCAGCGATCGGGACGCGCTGCGGCGCCGGCAGGCGCGCGGCGGGCGGGGCGACTAAAGAGATGGGCGCGGATGCCGATCCTTCGGAGGCACGGACTGTCGACAGGCTCGCCCACGGACGACACGTCGCACCGACCGTCAGCAGGAGAGGAATCTGACTATGCGCGCGAAAGTACTGGTCGTGGTCGCCGTGGTGTGCGCGGTGTCCGGCTGCAGTCGGGTGTCGCAGGCGTTGAAGACGACGCCGGAGCGGATCGAGCGTCCGGCCACCGATCACCCGGGGCAGTTCGAACTGGCCGACGGCACCTTCAACAAGAACGCGGCGTGCCAGGCGTCGTTGGTGGATCCGCGCGACAAGTCGGCGATCGCGCTGGTCCGGTCGAGCGTCGGACACGGCGACTACAAGGTGGCCGACGGCAAGTACGGCGTCGGCGCCAGCGAGCTGCTGCGCGTGGACTGCACCGTCAGTCGCGCCGTCGGCATCGTGCTCGCGGAATAGCCTCAGCAACCGCGCACTTACGCGCCGGTCTTCACGCTGGCGGCAGGTCGGGCTGCTGCCAGACGGACATGCCGCCGTCCACGAGCAGCATCTGCCCGTGGACGTGCCACGCTTCGTCGCTCAGCAGGAAGGCCGCAGCCGCACCGCAGACGTCGGGGCCGGGCACCTGCCCGTTCGGCGTGTGCTGCTGCATCCACGCCAGCGCCCGCGGGTCGGAGAGGAACGCCTCGGTGAGCGGCGTCCGGACCAGCCCCGGCGCCATGCCGTTGACGCGGATCCCCTTCGGCGCCAGCGACACGCACAGCGTTCTCACCATCATCTCGATCGCGCCCTTCGACGTGTCGTAGGCGGCATGGTTCGGCTCGGCGAGCCGGCCGTTGATCGACCCCGTGAACACCACCCGGCCGCCGATGCCGCCGGCCACCCAATGGCGCGCGAACTGCTGCGTGAGCAGGAAGGGTGCCTCCACGTTCAGGCGCATCGTCTGCCGGAAGACGTCGGCGGGCAGATCCAGGAAGTGCTGCGTATCGAGGCACGTTCCGGCGTTGTTCACGAGCAGGTCGAGGCCGGGCACGAGCCGCGTCGCTTCCTCGAAGAGACGGACGGCGGCGGTGTCGGGATCGGCGGCGAGATCGACGTCCACCACCCGCACGGTGACGCCGGCCGCGGCGCAGGCGGCCTCGGCCGAAGCGGCGGCCCCGTCGCGGCGCAGGCCGTGCAGCACGACGTCCGCACCGGCGCGCGCGAGCGTCTCGGCGATCGCGCGGCCGACGCCGTGGGTGGAGCCGGTCACGAGGGCCGCGTGGCCCTTCAGGGAGAACATTCAGTAATGCTAAATGCTAAATGCGCAATGCTGAATGTCTGGAGCCTCATGCCTGCGTCGGGGGCGACCGCGGGACACGTCCCGCGGCTACGAATCGTCGTCAGTCCTGCGCGGGCGCGGAGGCCGTGCTCGGCAGGGCGGGTGGCGTGCCGTATTCGCGATCGGTGACGAGCCCCGGCATCGGCATCGGGTACTTGCCGTCGGGGCCCGGCGTCACCGGCGCCGGCCCGTCCATCGTCAGCGTGGCCACGGCCGGCGCGAGTTCGTGCGTGCTGTTCAGCGCTTCGTCGAACGTGATGACGCGACCGGTGTGCGCGGCCATGCGGCCCATGCTGGTGACCAGGCTCGCTTCGGCGCCGCGCCGCACCTCGTTGTGCGGCTTGTCGTTGCGGATCGCGTCGATCAGGTTGATCCACTCGATGCGGTAGGGATTGCGCTCCGGATCCGGGTAGGCCCAGAGCAGCTTCGCGGGATCCGGGTTGTGGCCGTCGTAGATGCGGCTGCGGGCCGGCGTGTGCGACGAGGCCGAGATCACCGCCATGCCCTTGGTGCCGTGCGCGTACGAGGCGAACTCGGAGTAGGCGCCGGTCATCGAGCGGCCGTCGAGGAACAGCTTGGTGCCGTCGGCGAACGTGTACTCGACCGCGTAGGTGTCGAAGTTCTGGTCGACGAAATCCTCGCGGTAGTGCCGCCCGCCCACCGCCTGCGCCTTGACCGGCCAGGCATCCTTCATCATGCAGCACTCGTCGATGTTGTGGATGTAGAAGTCCGAGAACATCCCGCCCGACGCCCAGATGAAGCCGTGGAAGCGGCGCAGCTGGAACATCACTTCGGACATCGGCGGCGTCGGACCGCCGCTCACCTGCGCGGTGACGCCGTTGGGTACCCGAGCCTTGGTGAAGGCCGACCCGCCCGGCCCGTGCATCCGGTAGGCGCGCATCGTGACGATGTCGCCGATCTGGCCTTCCTTGATGCGCCGCTTCAGCTCGTTGCGGGCGTCGCAGTGCCGGCACATCAGGCCGACGCCGACCTTCATGTTCTTGCGCACCGATTGCTCGGCCAGCTCGAACATCCGCTTGGTGGTCGGCCCGTCGACGGTGACGGGCTTCTCCATGAAGACGTTCAGGCCCTTCTTGATCGCGTACTCGAAGTGCACCCAGCGGAAGGCGGGCGGTGTCGCCATGATCGCGATGTCGCCCGGCTTCAGCAGGTCCATCGCCTGCTGGTAGCCGTCGAAGCCGAGGAACTTGTGGTCGTCCGCGACGTCGATGGCGTCGCCGGCGCGGTTCTTCAGCGAGGTGTAGCTGCGGGTCAGCTTGTCCTCGAAGATGTCGGCCATCGCGACGAGCTTGATCGGCCCGTTCTTGGTGGCCAGCGCATCGACGACGGCGCCGGTGCCGCGGCCGCCGCAGCCGATCAGCGCGAGCTGGATGGTGTTGCTCTCCGCGCCGTGGACGGCCGGCGCGTTCAGCGTGGCCAGCGTGGATGCCGCGGCCACCTGGCCGAGACGTTGCGCGAAGCCGCGCCGTGACAGTTCGCTCTGCGCACTCATCGTGACGATCCTCCTGGAACCTGCGGGATGGCCTCAAGCATAGCCGAACCCGCGCTCGGCCGTCGTCAGGCGGACCGGTCGCCACCGTGACCGAACAGCTACCATGGGGGCATGAGCAGCGGAGAGGGTGCACCCAAGAGCCGGCTGGAACTCGTGATGGAGAAGCTGCGGCAGCAGGATGCCGAGAAAGGCATCGTGCCGGTGACGCTCACCGACGCCCAGCGCGAGGCGATCGCCGAACAGAAGCGCCTGCACGAGGCGCGCGTCGCGCAGCGGCGCATCGAGCACCAGACGGCGATTTCCGGCAGCTTCGACCCGGTGGCGCATCTCGAACGGGAACAGGAACTGCGGCGCGACCTGGACCGCTTCGAACGCGAACACGAGGAGAAGCTCGCGCGCATCCGGCGGGGAGCGTGATGCGCACGGCCATCTCCGCCGCGGTCCTCGGAGCCGTCGTCACCGCGTCGGCCGCTGCCGTCGTCGCGGCGCGCGATCGCGTCGCAGTCGCGCAGCCCGGCACGCCGCCGCCCGCCGTCCTCCGCTTCGCGAATCCGCCGGCGGTCGCCGCGCCAACCGGCTATTCGCACCTGGCCATCGTGTCGCCGGGCACCGAGCTGATGTTCCTGTCCGGGCAGGTGGGCGTGCGTCCCGACGGCACCGTGCCGGACGAGCCCGAGGCGCAGTACGAGCAGGCGCTCGCCAACGTCGTCGCGCTGCTCGCGGCCGAAAGGGCGTCGCCAGCCGATCTGGTGAAGGTCAACACGTATCTCGTGCGACCACTCGCCGTCGATCGCATCCGCGAGATCCGCCGCCGGCATCTCGGGGCCGTTGCGCCCGCATCGACGCTCGTCTACGTGCCGCGACTCGCGCAGGAGCGCTATCTCGTCGAGGTCGAGGCCATTGCCGTCCGCCGCGCCCGCTGAAACGGCCCGCGCGATCGCCCGGGCCCTGACAGGACTGCTGTGCCTGCTCGCGGCCGTGTCGATCGCCGCCGGGCAGGCGCGTCCTCGCGCGCGCGACATCGGCCTCGAGCCGGGTCCGCTCGCCACCGGACCGCTCAACGCCATCACCGACGTTGCCGGCGTGAAGGTGGGGCAGGTCACCCTCGTTCGCGGCGACACCGTGCGCACGGGCGTCACGGCCGTCCTGCCGCACGGCGGCAACCTGTTTCGCGAGAAGGTACCCGGCGCCGTGTTCGTCGGCAACGCCTTCGGCAAGCTGGCCGGTTCCACCCAGGTGCAGGAGCTGGGGACGATCGAGTCGCCGATCGTGCTGACCAACACGCTCGCGGTGGGCACGGCGGTCGAGGCCACGGTCCGCTGGACGCTCGCCCAGCCCGGCAACGGCGACGTGCGATCGGTGAATGCGCTGGTCGGCGAGACCAACGACGGCGGGCTGAACGACATCCGGGCGCTGCCGGTGACGCGCGAGGACGTGCAGCGGGCGATCGTGGACGCCACCGGCGGTCCGGTGGAGGAGGGCGCGGTCGGCGCCGGCACCGGCACCGTCGCGTTCGGCTGGAAGGGCGGGATTGGCTCGTCCTCGCGGCTGGTCGGCGGGGACGAGGCGCGGTGGACGGTCGGGGCCCTGGTCCAGAGCAACTACGGCGGGCGGTTGACGATGGGCGGCGTGCCGATCTGGCGGCTGCTGCCGGCCTCGCGCGCGGCGGCGTACGCGGCGCTCGCCCCGTCTGCCGACGGCTCCTGCATGATCGTCATGGCGACGGACGCGCCGTTGACCGCGAAGGATCTGGAGCGACTCGCGGCGCGGGCGCTGTTCGCCCTGGCCCGCACCGGCTCGACCTACTCGAACGGCAGCGGCGACTACGCGATCGCGTTCTCGACGCATCCCGCGGTGCGGGTCCGGAGCGACGGCCGGGCCGTGCCGCAACCGCGGGCCGTGCTGATGACCGATGCCGTCTCCGATCTGTTCGCGGCGGCCATGGACGCCACCGAGGAAGCGGTCTACAACTCGCTGCTGCGCGCCTCGGACACGACCGCCAACGGACGGACGGTAAAGGCGCTGCCGGTGGACGACGTGCGTCGGCTCATCGAGCGATCGCGGGCATCGTTCATCGACGCGCGGTGACGTGGCAACTCGGCGATGGGCGGGCGCCGCGCGTCTGCCGTCGCGCCGGTAAGGCAGAGCTTGCCGATGGCCCGTCTCCGGCAGGCATCATCAACCGCAGTCGTCATGCCGATAACCCCAGATGCCGACGGGTGTCGTCGGCGTTCGGAACCATCCAGCTCGTCGTTGTTGAAGTCGCGCGACCACTGACCGATGAGCTGAGTACGCCCCGTCCGCTGGCCGTGCCGGCGAACGATCCACTACGACGCATGTGCGAGTCGACAAATCAGCTCGTGTCACCGCCGGAAACGGCCGGTCCGCTCGTGCTTCTCATCGAGGACTATCCCGACACGCGCGAGATGTACGCCACGTACCTGCAGGGCCTCGGCTTCCGGGTCGAGCAGGCCGACGATGGCCTCGTGGGGCACGAGATGGCGTTCGACCTCCGCCCCGACGTGATCGTGATGGACCTCTCGATGCCGGGCATCGACGGCTGGCGCCTGACCCGCATCCTCAAGGCCGATGCCCGCACCGCGGTGACCCCGATCATCGTGATCACGGCGCACACGCTGCAGTTCGAACGGCAGCGCGCCGACCACGCCGGGTGCGACGCATTCCTGCTGAAGCCGTGTCTGCCCGATGCGCTGGCCGACGAGATCCGGCGGGTGCTCGCGCAGCGCCCTCGCGGTCCGGCCGGCGACCAGCCGCGCGCCTGACCGCACCCTGCCGTCAACTCGCGATCTTCATGAGCACGATGCCGACGCAGATGAACGCGGCGGCAGTCAGTCGCAGCAGGCCGGCCGGCTCCGCGAGCCAGAGCACGCCGACCGCGAACGCGCCCACCGCGCCGATGCCGGTCCACACCATGTAGGCGGTGCCGAGCGGCAGCGTGCGCATCGCCACCGACAGCAGCGTGAAGCTGAGGACCATCAGCACGAGCGTGACGAGGGACGGGCCGAGGCGCGAGAACCCCTCGGATTGCTTCATGGAGTAGGCCCACGCGACTTCCAGCAGGCCAGCGACGAGCAGCAGCATCCAGGCCACCGCAGCCTCCTTCGAAAGGCCGGGTCGTCCCGGACGGATACCGCCCCGCACGTGGAGGGCCGCGCGTGCGCGCCGGCCGTGGGGGTGAGGTCGTGGCCTCGGGTTCAGGCTAGCACGCCGGACCTCACGTCGTGCCGCGAGCGGGCGGCATCGACACCTCGACCTGCCGGTCCATCACCGTGGTGGCCGGCGGCGGCAGTGGCAGGTTCAGCGCGAGGTAGATGACGAGGGCATCGGCCACGAAGGCGCGGGCGCGCTCGATCGCCTCGGCTTCTGTGCGTCCATACGTCGCGCCCGGAAAGTCCGGGAACGTCACCAGCACGTCGCCGTCGTCGTCGGTGAGCGTGAAGGGATGGCGCACAGATGGCCGCCCCTCGGCATGTGGGTCCGGCCCGGCGCGTGGCGTCTCCGGCCCTGTCGTCGGCAGGATGGCGTGGAAGCCGCCGCGCTTGACCAGCACGTGGTCCGGGACGCCCTCCACCTTCGTGATGGTGCACCCCGCCTGGTCGAGCCACGTCAGCAAGTCAGGAATGGCCACGCACGCCTTTGCTCCACCCAGAACCGGTCGATACGGCGGGCCGCCCAGCGCGGGCGAGGGCTTCCTGGTCTGCCGCCGATCGCGAGGTCTGTCTGCGGTTGCTCAGCTGTACGATAGCCTATCCAAGGTCAGCAAGTACATAACAAGTGCGCATGAGCGCTTCAAAAGCCGTAGCCGCCGTAGAAGACGGACGTGTCGTGGGTCAACTGCACGTTGGCCGCAGTGAGCGCGAGACACCAGAGAGTGAGCAGCAGGTAGCCCAACGTACGCGAGCGGCTGGTGAGCACTCCCCCTGCGTATCCGAGCAGCAATGCGAGCGCGGCAACGATGGGCAGCCAGTGACGTCCCTGGTTGTTGTGAACGGGCCCGACGAGCGCCGCCACGGCGCCCATGATGCCCGTGTAGGCAATGGCCAGCGCCACCCAGTACACGACGGGTGCCGCCGCCGGCGCGCGCCAGCCCATGAACGGGGCCCGTCGCACGAGTGGGAGGAGCGAGATCGCGGACAGCCACGACAGGGTCGTGTAGTACGCACGCGGGAGCGGCACTTCCAGCCAGCCCCACATGCCCCAGAAGCTCTCGTGAGTGAGGCGCCACTGCGCCAGCCAC
>CBIHOS010000226.1:0-7615 GCA_966211945.1 uncultured bacterium
CCCGGTACCCGGAGGTGTTGTGATGTTTGAGCAGCGCCTCTACAAGCACCTGGACTGGAGCCTGCTGGCCGCGGTGCTGATGCTGTGCCTGTTCGGGCTGCTGATGATCTACAGCACCACCTACGACCCAATCCGCGAGCGGGTCGGGCGCGAGTTCTACACGCAGCTGTCGGCGATGGGCATCGGCCTCGTCGCGATGGCGGTCGTGCTCCTGATCGACTACCGCACGCTGTCGGAGTACGCGCCCGTCCTCTACGGCGGCGTCGCGGTGCTGCTCGTCTACGTCCTGTTCTTCGGTGTCGTCGCCGGCGGCTCCCGCCGCTGGATCTCGCTCGGCGTCTTCAACCTGCAGCCCTCGGAACTCGCCAAGGCCGCCCTCGCGCTCCTGCTGGCCACGTGGTTCGGCCAGGAGAAGATCTCGGCCACCCGCACGGGCGATCTCGCCGTCGCCGGCGGGCTCCTGGCGTTGCCCTTCCTCCTCATCGCGCGACAGCCGGATCTCGGCTCGGCGGTCACGCTCATCCCGGTCCTCGGCGGCATCGCCTACGCCGCGGGCCTGCGCATGCGGCTCATCGGCTATGCCGTGCTGGTGTGCGTCCTGCTCGCGCCCGTGGCCTGGACCTACGGGCTGCAGGACTACCAGCGGTCGCGTGTGGTCACGTTCCTGGATCCGTCGCAGGATGCACGCGGCGCCGGCTACCAGCAGATCCAGGCTCGCATCACCGTGGGGTCGGGCGGCCTCACGGGTAAGGGATTCCTCAACGGTACGCAGGGGCAGTACAAGTTCCTGCCCGTCGCCCACAACGACTTCGTCTACTCCGTGCTCGCCGAGGAGCACGGATTCCTGGGCGTGCTGCTGACGCTCGGGTTGTATCTCTACGTGCTCATCCGCTCGCTCGACGCGGCGCGGCTGGCCCGGGATCGGATCGGTGCCTACCTCGTGGTGGGCCTGATCTCGTGTTTTGCCTTTCAGGTGATCTACAACATCGCGATGTCGGCCGGCCTGGCGCCGGTCAAGGGGCTCACGTTGCCCCTGATGAGCTACGGCGGCTCGTCGATGATCGCCACGCTCATGAGTTTCGGCTTCATCCTCAACGTGAGGATGCGGCGGTTCGCCAACTGATGGTGACGATGCCCGTCCTGGTCGTGTGGCACCTGGTGCTGCAACTGCTCGGCGTGACCCCCCGGTCACCGGCGGTTGCACGCCCGGGGCCGGCGCGTGCTGTCCGCGCGCCACGGCACGACCGGCAGGGCCCGCGCACCCGGAGCTTCCTGCATGACCAAGGAGATGATTGTCTCCTCGAACGATCGCGAGACCGCGGTCGCCATCCTCGAGGACGACCAGGTCGTCGAGTTCTTCATGGAACGGGAACGCCAGCAGGGCGTCGTCGGGAACGTCTACAAGGGACGTGTCTCGAAGGTGCTGCCTGGCATGCAGTCCTCGTTCATCGACCTGGGGCTGGAGCGTGACGGGTTCCTCTACGTCTCGGACGTCATCACGCCGGCCGAGGCGCTCGAGGACGACCCCGACGATCCGCCGGCCGCTGCCGATCCGTTAGCGGCCGACGCCGACGCCGCCGCCGACGACGCCGCCGACGAGGCCGAGGCGGCCGCCTCGGCGGACAACGGGTCGTCGATTGCGCCGGCGGCGACGCGCGGCGGGGATCGCCGTCAGCGCCAGGAGCGGGCCGCCCAGCCCAACATCGAGGACCTGCTGAAGGAAGGGCAGGACGTCCTCGTCCAGGTGGTCAAGGAGCCGATTGGCACCAAGGGTGCGCGCATCACGTCGCACGTGACCATCCCGGGGCGCTTCCTGGTGTTCATGCCGACCGTCGATCACATCGGCGTCTCGCGCAAGATCGAGTCGCGCGAGGAGCGGTCCCGTCTGCGCGGCATCGTGCGGCAGTTCCGCGAGGCGCACGGCTTCAACGGCGGCGTCATCATCCGCACCGCCGCATCGAACCGGCCGGAGGCCGACATCCTCGGCGACCTCGAGTACTTCCTCCAGGTCTGGAAGGAGATCAAGCACAAGTCGGAGACCCAGCGCTCGCCGGCGGTCATCTACCGCGAGCAGAGCCTGGTCGCCAAGCTGCTGCGCGATCTGCTCACCGACGAGTTCAGCGTCATCCGCATCGACTCGGCCGAGGAACACCGGCGCGTCACCGCGCTGATCGAGCGGATCATGCCGGCGATGCTGCCGCGCGTGAAGCTCTACACGCGCGACTTCCCGATCTTCGAGGAGTATGGCGTCCGCACCGAGATCGACAAGGCGCTGCGCAGCAAGGTGTGGCTCAAGTCGGGCGGCTACATCGTCATCAACCAGACAGAGGCGCTGGTCGCCATCGACGTCAACACCGGCCGCTACGTCGGCAAGAAGACGACGGGCCGGCTCGAGGACACGATCCTCAAGACCAACCTCGAAGCGGTGAAGGAGATCGTGCGGCAGCTGCGGCTGCGCGACATGGGCGGCATCGTCGTCCTCGACTTCATCGACATGGAGGACAAGAAGAACCGCCAGAAGGTCTTCCAGACGCTGGAGCAGGAACTGCGGCGCGACCGCGCGCCGAGCAAGGCGATCCAGGTCTCGGACTTCGGCCTGATCATCATCACGCGCAAGCGGGTGAAGCAGAGCCTGGAGCGGCTGATGACCGACACGTGCCCGTACTGCTCGGGCACCGGGACGATCAAGTCGAGCGCGACCGTCTGTCAGGAGATTCTGAACGAGATGCGCAAGGTCGGCCACGATCTCGACGGGCACGGCGTGCTGCTGCGCGTGAACCCCGAGATCGCCGACGCCCTCAACGGCGACGAGCGCGGCGTGCTGCGCGAGGTCGAGCAGGTGACCGGCCGCCGCGTCACCGTGCGGCCCGACGCGTACCTGCACCACGAGCAGTTCGACGTGATGTCGATCTAGGGCGCTACACGCGAAAACGGCCGCTCGGGAGAGCGGCCGTTCGTGTTCCACGCGAGACGGGTGCCGCCTACGCGGGAACCAGGTGCACCAGGTAGTGCGTGCCGCCCTTGTTGACCCACACGCGCAGGTACTCGTTGTCGCGGAGCATCTGCACCTTGGAGCTGCCCGAGGCCGGCCCGCCACCCTTGGTGACGTTCTTGATCTCGCTGCTCGGCACCACGCTCACCACTTCACGTCCGACCACCTTGCCGCCGCGGACGAACTCGACCCAGCGCTCGTACGGCTTGGTGGCGCCGGTCGGGGCCGGCGGTTCCTCGCCGGTCAACCGCAGCTGGTAGCTGCCGGCCGCCAGCGGTTCGCCGTTGGCCTTGACGGCGCGACTCAAGCGCACCGAACCCAGTGACACGGTGCCGGTCGGCAGCGCCGTGGTGTCGGCCGCCGCCGTCGGCGGCTGCGTGTTGGGCGCCTTGTGCTGGGCCGCCAAGGGGGCCGTGGTCGTCAGCAGCGCGAACGCTCCTGCAGCGAACACGCCGGTCAGTCCAGCCATCGTTCTACGCGTCATCAGTCGCCTCCGGGGCCAATTATAGGCACAGGTCGGCCGCGATGCGGAAGCTGGACCTTGCGGGTCACGGCTTCTCCTTCGCTCCCCTGTTGCCCACCTTGATGTCGCCCGTGAACGTGGAGAGGTCGAAGTAGGCCGACCCGTCGCCGACGCTGCCGCGGACCTGGCGGGTTCCGGGGGCCATCGGCTGCGTCGGCACGTCGGCGTGGACGTCGCCCTTGAACGTGCTCGCCTCGAACTCGAACCCCGGACCGTCCGGCGTCGACACGAAGATGTCGCCGCCGTGGGTCTTGAACTCGTACCGTCCGGCGCGGCGCGGCACGCCGGCAAACTCGATGTCGCCGCTCACCGTGCGGATGAGCGCGCGCTCCGACGACGATTCCCTGACCTGTACGTTGCCGCTGACCGAACCGAGCGTGAGCGACCCGGCCTTCACCGCACGGGCGACGACGTTGCCGCTCACCGTCTGCAGGTTCGCATCACCCGCTACCGTGCTCCTCGACAGCGTCACGTCGCCGGACATGCTGCGCAGCAGGCGCACCCGCGACAGCGCCTCCCCGACCACGTCGCCAGCCACCGCTTCCACCCGCACGTCTCCAGGCACGTTGCTCAGCCGGACGTCGCCCTGCAGGTTCTTGAGCTCGAGCGCGGTGCCGGCCGGCAGCGCGATCTCGTAGTCGGTCCTGATGCGTGCCCTGGACACGTTCGGCCGTCCGTTCCGCCGCGGCAGCATCGTCCGGACGGCGATGCGGTTGGCGTGCTCGGCGACCTCGACCTCCATCTCCCGCAGCAGCCGCTCGGCCTCGGGGCCGCTGCCCTGGATGCGCCGCATGATCGTCAGCTTGCCATCACGGCCCTTGCCGCCGACGACGACGACGTCGCCCGCCATGTTCATGAGGTCGAGGGTGAAGCCTTCGCCGCCGCGGAACAGCCGGACGATCGGGCCATCGTCGTCGCTGGTCCAGGTCTGCCTGCGTTCGGCGTCGCGCCTGGCGGAGCCGGCCTCGCGACGGGCCTCTGCCGCGGCCCGTGCCTGGGCGCGGGCCTGGGCAGCCGCGCGCGCGTCACCGCGGGCGTTGGCGTCGCGTTCGCGGTCCTGCGCCTCGCGTTCGAGGTCGCGGGCCCGGCTCTCCGCATCGCGCGACTGGTCGCGCTCGCGGACCCGATCGTCGGCCTGCATCCGGATGCGGACCGGCGGTGCCGGCGGCGCCGGCTGGCCCGCATCCGGCGTCGCCAGCAGCGGGGCGGCATCGACGCCGCCCGGCTGGACCACCGCCAGCACGCCCGCACACATCACCGCTCGCCAGACACCGTTCATGGTCCTCATCCCTTGTTCATCCCGAGCGCCGTCTGTGCCGGCGCGCCCCTGCGCAGTTCGTTCATGAGCGCAATCGTGTCCTGCAGCAGCGCCACCTTTCGGCGGAACGCGTCGAACAGGCTTTCCTGCGCCATCTGGCTCTGCGGGTCGGTCCGCAGCGCCTGGCGGCTGTCGTCGATGGCCTGGTCGATGATCTCCAGGTTCTCGCGCACGGTGGCCATCACGGCCGGATCCAGCGGCGTCTCGCCCTCGCTGGCCACCCGCTCCAGGCCGGCGATGGCGTTCTCGTAATGCCTGGCCGCCAGTTCGAGCTCGCTTTCGATCGACGTGACGAGCGCGTCCGTGCCGCCCGCTGGCGTCGACGTCTGACCCGCGACGGCCGGCGCCGGCGCCGCCGGACCCAGCGTGCGCCGCATCACCAGCAGCGACCCGGCGATGACGACGATCAGCGCAGCGGCGAGGGCGAGCCATCGCCAGTCGACGCGGCGCCGTGGCGCGTCGGCCGGCGCCGAGGCCGCGGCCAGCCGCTGGAATTCCGGATCGGCTTCGAGCCGCGCGGCGATGCCGTCCCACACCCGCGGGGACGGTCCCTCGGTGCCGATCAGGCGCAGTTCGGCCTGCAGACGCAGCGCGTCTTCGAGACGGGCGCGGCAGTCGCCGCACGAAGCCACGTGCGCGTCGAGCGCTTCGGCCTCCGCCCGCTTCGCCGTGCCGTTCAGCCGCGCGTCGAGCGCCTGCTGTGCGTCCTGGCACTTCACGCCCGTGTTCCTCCGGTGGTGATCCGTCCGAGCAGGCCCCGCAGGCGGTGGCGCGCCTTGTGGACCTGCGACTTCGAGGTGCCTTCCGCAATCCCGAGCAGCGAGGCGACCTCACGGTGTTCGAAGCCTTCCACGTCGTGCAGGAGGAAGGCGGCGCGGCAGCCGGGCGGCAATTCGCGGAGCGCCCGCTCCAGATCCAGTCGCGACACCACCCCGGCGCCGTCGTCGTGTGTCACGGCGCCCGACGGCGGCAATTCACCGTCCAGCCAGTCGGTCTGCTGGTCGTTGCGGCGAGCCTTGCTGCGCAGCCGATCGAGGCAGGCATTCACCCCGAGGCGGTACAGCCAGGTGCCGAGCGACGAGTCGCCCTTGTACGTCGGGAGCTTGCGGAACGCGAGCAGGAAGATCTCCTGCAGCATGTCCTCGGCGTCCTCGGCGTGACCGAGCATCCGGTACGCGACGGCGTACAAGCGCTGGCTCTGGGCCCGGTACAACTCCTCGAATGCCGCGAGGTCTCCGGTGCGGCATCGGGCGGCGAGCCGCACATCGGCGGCGTGACTCGTCACTGGCATCTTAGACGGGGGGCACGTCGGGAAACGTTGCCCACGGGTGGCTACAAAGACGGACGGCGCGCGCCGGCGGTTCGATGCGGCGCCGCAGGACCACCCGCCTCAGCGTGCGATCCAGCGTACCGCCGCGAAGTTCCGGATGCGACGGCCGACCACGACGAGCCCTTCCGCGCGCAACAGCGCGGCCTTGGCCGACTCGTGCCCGCCGTAGCCGCCGAGCGCGCCGCCGGCGGCGATGACCCGGTGGGCCGGGATGCTGCGCGGGCCGCCATGGGCCATCAGCGTGCCCACCGCCCGGGCGGCGCCGGGCCGCCCGGCCGCCACCGCCACGTCGCCATACGTCGAGACCCGGCCGGCAGGGATGGCCCGCACCGCGTCGTACACGCGGTCGGCGAAGCTGCGCTGTCCCGCCCGCCCGGCCTTCGGCGACGCCGTCATCGTCTTTCGCCTCGGGCGCTTGGTCGGCATCACGGATGCAATCGTCGGGGAGGCGCAGTGTCGCGCTCGGACGCCCTGGCCGCGTCGGGACAACGGGCCTACCTCACCTGACTTCTCCGGTCCGGGGCGGCACCGGCGGCTGGTAGGGGCCGCTCCCCGAGCGGCCCATCAAGCGGCGCCGGCCGCTCAGGCCGGCGACCTTGCGCCCCTAGAACGTGTAAGCGATACGAAACCGGATCTGTGCGCCGCCGAGGTCGCTCTCGTCGAAGTGGTCCGACACGCCCGATGTGCCGATTGCGTCGGGCACCCAGCGATACACCGCGTCCACCTGCGCTCCGACGTGCGTCGTGAACGGCAGTTCGACGCCCCCGATCACATGATAGCTGCCGTGCGACTCGTGCACGTCGTCGCGGCTCTCCGCGAACTCGGACGTCTCGGCGTAGCGCTGGATGCCGACGCCGGCGCCGGCGTAGGGCACGAGCCGGAAGCGCGGCCTGCCGTTCGGACCACGCCGCGGCGCGCCGGCGAACCGCCAGCCGGCCGAGATGTCGATCGGCGTCACCGTCACCGTCGTCGGAATGCCCAGGTCGAAGCGCTCACCCTGTTCGCTGATGAAGACGCGCGATCCGTCGGCGCGAAACCGGCTGACCTGGACGTCGACGAACACGTGACGACCGATGAGCACGCCGGCGCTGCCGCCATAGACGATGCCGCTCGACGTCCCGAGGATGGCGTCGAAGCTCTCTGCCGCGCTGAACGTCTGGACGCCGGCCAGCCCCGAGACCCGGGGCGTGATCGTCGTGCCGCGCCGACGAACCAGCGCCGGGTCCTCGTCGCCCGGCGGGGGCGTCACCGGATCCTGCGCACCGGCCGTGCCTGCTGCGACGCCGACGAGCATCACACCCACGATCCACGCCGCGGCGCGCGGCGTCATCGGGCCAGTCCCAGTCCGCGCAGGGTCGCGCGCGCGTCGATCAGGCCGTAGCCGTACTCGTTGTCGCGGCCCGCGGTGCCGCGGTCCTGGGCGAACTGCCGGATCGCCGATTCGATGGCGGC
>CBIHOS010000227.1:0-7552 GCA_966211945.1 uncultured bacterium
GTCGCGCATGTCGGAGGCGATGATCTCGTCGCCGGCCGACAGGCCGTCGACGACCTCGAAGTAGTCGAAGTTGGACACGCCGAGGCGCACCGGCGTGCGGTAGGCGCGGTCCCCGCGCAGCACGAACACCTGCTGCGCGCCGCCGCCCTGTGCATACGGCCCGCGCGCCACGCGCAGCACGCGCGCCTTGCGGTCGGTCACCACCTGCACGTCGACGCGCAGGTTCGAGCGCAGCCACGCCGCGTCGGGCTCGTCGAGCGCCACCTGGAAGCGCAGCGCGCCGTTCTGCATCTGCGGCTCGACGATGGTCACGCGGCCGGTGGTGACGAGGTTGTCGAGGCGGACGGTCACCGGCTGGCCGGTGCGCATCCTCGACGCATTGACGTCGGACGTCGTCGCCTCGACGCGGAACGCCGAGAGGTCGGCGATGCGCGCAACCACGTCGCCCTTGCGCACGAGCGTGCCCTCTTCGTCCTGCACGTACGTCAGCACGCCGTGGCGGTCGCTCTGGGTCGTGGTCAGTTCGAGGAGGCGGCGTTGCTGCGCGTCCTCGGCATGGAGGGACCGCATCTCCAGCGTCAGCCCGGCGAGCTGGGCGCGGTTTGTCGCCTCGGCGTTGGTCCGGCTCTGCTTCAGGCGGGCGAGATCGACGTCGGCCTGCGCCGCCTTCAGCTCCGATTCACGGAGGGCCTCCTGCGAGACCAGGCCTTCCTTGGCAAGCGCCACGTTGCTCGCCAGGGCGGCCCTGAGCGCCTGCAGCTCGAGATCCTTCGACTTGATCTGGCCGTCGAGCTCGATGAGTTTCGATTCGAGCGTGAGCCTGGTCTGGGTCTGCTCGTTGCCCTTGAGCGCGATGTTCTGCCGCAGCTTCTCGGCCTCGAGCTCCGAGTCGCTCGTGTCGAGGCGGACGATCGGGTCGCCGGCCTTCAACTGATCGCCCACCTGTCGCAGTACGGCGAGCACGCGGGCGTCGATCGGGCTGGAGATGACGTGCTCGATCGCCGGCATCACCGTGCCCGACGCCGTCAGCGAGGCGTCGAGCGGCCCGGCTTCGACGCGCGCCGTGCGGATCCGGTCGCGGCGGACCGACGGGCGGAGCAGATCGGCGCCCCACACCAGGGCCGAGCCGAGGACGACGATCACCGCGGTGATGGGCAGCCAGCGCTTCACCTGTGTGCGGCGGCGGACGGAATCTTCGATCGGACGATCCACGGCGGTCGACAAGAGCAACCGGCGTGCCCGAATCCCGGCAGGATTTCCGAGTACGTGCGCGGCGAGCCGTCCAGCGGCGGACGATCAGGTGTTCGGAAGCGGACAGTCCGGCGTCAGCGGCCGTCGCGAGTCCGTGCGGTGTGGGTGAGCTGGATCCCGCGCTCCGCGAGCGCGGCGAGCAGGGCCTCGGCGTGTCCGGCGAGTCCGAGCGACTCGGGCGGATGGACCCCCGGCGCAGGCACGCGCCCGCCGGCGATCCAGCGGGCGACGATGGCGGCGGGGCAGCCCGTGGTGCGCGCCATGCTGCTGAGCGGGCTGTCCACGCCCGGCCGGTCCACCATCGTCCACGAGACGTCCTGCCACTCGCCGGCGGCGTTGCGCCCGCGCACCAGCACGCGCAGCACCGTCAGGTCCCTCTCGTCCGGCCCGTACCGCCACCGCGGGAAGAGCACCGCCGCCGTGACGTCGCGCGGCGCAACCGCCAGGCCGCCGACCCGCACCGGCGTCATGTCGAACAGGCCCGCGTCGGCGAGGACCCGCATCGCGGACAGGTGCCCGGGGTAGCGCAGGGTGCGTTCGAGCAGCGCGACGGCGGGCACGGTGTCGACGAGGCTGCGCAGGCCGTCGGTGTTGAACGCCTCGAGCGGACCGACCCCGGCCACCTCGATCATCTCGGGCTCGCTCAACGCCGGGAGGACCAGCGGCCGGCCGCCGCGGACGAGGCGCGCGGGGCGGGTGTACTCCTCGAGCACGTCGGCTGGCGCGAACGGCGCCTTGTAGAAGAACGGCGGCTGCGGGTCGACGGGCAGTCCGCCCACGTCGATCAGGGCGTGCACGTCGTGCAGCCCACGCGCGCCGTGCGCCACCAGCACGTGACTCAATCCCGGCGCGACGCCGCAGTCGTAGACGATGGTGGCCGCCGATGCGACGGCGGCCTCGTGCAATCGACGCGGGTCGTCGGCCAGGAAGCTGACGTCGACGTGCCGTCGTCCGTGACGGGCCATCCAGGTGATGACGGGCAGCGCGAGCGTGCTCGGCAGGGTGCCGATGCTGACGTCGGCGTGCGCGAGCAGCCGCTCGAGTCCATCGAGATCGCGCAGGTCGGCCTGCTGCGTGGCCACGCCGAGGCGGTCACCCAGTGCGGCCAGGCGACCCTCGTCGTGATCGACGACGGTCACGCGGGCGGCCGGTGCCAGCCGGGAGAGATCCCAGGCGACGGCTTCGCCGACCACGCCTCCCCCGAGGACCACTGCGCGCATGCCGGGGAGGATATGCTCATTCGTCATGTCCACGCGCCACTGGCTGGCGGCGTTCCTCGTGTGCGCCTGTCCGTTCCCGGCGGCGGCCCAGGATGAGCCGGCCCCGGATGGCTCGTGGTTCAGTCAGCGCGTCCGGGTGTCGGGCGAGGCCAGCGCGTCGGTCTCGACCCTCGACGCCGAGCGCGAAGGCTGGTTCAACTACTCCGACTACGACGTCAGCAGCGTCCGTTCGGTGCGGCTGTCGCTGCTCGGCGAGGTGCAGCTCGCGCCCCGCATCGCCGTGCTCGGCGAGATCCGCACCGTGCAGCTGGAACGGCCCGAGGCGTATGCGTTGTACCTGCGCGTCCGGCCGTTCGCGTCGGTGCCCCTCGACGTGCACCTCGGTCGGGTGCCGCCCACGTTCGGCGCATTTCCCCGCCGCCTCTACGTCGCGGACAACCCGCTGATCGGCCAGCCGCTGGCGTACCAGTACCTCACGACGATGCGAGCCGATGCCCTGCCTGCCTCGGCCGACGAACTGGTGCAGATGCGTGGCCGGGGCTGGCTGGTCAACTACACCCAGGGCAACACCGAGGCCACCGAGGGCCTGCCCGTCGCCAACGCGCTGCGCTGGGACACCGGCGTTCAGGTGCGGTGGCAGCGCGATCCCGTCACCGTCTGGGGTGCGGTCACGCAGGGCACCCTCGGCGACCCCCGCCTGCGCGACGACAACGGTGGGGCGCAGGTCTCGTCGAGGGTCGTCTACGCGCCGCATCCGGCGATTGCGCTCGGCGCCTCGGTGGCGTCGGGGTCGTACCTGCGCGCCTCGATCGCGCCCCTGCTGCCCGACGATCGGTCGCTGCGCTCGTACCGGCAGGATGCGTTGGGCACCGACGTCGAGATCTCGCACGATCGCTGGCTGGTGCGTGGCGAGGTCGTCTGGAACCGGTGGCAGCAACCCGCGCTCGACACGGGCGGCATCCGCCGTCTCGCCTCGACGGCGACGATGGTCGAGGGCCGCTACCGACTGTACCCGGGCGTCTACGTCGCCGGCCGCGCCGAGCACCTCGGCTTCTCGCGGCTCGCGACGAGCGAGGGAGGGCTGCCGTGGGATGCGCCGGTGTCGCGCTTCGAACTCGGCGCCGGCTGGTCGGTGCATCGCCACGTGCTCCTGAAGGGATCGTGGCAGCGCAACCACCGATCGGGCGGGCGGGTCCGCCGCAGCGATCTCGGCGCGTTCCAGGTGGTCACGTGGTTCTGAGCTGGCGCGCCGCCGGCACGGCGCTCGTGCTGTTGGGACTGTCTGTGGGTGCGGCGCTCGAGGCGCAGCCTGGCACCGGCACGATCCGCGGCCGGTTCCTCGTGCCCGCGTCACAGGATGGAGGCGATCGACGTCCGTCGATGCTCGATCCGCGCGCGCCGCGCGCCCGCGTCCGTCGTCCGGGCATCGTCTATCTGGAGGTCGCGCCGTCGGCGGCGTTCGAGGACCTGCCCGGCGCACGCGAGCGGATGGATCAGCGCAACGAGACGTTCGTGCCGCACGTGCTCGCCGTACGCACCGGCACCATCGTCGACTTCCCGAACAACGATCGCATCTACCACAACGTGTTCTCGCTGTCGCCGACGCGGCGCTTCGACCTCGGGCGTTATGCCGTCGGTCGATCGAAGGCGGTGCGCTTCGACCGGCCGGGCGTGGTCCGCGTCTTCTGCGACATCCATTCGCACATGAACGCGTTCATCGTGGTCTTCGCGCACAGGTTCTTCGTCGTGCCGCAGCCCGATGGCAGCTTCCAGCTGCCGGCGGTGCCGCCCGGCACCTACACGGTGGCCGGATGGTACGAGGGCGACGTGCGGGTGTCGCGCGTGGTGACGGTGCGGCAGGGCGAGGCAACGGTCGTCGATCTGCAGGTGCCGTGATGGGAGCGCTCGGGTCGCTGTCCAACCGTCTGTTCCTGGTCTGCGTCGTGCTGACCACCGCGTCGATCGGCGCGGCGATGCTGTTCGTGAGCGTGCGCCTGACCCGCGAGCACGATCGAGCGCAGGCGACGCGTCTGGACGAGACCATCACCCTGGTCGAGCGGCAGCGGCGGCTCGGGCTCGAGGCGGCGACGCGGCTGGCGCGCCTGGTCGCCGATCTGCCGAAGCTGAAGGCGGCGCTCGCCACCGCCGATGCCGCCACGGTTGCGCCGATCGTCTCGAGCTATCGCGACGAGATCGGCGCCGACGTGCTGATCGTCAGCGAAGCGGACGGCGTCGCGCTGTTCACGGCCGGCGACGTCCGCGGCGATGTCGCCTCGCGGCGGCTGGCGCCCTCGTCCACACCGCCGTCTGCGGCCCCCGTCTACACGACGCTCGCGCACCCGCGCGGCGTGCTGCAGCTCGTGAGCGTGCCGATCGTGATCGGGTTCGATCCGGTCGAGCGGCTCGGCATGCTCCGCGTCGGCATGCTGCTGGACGACGCGCAGGCGCGCCAGCTGCGCGCGTCCACCGGCAGCGAACTGGCGTTCGCGATGGGACCGCGCGCCCTCGCCTCGTCGCTCGGCGGCGACAGCCTGCCCGCCCTGTCGCGCGCGCTCCAGGACGGCGATCGCGGCCGGATCGACGTCGGCGGCGTGCGCTACGCGTGGCACCGGTACGCGCTGCAGCCGATGCCTTCCGGCGATGGGTCGGCGACGCAGAAACCGACGCACACGGCCGCCGACGGGCCGAAGCTGATCGTCCTGCACTCCACCGCGGAAGCGGAAGGCACGCTGCGCAGCGTGCGGATCGCGTTGGCCGTGATTGCGGTGCTCACCGCGCTTGTCGCGAGCCTGGCCAGCTATGCCGTCGCGCGGACGATCACGAGACCGCTGGCCGGGCTCACGGCGTCGATGCGCGAGATGACCCGCACCGGCGATCTGTCCCGCCGGCCGCACCACGCCGCCGGCCACGCATGGGACGATGAGGACGTGCGTGTGCTCGCCGGGACGTTCGACACGTTGACCGAGGCCATCGATCGCTTCCAGCAGCAGGCCGCCCAGCGCGATCGCCTGACCGCGCTCGGCCGGCTGTCGACGGTCATCGCCCACGAGATCCGCAATCCGCTGATGATCGTCCGCGGCGCCCTGCGGGGGCTCCGGCGGCAGGACGATCCGGCCGTCGCCGATGCGGCCGTCGACATCGAGGAGCAGGTGCAGCGGCTGGACCGCGTGGTCAACGACGTGCTCGACTTCGCCCGGCCCCTGCAGCTCGACGTCGTCCCGGCCTCGCTGCACGCGATCTGCCGCGACGCGGTCAACGCCTGCCTCGCCGCCGAACCGTTGCCGGCCGTCGGTCTCGACCTCGACGAAGCCGCCGACGTCGTGCAGACCGATCCGGACCGCCTGCGGACGGTGCTCGTGAACCTCATCGCCAACGCACGCCAGGCGGTCCGCGCCGCAGACCAGCCGTCGCCGGTCCAGCCGGCCGTGATCGTGCGGACCCGGCGCGTCGAAAGGGACGTGTCGATCGAGGTGATCGATCACGGCGTCGGCATCGCCGCGAGCGTCGCCGGCCAGGCCTTCGAGCCCTACGTGACGACGCGGCGCACCGGTACGGGCCTGGGCCTGGCGATTGCGCGCAACATCGTCGGCGGCCTCGGCGGCACCATCGCGCTCGATGGCGCGGCCGGCGGGCCGACGGTGGCCCGCATCACGCTGCCGCAGGAGGGGGAGACCGCATGAGGCACGGCAGTGTGCTGCTCGTGGACGACGAGGAGAAGATCCTCAAGACGCTCGGGCGCGCGCTGCGCGAGGACGAGCACGAAGTCACCCCGATCGCCTCCGGTCAGGAAGCGCTGCGGCTGCTGTCGGCCCGCCAGTTCGACGTGCTGGTGATCGATTACCTGATGCCGGGGCTGACCGGCCTCGACGTCGTCCGCGAGCTGCAGGCATCGGTGCCGGAGCCTGAGCGGCCGGCCGTGCTGATGATGACGGCGCACGGCACGATCCGCAGCGCCGTCGAGGCCATGAAGCTCGGCGTCAGGGATTACCTGCAGAAGCCGTTCGACATCGACGACCTGCTGGTGAGCGTGCGCCGGGCGGTGGAGGAGCAGCAGGCCCGCAGCGGCCTGCGCTACCTGCTGTCCGAGCAGCGGGCCCAGTTCGGACAGTACGGCATCGTCGGGCACAGCCGGGCCGTGCAGGACGTGATCGCCCGCGTCGAACTGGTGGCCAAGAGCCGGAGCACCGTGCTGATCACCGGCGAGACCGGCACCGGCAAGGAGCTGGTGGCGCGCGCCATCCACGACCGCAGCGCCGAGCGCTCGCAGCCGTTGATCCGGGTGAACTGCGCGGCCCTGCCCGAGGCGCTGCTCGAGTCGGAGCTGTTCGGGCACGTCCGCGGTGCCTTCACTGGCGCGATCCACGCGCGCAAGGGACGCTTCGCGCTTGCCGACGGCGGCACGATCTTCCTCGACGAGATTGCGACGATCAGCGCCAGCGTCCAGGCCCGGCTGCTGCGGGTGTTGCAGGAGCGCGAGTTCGAGCCGCTCGGCGCCGAGCGCACGCAGCGCGTCGACGTGCGGGTGATCGCCGCCACCAATCGCGACCTCCAGCAGTTGACCAGCGAAGGACGCTTCCAGAACGACCTCTACTACCGGCTGAACGTCATCCCGATCCGGATGCCGCCGCTGCGCGAGCGGCGCGAGGACATTCCGGTGCTCGTCGACCACTTCACGCAGCGCATCTCCGAATCGCTCGGCAAGCCCGACCTGCGGTTCGACCAGGCGGCGATCGACGCGCTGTGCTCCTACGACTGGCCGGGCAACGTGCGCGAACTCGAGAACACGGTGGAGCGCGCCGTCGTGCTCGCAACCGGTCCCGCGATCACACCCGATGTCGTGCTGCTCATGCCGGGGGCGCGCGACGGCGGCGTGCTGCCCTCGACGCGCCTGCACGACAACGTTGCCTGGGCGGAACGCGAGTCGATCGCCGCCGCGCTGCGTGCCGCCAACGGCGTCAAGAAGGACGCCGCCGAACTGCTCGGCCTCAGTCAGCGCGCCCTGTCGCACTACCTCGGCAAGCTGGGAATCGAATAGCGGCCGACAGCCTACGGGCCTACAGTCTTCACTGCCGTCACTGCCG
>CBIHOS010000228.1:0-7366 GCA_966211945.1 uncultured bacterium
GGTATCGGGTATCGGGTATCGGGTATCGGGTATCGGGTATCGGGTATCGGGTATCCAAGGCCCAAGGCCCAAGGCCGCCAGCGAAGCCGACCGACTACCGCCAGCGCTGGCGCCAGGTGCGCCACCAGTCAGCCGTACCCAGACCGAGCGCTTCCCACCACGCGTCGCGCATCGCGCGGTCGCCGGCCAGCACGCCGTCGCGCGTGACGCCGTCGGGCATCGGCACGAGCGCCGACAACCTGTCGACGACCTGCGGGGCCAGCGTCGGATCGACGCGATCGATCAGGTGCCAGAGCGTGAGCCCGTCCTCGCGGCGTGCCTCCGCGAGCACCACCTGCACCGGCGCCGCCTGGGCCGTGGCGCTGTCTGCCTCGTCCAGCCGTTCGACCGCCGTCCGCAGCGCCGGCGAGGCATCGTCGAATGCCGGCGTGCCGGGTCCGCGGCCCGGGTAGGTACGGCCTGAGGCGCCGGCCGGGATGAACGACTCGCGGCCCTTGTACTCGAAGCCGACCCAGCCGGCCTGGACGGCCAGGAAGCCGACGCCGCGATCGTCGATCGTGAGCGTGTAGGCGCAGCCGAGGTCGATCGCGCTGGCCGACGGCGTGTCCACCACGAACTGCCCCGGCGGTGCCCAGATCTGCGCTTCGATCGTGCCCCGCACGAGTTCGGCGCGGTGGTCCGCCGGCGCCGCCTGCAGCAGCCGCAGCCGCGACCCCGGCGCCACTTCGAGCCGGCCGATGCGGCCGACGAACACGACGGCCGAGGACCGCGCATCGGTGTCGAGCCACTGCCCACGCGTAAGCCTGGAATGACGCGACAGCGGCGCCGCGGCGAGTGTCGGCGTGCCCTCCACCCGCGCCACGCGCCACGGCTCGGCCTCGGTCGTCGTGGCGCGATGGACCGTCCACGCCGTCGTCGTCGACACCAACGCGACGGCAGCGGCCGCCAGCCATGCCCGCCAGGCCGGCGCGGTCTGGCGCTGGAACTCCGGCGATGCCGCGATGCGCGACGACGGCAGGGCACGCGGGTCGGTCAGCCGCAGCGGCGCCAGCAACGCCTCGAGCCGCGCGACGTCCGCGTCGGGCTCGCCCGATCGGTCCCACAGATAGTCGTCGTTCATCTCGTCCATCACCGCTCCGCACCTCGCACCGGCCAGCCGTGCGCGGGCCCGGCGTCCTGCGTCGCGCGCCCGCCGTCGGGGCTGCCGGCCGACCGCACCCTGTCGTCCGCCAGCGCCTCGCGGAGCAGCTTCATCCCGCGGCACAGGTTGACGCGCACCGACTCCGGCGTCAGCCCCGTCCGCTGCGCGATCTCGGGCCCCGTGAGGCCCTCGACCAGCCGCAGCAGCAGCGTCTCGCGGTACGCCGGCGGCAGCGCCCGCACCGCGGCGAGCGCCCGCTCGGCCTCGAGGCGCGCGGTGTCCACGGGACGAGTCCCGGCCAGCCGCGCCTCGACCTCGGCCAGGGGCGTGAGCTGGCGCGCCCGCCGCGCGTGGTCAATCCGCTGATGGCGTGCGATGGTCATGACCCACCCCGCAAAGGCGGCCGGGTCGCGCAGCGTGGCCAGTTGCCGCCAGGCCGCCAGGAAGACCTCCTGCACCAGGTCCTCGGCATCCTCGCGCGATCCGCTCCGCCCGAGCAGCACCGCATGGACGACGCGCGCGTGCCTGACGTACAGCGCGTCGAACGACGCAGCGTCCCCCGACTGTGCCAATCGGACCAGCGGCACATCGTCTTCCGGCGACCACGCCGGAGCGCGGCCGGCGCGGCCGTCAGCGGGAGGCGTGGACACGTGCTACCGGGAGGACGGTACCACCCCGGAACTGTTAACAGGAGGAAGGAAAAAATGGGGCGGTCCCAAGCGAGACCGCCCCTTCTATTGGCACAGGGGGGAGAGGGAAGAACTAGCTCGCGACCGTGACCGGCACGCCGACGACGTCGGCGGCGGCCTGCGGCGCCTCGACCAACGTCCAGGCGTCGCGTTCCTCGAGCAGACGCGTGCCGAGGGCGGTGTGCAGCGCATGGCCGCCGCGGTGCGCGACGACGTGTCCGATGATCGGCGTGCCGATGAGGGCGAGGTCGCCGATCGCATCGAGGATCTTGTGACGCACGAACTCGTCCTCGAAGCGCAGCGTGTTGTTCAGCACGCCGGTCTCGCCGAGCACGACGGCGTTGTCGAGCGAGCCGCCGAGCGTCAGGCCCTGCTGGCGCAGCATCTCGAGGTCCTTCAGGAACCCGAAGGTCCGGGCCGGCGCGAGATCCTCGGCGAAGGTGTCCGGCGTGATCACCACCGAGCGGCTCTGGTGCCGCAGCAGCGGATGGTCGAAGCCAATCGTGTAACTGATGCGGAACTCGTCGGCCGGGTAGATCGCGATGTGCTTGTCGCCCCGGGCGATGCTCACCGGGCGGAGGACCTTGAGGAAGCGGCGCGGCGCGCTCAGCTTCTTGATGCCCGCTTCCTGCAGGAGGTACACGAACGGCGCGGCGCTGCCGTCCATGATCGGCACTTCGGGGGTGTTGAGTTCGATGGTGACGTTGTCGACGCCCTGGCTGACGAGTGCCGCGAGCAGATGCTCGACGGTCTCGACACTGGCACCTGCAAAGGACAGTCCTGTCGCGTAATTGAGACTCGCGACGTGCTCGACCCTGGCCGGGATCTCGAGTCCACCGAGGTCGGCGCGGCGGAAGCGGATGCCATGGTCGGCCGGGGCCGGACGGAGCATCAGGGTGACCCGGTGGCCTGAATGCAGGCCGATGCCCGCACAGGTGATGGAACGACGAAGAGTCCGCTGCGATGTCATTCAGCTCTCAGATCAAGGGGCGCCGACTACCGCCGGGCCGCAAAGAAGCAAGACTGATACCGCTTCGCTGCACTTCGCCATCAGTCACGCAAATCATTGTTGAATATACAGTTGCCGCCAAGGCACGGTTTCGGGTGTGATTTCTGACCACCGTTACTGTTGCGCTCGTGACACGCTGATCGCTGCGAGACTGTGGCTACGCTACCACACTGACGTCTCGGTTCCGGCGCGCCCGGCCTGTAGGGGGTGCGGCAATTTCTGCCAGAAATGCCCCCGTGTGCGACCCCTTCGCGCGCGCGACCTGCTCGGGCGTGCCCTGCGCCACGATGCGTCCACCGTCGCTGCCGCCTTCCGGCCCCAGGTCGATGACGTGGTCGGCCGATCGGACGACGTCGAGATTGTGCTCGATCACGACGATCGTGTTGCCCTGTTCGACGAGTTGGTGCAGGACGTCGAGCAGCTTCGCGACGTCCTCGAAGTGCAGCCCCGTCGTCGGCTCGTCGAGGATGTAGAGCGTGCGGCCGGTGCCGCGCCTCGACAACTCCTTCGCGAGCTTGACGCGCTGCGCCTCGCCGCCGCTCAACGTCGTCGCCGACTGCCCGAGTTCGATGTACCCGAGCCCCACCTGCTGCAGCGTCCGCAGCTTGTTGGCGATCGACGGGAAGCTTTCGAGCAGCGGCAGCGCCTGGGCGACCGTGAGCTCCAGCAGGTCGGCAATCGACTTGCCGCGATAGCGGACCTCCAGCGTCTCGCGGTTGTACCGGCGGCCCTTGCACTGCTCGCACGTCACGTAGACGTCGGGCAGGAAGTGCATCTCGATCGCCATCACGCCATCGCCCTGGCACGCCTCGCAGCGGCCGCCCTTGACGTTGAACGAGAAGCGTCCCGGCTTGTAGCCGCGCTGCCGCGACTCGGGCAGCATCGCGAACAGGTCGCGGATGAACGTGAACAGCCCGATGTAGGTCGCCGGGTTGCTGCGCGGCGTCCGGCCGATCGGCGACTGGTCGATCTGGATGACCTTGTCGATGTGCTGCAGGCCGTCGATCCGGTCGTGCGCGCCGGGCTCGTCGCCGGCCCGGTACAGCTCCTTCGCGAGGCGCTTGTACAGGATCTCGTTGACGAGCGTGCTCTTGCCCGACCCGCTCACGCCGGTCACCGCGATGAACAGCCCGAGCGGGAAGCTGATGTCGAGATCCTGCAGGTTGTTCGCGCGCGCGCCGGTGATCCGCAGCGCCGCCTTGCCTGGCAGACGGCGCGTGCGCGACTGCACGATGGTCTTCTCGCCGCGCAGATATTCGCCGGTCACGCTGCCCGGCGCATCGGTCAGCAGCTGCGACGGCGTGCCCTGGAACAGCAGCTCGCCGCCGTGTTCGCCGGCGCCGGGACCGAGGTCGACGATGTAGTCAGCCGTCCGGATCGTCTCCTCGTCGTGCTCCACCACGAGCACGGTGTTGCCGAGATCCCGCAGCCGCTCGAGCGTCTGCAGCAGGCGGCGGTTGTCGCGCTGGTGCAGGCCGATCGACGGCTCGTCCAGCACGTACAGCACGCCGCTCAGGCTCGATCCGATCTGCGTTGCCAGCCGGATGCGCTGCCCTTCCCCGCCCGACAGCGTCGCCGCCGATCGCCCGAGCGTGAGGTAGCCCACGCCCACATCGGCGAGGAAGTGCAGCCGTTCGCGGATTTCCTTCAGGATGCGGCCGGCAATCGTCTCCTCGCGCGCCGTCAGCTCGAAGCCGTCGAAGACGCGTGAGGATTCGCTGACGGGCAGCGCCGTGAGTTCGACGATGGTGCGGCCCTTGACCTTGACGGCGCGGCTCTCCGCCTTCAGGCGGGCGCCGTCGCACGACGGGCAGGTCGCCAGGGCGCGGTACGGCTCCAGGCTCTCCCGCTCGCTCCAGGTGCCATCGTCGTAGCGCCGCCGCAGGTTGGGCAGCAGGCCCTCGAAGTCGGTGCCGAACGGATCGGCAAGCGTCTTCTTCCGCTTTCCGGAGGCGGGCTGGCTGCCGGTGCCGAGCAGCAGCACGTCGCGCTGCTTCTTCGACAGTTTGCGCACCGGTACCTGCGGGTCGATGCCGTGCACCTCGTGCAGGCGGGCGAGCGCTTCGGCAATCGACCGCTTGTCGCCCTTGGCCCAGGGCTCGATGGCGCCCTCGGCCAGCGACTTCGACGGGTCGGGCATCACCTTGGCCGGATCGAAGTCGTAGACCGAACCCAGCCCCTGGCACTGCGGGCAAGCCCCGTGCGGCGAGTTGAACGAGAAGGCCCGCGGTGTGAGTTCCGGCACGCTGATGCCGCAATCGGCACAGGCCAGCCGGCGCGAGAACAGGCGATCGCCGCCGTCCCACGTGTTGATGATCACCAGGTCGTTGGCCAGCGCCAGCGCCGTCTCGATCGACTCCCCGAGCCGCCGCTCCATGCCGGGCTTGACGATCAGCCGATCGACGACGACGTCGAGCGTGTGGTTCCTGCGCTTGTCGAGGACGATGTCGTCCTCGAACGAGCGGAGTTCCCCATCGACGCGGATGCGGGTGAAGCCGCGCTGCCGCCACGCCGCGAGTTCCTTCTTGAACTCGCCCTTGCGGCCGCGCACGACCGGCGCCAGCACGTTGATCCGCTCGTCGCCGGGGAACTGCCGCGCGAGGTCGAGGATGCGGTCGACCGACTGGCTGGCGATCGGCTGCCCGCACTTGGGGCAGTGCGGCTGTCCGAGATTGGCAAACAGCAGGCGCAGGTAGTCGTAGATCTCGGTGACGGTGCCGACCGTCGAGCGCGGATTGGAGGCCGTCGTCTTCTGCTCGATCGAGATGGCCGGCGACAGCCCGTCGATCAGGTCGACGTCGGGCTTCTCCATCTGCTCGAGGAACTGCCGCGCGTAGGCCGACATCGACTCGACGTAGCGGCGCTGCCCTTCGGCGTAGATCGTGTCGAAGGCGAGCGACGACTTGCCCGATCCGGACAGACCCGTGATCACGACGAGCCGATCCCGCGGGAGATCGACGTCGATGTTCTTCAGGTTGTGCACACGGGCACCGCGCACCGAGATGCGCTCGTCTGGGGTCATGAGGCAGATGGACTGGGTGCCGGACACCGCACCCAAACCCCCATTGTATCAGCGGCGGAAGGGGGTCCTGGCGGTGACGCCGCGACCCTCCGTGACCTCGTAGAGCACCCCGGCGCCGAGCCGGCCGAGCCGTTCAGGGGGCTGGCCGGGCCATTCGACGACCACGTCGTCGAAGGCGGCGTTCGACCCGAGCCCGACCGTGACGACCAGTTCGGACTGCGACAGGTAGCTCGACCCCGTCCGGACCATGCGGCTCACCCGCTGCCCGCCGACCAGGCCCGTGACCCGCGCCCCGACGGCGTCGCGATTGGCGCGCGTCCCACGCAGCTTCAGGCGCACGGCGCGGCCGCCGGCGGCGTCGTTTCTGAACAACTGGGCCTTGCCGCCGTTGGCGGTGATCACGACGTCGGGGTCGCCGTCGCCGTCGATGTCGCCGAACGCGGCGCCGCGGCCGATGCGGCTCGCGGCGAATGCCTCGCCGGCGCTCGTGGCGACGTCCTCGAAGCGTCCCTGCCGGTTCATGAACAGGTGCGGGCGCGTCGCCGCGCCCGGCGCGCGCTCCATCGCCGAGTCGAGCTGGCCGTTGACGACGAGCAGGTCCTGCCAGCCGTCGAGATCGACGTCGAAGAAGAAGCAGCCCCAGCCCAGCGTCTGGCGTGTCGCCCGGCCAATCGCGTTCTGCGGCGCGGCATCGACGTAGACGCCCGCGTCCTGCGGCACGAACAGCCCGAGCATCTCGCCGGAGAAGTTGGTGACCGCGACCGACGCCCGGCCCGAGTTGTCGACGTCGGCGGCATCGACACCCATGCCGGCGCGTGCCCGTCCATCGAGGCTGAAGGCCACGCCGCTCTGCAGCCCGAGCTCGACGAAGCTGCCGTCGTGCCGGTTGCGGTAGAGCCGGTTGGGCACCGTGTCGTTGGCCACGAACAGGTCCGGCCAGCCGTCGCCGTCGTGGTCGAGCACGGTGGCGCCGAGCGCCTTGCCGGTCACGTCGAACAGTCCCGCGGCGGCCGTCCGGTCCTCGAAGCGTCCCTGTCCGCGATTGCGGAAGAGCCACGACGTCGATCCACGGTAGGCCTGCGGCGTGCAGTAGGTCTTCTGCCCGCCGGCGGCGCCGCAATAGAGATCGGTCTTCGGCGACCACTGCACGTAGTTGCACACGAGGAGATCGACGAGGCCGTCGCGATCGACGTCGACCCACAGCGCGCACGTGCTGAAGCCGCGATGGCCGGCCAGGCCGCTGTCGGCCGTGACGTCCACGAAGCGCTGCCCACGATCGTTGCGGAACAGGTGGAGGCCGCCGACCGACGTGAGCACGAGATCGGTCCAGCCGTCGTTGTCCATGTCTGCCGCGGCCACGCCCATGCCGTAGCGGAGCGCCACGTCGGCGTTCGGTGGCGCCGCACCCGGAACCCGGTACCCGGTATCCGGTCGTGCAGGCTGCCGTCCGCCGGCGAGGCTGACGTCGTCGAAGCGGCCGGTGCCGTCGTTGCGGTAGAGGCTCG
>CBIHOS010000229.1:0-7305 GCA_966211945.1 uncultured bacterium
GGCGAGGCGGGCAGGACGCATCGCGTGCTCCGGACGGCGGTTGCCGTTACTTGAACAGATCGTCGAACGCCTTCTTCGCGCTCGACTCCTGGGATGGCGCCACGGTCGATCGCGTTTCTCGCTCCCATGAGGCGCGGACGGCGAACAGCGTGCAGTCGTTGGCCGCGTCCTTCGGCGAGATCCGGGCCGGAATCTTCTGCATGCATTCGAACGTCGCGCCCGTATTGAAGTGCGCGCACTGCACGCAGGCGTGCAGCGCCTGGCCGCACTTGGCGCACGTGCTGCGCGACAGGATCGCGGGATCGACCGGCGCCGCGCAGGTCGCGCACTTGACGACCTCGTGGTAGCCCATGAGGTTCGGGTTGCGCGCGCCTTCCGACGACAGTCGCCGCGTCGCGGCCGGCGCGCCTGGCGTCGGCGCCGGACGGCGATCGCGCTCGGGTTGTCGAGTGCGATCCCTGTCGCTGTCCTGGTAGCCGTGCTGGCGGTACTTGCGTTCGGACATGGCGTCTAGGTCAGCACGCGCTGGCAGAACTCGACGCACTTGCGCACTTCGGCGACCGGCGTCGATCCCGCCGGCACCTCGTACTCCATCTCGATCGAGGCCGGCATCTTGTAGCCGTTCTTGTGCACGCTCTGCAGGATGCGGCCGATCGGCGTGTCGCCCTGGCCCCACGGCACGTTGGCGCCGCCGTTCTCCTTGGACTTGCGGTCCTTGAGATGGAAGCTGCTGATGCGGCCGTGGAACTTCTCCAGGAAGACCACCGGGTCGCCGCTGCCGGCCGCGACGTAGTGGCCGAAGTCCACGTTGGCCATGTTGCCCTTCGAGAGCGCGAACGCCTCGTCGAAGGCGGTCAGTGTGCCCTGCAGGTGCGTGTGGTAGGCCGCGTAGATCTTGCGCTTCAGGGCGTAGTCGCCGATGCGCTTCAGTGCGGCGCCGTCGGTCGTCAGCTCGAGCGTCGTGTGGTTGGCGCCGAGCGCCTCCGCGACGTCGAAGACGTACTCGAACTCCTCGTCGCTCATCGACGTGGCGAGCATCTTCGTTGCGTAGATGGTGACGCCGGCGTCGTCGTACAACTTGCGCAGCGCCTTGAACGTGTCCATCGACTGCGACAGCCGCCAGGCCTTGAGGTCGGCGGCGTACGTCTCGCGCGCCGCGGTCTCCTCGGGCGTGGGCGGGCGCCTGGCGCCGGGCCCCCCCCAAACACCACGCCCCCGCGGCCACGCCGGCGCCCCCGCCAAGGTCTAGATTGCACAGCCCAACAACACGACGGCGTTGATGCCCGACTCCTGCACGTAGCGGAGCACCGCGTCGGCGCCCTGTTCGGGCATCGCGCGATAGCTGTAGGTGATGACGCCGATCTGGACGCCATTGATCAACGACGACGGCCGCGATGGCTGTGCCAGCACACCAGCCAGCGCACGATCGCCGATCAGCGTGGCAGGCACGCTCGCCATCGCCAGCTTGCCGAACTCTCGACGGGTGACACTCATTCAGGAACCTCCAACGGTTCGGGAGGCCACCATTCTAGTGGATGCGGCCCGCGTCAGCCGCCGATCGAACTGTTGAGCTATACTCCGCTCCATCCATGCCTGCGTCTGACCTCGCCTGTCCCCCGGGGACGGCTGTCTCCGTGCTTCCGGCGCGCAGCCGCGTCGTGCCTGCGCTCCTTGCGCTGGTCGACGCGGCGATAGTCGTGACCGCCGGCGCCGCGCTGCTCTTCCTCCTGTTCGGACGCGTGGAGACGCCGCTGTTCAGCGTCAGCGGGTTTGCCAAGCCGTTCCTGCAGGCCTTCGTACTGGGCTCGCTGCGTGCCGGCATTCGTCGTCCATCCTGGCTGCCGACGATGCTGGGGTGGGTGGCGCACGGCGCGCGGGACCTGCATCGCGATCTGGTGACGCGGTGGGCGTGGGGGCAGGCGGTGTCCGACGCGGCTTTCGTGATGCTCTTCACCAGGCTCACCGCCAAGGCCATCGGCTTTGCGGCCTACATCGTCTACCCGGCCTTCACGCCGCGTTCGATGACGCCGCCGTTTGCGGCCGCCAGGTTCGCCGAGACCTTCACCGCCTGGGACTCGGCCTGGTACCTGGACATCGCGCAGCGCGGTTACGTGTTCCGGCCCGACGGGCAGAGCAACATCGCGTTCTTCCCCCTCTACCCGATGCTGATCCGCGGGCTGGCCGAGGCATTCGGCGGGTCGCCGCGCGCTTACTGGATCAGCGGCATCGTCATCTCCTACGCCTGCTTCCTGGCGGCGCTCGTGCTGCTGCATCGCCTGACCGAACACGTCGTCGGCCATCGAGAGGCTGCACGCCGCGCCGTGCTCTACCTCGCGGTGTTCCCGTTCTCGTTCCCGTTCACGCGCGTCTACGCCGAGTCGCTGTTCCTGCTCGTCTCGGTGGCGGCGGTCTGGAGCGCCGTTCGCGGCCGCTGGGGTTGGGCCGGCCTCTGCGGCGCCCTGGCGGCGCTCGCGCGGCCCAACGGGATTCTCATCCTCATCCCGCTGGGGCTGCTGGCGCTGCGCGACCTCCCGCAGCTGCGCACGGTCGCGTGGCGCGCCGCGGCGCTGCTGATCGTACCGGCTGGTCTGGGCGCCTACTGTCTGTTCGCGTTCATCGTGTCGGGCGATCCGCTGGCGTGGCTCCATGCGCAGGCCCATTGGGGCTACTCGATCGGCAACGCGCCGTGGGCGCTCGTGCAGGCGACCCTGGAGAGCATCGAAAGCCGCGGCCTGTACGGCTACCTCGTGTCCAGCCAGGACAGCCCGTTTGCGCTGACCCACGCGCTCGTCGGGCTCGCCGTGCTGGCCATCACGCCGAGCATCTTCACGCGTCTGGGGCCGGCCTACGGCGGCTACGTCGCCGTCGGCATCCTCATCCCGTTCACCGGCAATGCGCTCGAGGGCATCGGCCGCTACGCGGCGACGATGTTCCCGATCTTCATCTACCTCGGCGCCACGGTGCGATCGCGCCGCGCCCACGAGGCCCTGCTCGTGGTGGCCTCGCTCTGGCTCGCGATGAACATCGGCTTCTTCGTCACCCAGCGCCCCGTGTACTGACGCGTCGTCGCGATGGGGCGGCGGCGACCGCCTGCTGGATCCGGCAAGGCCCTGTGTCGTGCCCGGCACGACGGGGTAGGCTGTGGCATGCCGTTCGGGATCGACGTCTCAGCCGCACCGCGCTGCCTGCTCCTTCTCCTCGTGACGACGCTGTCCGGGTGCCGGCAGGCCGCGCCGGACGTCGCTGCCGTCCAGCAGTGGACGACACACGAGATACGACTGGAGTCGGCCACCGCCTACGGCAACCCGTACACCGATGTGGACGTCTGGGTGCAGTTCGAGAGCGACGCGGGCGATCGCCTCGTGCGGCCGGCATTCTGGGACGGTGGCCACACGTGGAAGGTCCGCTTCGCGCCGCCCGACAGCGGTCGTACGTGGACGTGGCGGAGCGAGGCCTCGACCAGCGACGCCGGCTTGGCCGGCCGGACCGGCACGTTGCGATCGGTCGCCTACGAGGGCGACAACCCACTGCTGCGGCACGGGCTGCTGCGGATGTCGCCAGGTAAGCGCAGCGTCGTCCACGCCGACGGCACGCCGTTCCTCGTCGTTGCCGACACGGCCTGGTCGATTCCCTATCGAGCGACGCCAGAGCAGGTGACGGCGTACGCGAGGGACCGCCGCGCCAAAGGCTTCAACACCACGTTCCTGATCACCGTGCAGGGCGACAAGTTCGCGAAGGGTCCCGACGCGAGGAACACGCCGCTCGGGTTCGATCGGGCCTTCACCGACATTCCCGATGGGCACATGAACGTGCTGCAGCCGGAGTACTTCCAGGCGCTCGACGGACTCGTGCAGATCCTCGTCGATCACGAGTTGGCGCCGCTCTACGCGCCCGTGGCGCATGGCTACGGCTGGAAGGGCGAGACGGCCGTGGGGCCGGGGCTGCCGCCCGGCGAGTACGCGCGCTACTGCCGGTATCTCGTCGCGCGCTACGGCAGCATGCCGGCGTTCTGGCTCGTGAGCCTGGACGGCAACGGCCTGGCCCCGAGCATCGAGCCGGGTGGCGAGGCGATCGAGCGGTGGGACGCGTATCGACAGCCCACCGGTCTCCACTACAGCCCGTATGACGACTACCTGGCGGACTGGGCGAAGCCTGACAGCGACTGCTGCTTCCACGGCAACAAGAGCCACCAGAGCGAGCCGTGGCTCGACTTCCAGTGGGCGCAGACGGGACACGAAGGCAAGGGCCAGTACCACAAGGTGCAGCGGATGTACGACGTGCGGCCGGTGCGCGCGGTGATGAACGGCGAGTCGACGTACGAGGCAATGGGGCAGGGCGCGTACGGCCTCGGCTGGTGGCAGGGCGATGACGCGTGGCGCCAGTTGATGCACGGCGGCACGATGGGCGTGGCCTACGGCGCGGTCAGCGTCTGGCAGTGGAAGGTGTCGCGCGACGAGCCGGGCTGGCCGGACTGGACCGACGCGCCGCTCTCGTGGCACGACGCGCTCGGTCTGGAAGGCAGCACGTACGTCGGCGCGATTGCACGCGCGTTTCGCGGCTTCGATTCGACCGACATCGAGCGGCGATGGGATCTCGCGGAAGGGAGGAAGCCGCTGCTCGCCAAGCCGGGCGCGCTCTACGTTGCGTACCTGCCTGACGGTGGCAGCATCACCATCCCCACCGCGCCGGCTGGGCTGCCGCTCCACTGGTTCGACCCGAAGGCTGGCGAGTTCCGCGGCGAGGGCGTCGTCACGGCGGGTGGGCGCTTCGTCGCTCCCGATCGGAACCCGTGGGTGCTGTTCATCGGCCAGCGGTCGTCTGCGGCTGTGCAATAGGTCGCGGCTGTACCTTCGTCCCGTGTGCGAGCGACACGGTGCGGCGTGCTACCATCCGGCGCACACCACACTCGAAGGAGTTCCGCGATGTCGACGCGCACGGCTGCGAGTGCTCTTGTCGCTTTCCTGGTCCTTCCACTCACGCTGTCGATCCGCGTCGACGCGCAGCAAATCACCACCGGCACGATTCAAGGGGCCGTCGAGGACGCGACCGGCGCGAGCCTGCCTGGCGTGAGCGTCGAGGCGCGCAATCTCGACACCAATCTGGTCCGCACGCTGGTCACGGAAAGCGATGGCCGCTTCGTGATCCTGCAACTGCCGCCGGGTGAGTATCGTGTGACGTTCACGCTCGCCGGGTTCGCGACGGTCGTGCAGGAGAGCGTGCCGCTCACGGTCGGCCAGTCGGTCAACCTGCCGGTCTCGATGAAGGTCTCCGGCGTCGCCGAGACCGTGACCGTCACGACCACGCCGTCCGGCATCGACACCTCGCGTACCGCGGCGGCGACCACGATCGACCAGTCGACGATCGCGTCGATCCCGATCCTCGGCCGCAAGTTCGAGGACCTGCTCACCCTCACCCCCGGCGTCAGCGTCGTCCAGGGGCCCGACGGCGACGAGATCTCGTTTGCCGGCCAGCGCGGCGTGTTCAACAACATCAGCCTCGACGGCGGCGACTACAACAACGGGTTCTTCGGCGAGCAGGCGGGCGGGCAGCGCGCATCGATCGACATCACGCTCGACGCGATCAAGGAGTTCCAGGTGATCGCCAGCGGCGCGCCCGCCGAGTACGGCCGCACGGCGGGCGGTGTGGTCAACGTCATCACCAAGTCGGGCACCAACGCGACGCGGGGGAGTGTCTTCTATTTCCAGCGCCTCGAGGGACTGACCGGCGATCTCTCCGACGGCTCGAAGCTCGCGGACTTCCACCGCGAGCAGTACGGCGGCACCATCGGCGGGCCGATCAGGAAGGACAAGGCGTTCTACTTCCTTGCCGTCGAAGGCATCAACGGCAACTTCGAGCGCCCCAATCTGAGCACGCAGCTCGGCGGCACGCCGTGTCCAGTGCCGAACCCGACGATTCAGAGCAACGAGGCGCTGATCGACGCGAACCCGGACTGCCAGCGGACGGCGCTGCTCGGGTTCCTGCAGTCGCGCCTGGGCATCGACGACGGCGCGCCGATCCGGCATCCGCAGCGCACGACCGCGGTGCTCGGCAAGATCGACGCGGCCGCCAACGCCGCCAACCAGGTCTCGGGTTCGTGGAACTTCAATCACTCGCGCAAGGAGAACGAGACGTTCGACGTCGCGACCTACGGCAACTCGGCCAACGGCATCGAGGGCGATCCGGCGCGGATCAACGTCGTGAACCTGAACTGGTACACGACGCTGTCCAGGCGGATGGTCAACGAGGCGCACGCCACCTACTCGCGCGAGACCCGTCCCCGCACCGCGGCCGGGTCAGGCCTCACGGCAGACACCGGCATCGGCTTCGGCCCGACGTTCCGCTTCGGCGATCCGTTCTTCCTGCAGCCGGGCGTCGACGAGCTGATCTGGCGCACCCAGATCAAGGACAACGTCTCGATCGTCAGCGGCAACCACACGTTCAAGGTCGGCGGCGAGTGGATGCACACGATGAACGACCAGGTGTTCCGCGGCTTCTTCACCGGTCGCTACATCTTCAGCAGCGCCCCCGGCGTCCTGCGCTACGCGTCGCCCGCGGGCCCGGGCGGCTACGGTCCCAACACGGTGGGCTGCTCCAACGGCGCGTTCGTCACCTATCCCGCCGCATGCCCGGCCGGTTCATCGACGGACGGTGGACCGCTGCTGCTGTACCTGCAGGGTGCGGGCCGCAGCGGTCTCGCAACCGATGCAGCCGGCGCCTCGAGGATCACGAACGACGAGTTCTCGCTGTTCGCGCAGGACTCGTGGCAGGTCCGTGCCAATCTCACCGTCAACTACGGCCTGCGGTGGGACGCCCAGGTCATGCCGGAAACTGTGGATCCACGAACGACGGCGTTTGGGTCGTTGTTGAACGACCCGACGTTCCCGTCCGACGGCACGATCCCGAGCCAGTGGAACATGTGGCAGCCGCGCGTTGGCGTCGCCTGGGACGTCAAGGGCGACGGCACGTCGCTCGTGCGGGCGAGCTACGGTGTGTACTCCGCGCGCCAGAACATGCTGAGCCAGGTCGGCACGATCACGACCAATGGGCTGCAGCAGCAGACGATCTTTGCCAACACCGCCAACCTCCTCGCGTTCGGCGGGCCGACCCCCACCTGGCCCAACGTCGTGACGCCGACGCCGGTGCCGGATGGCCAGTTCCCGTTCTTCAGCGGCGTGCGCGTCTACGACCGAGACTACGAGAATCCGCGCATCCTCGCGTTCAACGTCGCCTACGAGCAGGAGCTCGTGCCGGGCTGGGTCGGGTACGCCGACTTCATCTGGAACGAGGGCCGCAACCTCACGCGCT
>CBIHOS010000230.1:0-7288 GCA_966211945.1 uncultured bacterium
CCCAACAACGCCAACCAGGGCGGCAACAACATCGCCTACGTGCCGCCGGCCGAAGCCGTGCAGGAGTTCAAGATCGCGACCAACACCTATGACGCGCAGTACGGCCGCACCGCCGGCGGCGTCGTGAACATGTCGCTCAAGTCGGGCACCAACAGCCTGCACGGCGTCGGCTACGAGTTCATGCGGCGCAAGTGGCTCGACTCGAACTCCTTCCTGTTGAACTCCCGCGACGCCCCCAAGACCGACCACTACCTCGATCAGTACGGCTTCAGCGTCGACGGCCCGGTCCGCATCCCGGGGCTCTACAACGGCCAGAACAAGACCTTCTTCCTGTTCACCGGTGAGCGTTACCGCGAAGGGACGCCGGCGCCGCTGTTCAACACCACGCCGACCGAGGCCATGCGCCGCGGCGACTTCAGCGACTACCGCGACGTCAACGGCAACCTCATCGCCATCTACGACCCGGCGACCGGCCGCAACGTCAACGGCAGCTGGGTGCGCGACCCGTTCCCGGGCAACGTCATTCCGCAGGACCGCATCGACCCGGTGGCGCGGCAGCTGCTCGAGTACTATCCGCTGCCCAACAACACGACGGCCGGCGTCGCGCCCTGGCAGCAGAACCTGGCCTACGCCGAACACATCAACAAGGACGTGTTCTGGAACTGGGTGGCCAAGGTCGATCACAACATCGGCGCCAACGACCGGACGTTCTTCCGCTGGGCGGAGAACGAGCGCAACGAACTGCGCAACACGTCGCCGATTCGCAGCGGTCCGGCTCAGGACGGCCAGCTGCCGCTCGTGCGCGCCAACCGCGCCGTCGTCGGCGACTGGGTCCACATCATGGGCGGCAGCACCGTCCTCAACCTGCGCGGCAGCTACACCTACTTCCTCGAGCTGAGTCGATCGGACGAGGGCTTCGGCTTCGACGCCACCCAGCTCGGGTTCCCCTCCGGCCTGGTGGGGCAGCTGCCGGCCCAGATCTTCCCGCGCGTCAACATGGCGGAGTACGTCCAGCTGTCGCGCGGCCAGAGCGAGAACCGCAACTACATCTGGTCGGTGCAGCCGAACATCTCGCTGACCCGCGGGCGCCACAACATCCGCGCCGGTCTCGACTTCCGCAGCACGCACGTGGCCGGCCGGAGCGTCGGCGAGGCCGGCATGCGCCTCGACTTCAACCGCGGCTTCACGCAGCGGGAGTTCAACCGCGCCGACGCGCTGTCGGGCAGTTCGTTCGCGTCGTTCCTGCTCGGCGCGCCGTCCGGCGGCGTCGTCGACAACAACGTCCTGCCGGACTACCGCTGGACCTACTACGCGCCCTGGATCCAGGACGACTGGAAGATCACCGATCGGTGGACGATCAATGCCGGCGCCCGCTGGGACTTCAACAGCTCGGTGAGCGAGGACCAGAACCGGTTGAACTACATCTTCGATCCGTCGATCGCCAATCCGGTCGCGTCGCGCATCGACCAGACGCGCTTCCCCGGCTACCAGGTGCAAGGCGGTCTGACCTTCGCCGGCGTCGACGGCAACCCGGACGAACCCTGGGACTTCGACGGCAACAACGTGCAGATCCGGCTGGGCACCGCGTATCAACTGAACGACAAGACCGTGCTGCGCGGCGGCTATGGCCGCTACTACCTCAATCCCACCGGCCAGGGCCACATCCAGGGCTTCAGCATCCAGACCACGCTCATCCCCTCGTTCGACGACGGCCGGACGCCGACGTTTGCGCTGGGCAATCCGTTCCCGTCCGGCGTCGAACAACCGCCCGGCAACTCGCTCGGCGCCCTGACCTTCCTCGGCCGCGGGCTGTCGTACGCCAATCCCGACTTCGTGGTGCCCAAGGCCGACCACTTCTCGTTCGGCGTCCAGCGGCAGCTGCCCTGGGGCGTGACCCTCGATGCGAGCTATGCCGGCAGCCGGTCCACGAAGCAGGAGAGCGAGTTCCGCGGCATCAACGAGCCGGGCCGTGAACTGCTCGACCGGTGCGACGTCACCAAGGGCGGCGTCCGGGCCTACTGCGACGAGCAGCTCCCGAACCCGTTCTACCAGGTCAGCGGCTTCGAGGGCACGTCGCGCTTCACGAACCCGACGCTGTCGCGCTTCGAGTTGAGCCGGCCGTTCCCGGCCTTCGGCGGCATCACCGAGACCCAGCGCAACGACGGCACGATCAACTACCACTCGCTCCAGCTCGTGGCCAACCGCCGCTGGGCGAAGGGGCTCGTGGTCAGCGGCAACTACACCTTCGTGCCCAAGTACGAGCAGATCGGCGCCTCGTCCGGCTGGACGCAGTCGGCCCCCGAGATCGGCGGGCTCAACGCGTTCATCGACCCGAGCACCAGGGAGCTCGTGCGCGGGCCCTACTGGACGCACCGCCGTCACCGCATCTCGCTATCCGGCGTCTACGAATTCCCCTTCGGTGAGTCGCGGACGGGCCTGCTGCGGGCCCTGCTCCACGGATGGTCGATCGCCCCGATGTTCCTCTATCAGTCGGGCCAGCCCTGGAAGATCCCGCAGAACACGGAACTGGTTGGTGACCCGTCGCTCGACCCCACCAAGAACGGCCAGTTCATCTACGGCGTCGAGCCGTGCGTCGGCCAGCGCAACGCCTCGGGCGGGTACACGCTGTTCGCCTACTCGGTGAACTACGGCTGCACCGAGCCATTCTTCCTCGTCCGCGAGCCGTACCAGGCGCGCACCGCGCAGGTCGTCGACGACCGCATGCGCCGCCCGGGCTACTGGCAGCTGGACCTGAACTTCGCCAAGACGACCCAGATCACCGAACGGGTGCGCTTCCAGCTCCGTGTCGAGGCGTTCAACGTCTTCAACAGCCCGATGTACGACGAGCGCGACTTCGAGCGCAACACCGCCTCGGACAACTTCGGCCGCATCAACCGCAACACTGTCGGCCAGTCGAACTTCCAGCGGTTCGTCCAGCTCGGGTTCCGGTTGATCTTCTGATCGCAACGGCCTACAGCCTACGGCCTGCAGACAGGCTGTAGGCTGTTCCGAATCGTGCTCGCCGCCCGCGCCGCGTTCGCACTCGTCCTGCTCGCGTCCCTGCTCCCGACCGGGACGTCAGGTGGGAACGCGGTGCAGGGCGCCGAGCGGGCTGTCCGTCGCGTCACCTGGCAGGACATGGCGCCGATCCACGCGCGCCTCGAAGCGCGCGGGTTCTCGGCCAGCGACTTCTCCGCGCGCATCGCACGCCTCGCTGACGACAACGCGCGCCGGGTACACCTGGGCGACCTCGATCACCTCGTCTTCTACGCGCTGCAGTCCACCCGCTTCACGACGCGCCCGTCGATCGAACCGGCGCTGAGCGCGAAGTCGCTCGTCGACAGCCTCGATGCGCCCGCCCGCGACGCCTTCCTCGCCGATCCTGCCTCCGCCCGAAGCCGTATCGCTCAGGCAGTCCATCGGCGCCTTTCGGAGTTCCTGCGCGCGGCGGCTTCGCCGGGCACCGACGCACGGCTCGCGTACTTCGGCCGGCTCCTGGCCGACGAGGTGCCTGCCGCCCGGGGTCGCGAAGCGGCGCTCGCGTCCGAGTACCTCCGCGTGATGCGGTTCGTGTACGAAAAGGAGTTCGGGACTGGCCGGTCGACGACGGCGGCTGCGGCCGGCTTGTACCGTACACGCGGCCTGAGCACGGACACCGCGGTCGAGGCCGGCTTCCTTGTCGCCCAGGGGCTCGGCGTCCTGCACGGGCTCGAACCCGGTCGCCGCGTGCGCAGGGTGCTGATTGTCGGCGCCGGGCTCGACATCGCTCCCCGCACCGCGCTGCTCGAGGCGGCGCCGCCCCAGAGCTATCAGCCGTGGGCGGTGCTCGATGCGCTCGTCGGTCTCGGCCTCTCCCGGCTCGACGAGGTCGAGATCGTCGCGGCCGACATCAACCCACGCGTTGTCGATCACGTACGCATGTCGCGGGCCGCGCCGCCGGCGCTGCTGCTCGTCTCCGGCATCGGCGACGACGGCCGGGTGACGCTGGCTGGTGGATACCGCGAATACTTCGAGGCGCTGGGACGATCGCTCGGGCAGATCGACACCCGGGCGCGCACGGCGCGCGGCACACTGCCCGTGCCCCCAGGGCACCTCTTCAAGCGGGTCCAGGTGTCGCCGGAGGCCGCACGGGCCGTTCACGCAGAACGGCTCGACGTCGTGACCGAGCGTCTCGCCGGTCAGACCTTCGATCTCGTCGTTGCCACCAACGTGTTCCCGTATTTCGACGATGACGCGCTGATGATCGCGCTGGCGAACGTCACGGGCATGCTGGCGCCGGGCGGCGTGCTGCTGCACAACGAGGCGCGTCCGGCGCTGCACGAGATCGCCGCGTTGCTCGGCCTGCCGCCGTCACATTCGCGCCATGCGGTCATCGCGACGGTGTCGGGCGCGCCGCCGCTCGGCGACAGCGTGTGGCTGCACGGTCGTCGGCCCGAGCCGGCACGCTAGCGGGTGCGGGCGGGAACTCGCGTGCCCCGGCCTTCCGTCAGCGTGACCAGCCTGTCGAGGCCGGTCACCGCGAAGGTTTCCTCCACGCCGTTCGGCCACCGCACGAGCACGCGACTCACCGCGGTCGTGTCGCCGAGGCCGAAGTGCAGACGGAAATCGTTCTGCGCGTAGTAGCTCCCGCCGCCACGCACTTCGTCGGCCCACGTCCGCCGGCCGGCCGACACGGTCACGCGTGCGCCAATCGCGTTCCTGTGCGATACGGTGCCGACGAGGGCGACGCTCAGCCAGTGACCTTCACCGGGACGGATGTCCAGGCGGAACAGGTCGGGCGGCGCGTGCATGTTGTTGACGACGACGTCGATGTCGCCGTCGTTGTCGATGTCGCCGAAGGCGGCGCCGCGGCTGGCGGCAGGCGTGGTCACGGGCGGGCCCAGCCGATCGGTGACGTCCTCGAAGCGTCCGTTGCCGCGGTTGCGATAGACCACCTTGCGCTGGGCGTACGCCGCTTCGCCGGCGAGCGTCGAGACTTCCGGGTACACGTGCCCGTTCACGAGGAACAGATCGAGCCAGCCGTCGCGGGTGAGGTCGAGGAAGCCGACGCCCCATCCGAGCCAGCGGGTGTTGATGCCGATGCCTGCCGCAAACGTCCGGTCCTCGCACTCGCCGCGGCCGGTGTTGGCGTAGAGCGTCGAGGTGTCGCCCGCGAAGTTCGTCCTGAAGATGTCCATCGTGCCGTCGCGGTCGACGTCGCCGACGGCGATGCCCATGCCGGCCTGGGCCCGTCCGTCCTGGCTGAACGCGCAGCCCGCTTCGATCGCGATGTCGCTGAAGGTGCCGTCGCGGTTGTTGCGGTAGAGCGTGCTCGGCTTCGAGTCGTTGGCCACATACACGTCCACCCATCCGTCATCGTCGAAGTCGAGGGTCGTCACGCCGAGGCCGTACGTGCCCTGTGCGCGCGTGATGCCCGATGGTGCCGAGACGTCCTCGAACCTGCCGTCGCCGCGGTTGCGATAGAGCGCGTTGGTTCCCCCCGGCAGGCCCGGTGGCCCGCACGCCACCGGCAGGCCCTTGTAGCGGCACAGGCCGGACTCGGGGACGGGCGTCGCCTCCAGGTCGAGATCGATGTAGTTGGCCACGAACAGATCGAGATGACCGTCGCGGTCGTAGTCGAGGAAGGCGCAGCCCGAGCCCCATCGGCGCGGCGTGACGAGTGACGCGCGCGCGGTGGTGTCGTCGAAGGTCCCGTCGGGGCGATTCCGGAACAAGCGGTTCTGGCCCCAGTAGGTGACCAGGAAATCGTCGCGGCCGTCCGCATCGTAGTCGCCGACGCAGGCCGCCTGGCCCCAGCCGGACTGGCGGACGCCGGCCCGTTCGGTGACGTCGTCGAAGGTGCCGTCGCGGCGGTTGCGATACAGGTGGGCGGTGGGTTGCTCGCCCGGCGGAAACCCCTCGAGCGTCGTGCCGTTCACCAGGAACACGTCGAGCCAGCCGTCGCCGTCGATGTCGATGAGGGCGACGCCGCTGCCTGTCGTTTCGAGGAGGTACCGGTTGCGCTCGCGGCCTCCGTACACGCCAACACTGTCGAGGCCGGCCTGGCGTGCGACGTTCACGAATGCAAAGGGCAGGACCTCGTCCTGCCGCGCCGACAGGCCGAGGCCGCCGGCGAGCAGGGCCGCGGCCATCGCTGCCGCGAGGCTGCTTCGGACGCCGGGGTGGCGTTGCACCGCCGCACCGCGCCTGGAGGCCGTTCGCATCGTGCGATCGAGGTACGTGGCGTGTCTACACGGGTGAGTTCGCGACCCACACGAGCGTCGCAGCCGACACCGTGATGTCGCTCTTCTTCGGGCGCACGGCGATCGACTCGATCGGTGCGGCCGCCTGGGCCTCGGCCGCGACTGCGGCGGCGTCGGCTTCGACCGTGGCCTGCAACTCGGCGAGCTTCTGCTGCTCGGCGGCGAGTGTCTCCTCCGCGCGCGTCACGTCCTGCTTCTCCTTCATCACCCTGCCGGCGCCGCGCGCCGCGGTGCCGAGCCGGCCGGCGTTGGCGGCGCTGAAGGTCTTGCGGCCGAACAGCGCGCCGAACACGCCGGTGGCCATCGTGAGCACGGCCGAGCCGGTCGACGAGGTCACCTCCTGCTGCTGCTTGCCGAGCTGTTGTTCGGCCTTGCGAATCCGTTCCTGCTGCGCCAGCACCTTCGGCGCGTACTTCTTGCGCAGCGCGTCGACCTTCGCGTCGCGCGCTTCGCGGCGGGCGTCGGCGACCCGCGCGGCAAACGCCGCCTCGGTTTCGCCCGGCGTCGACGTCAGTCCGGAGTCGCGGTCGGCCCACAGCGTCAGCGACTCGGTGTCGTACAGCCAGGTGGCGACGTCCTTGCGCCACTTGTCGTACGAGCGCGCCGCGGTAGCCGCTCCCGGCAGGTCGGCGTACGACGCGGGGCCGCGTGGGGTCGACTCGAGATCGCCGGGGCTCGTCTCGGTGTCGCGGGCCGCATCCAATGCGAGCGGCGCCGCGCCATCCTGCAGCGGCACGAGCCGCTGGAACTCGCGCGTCTCGGCAACGCCGCGCTTCTGATCGGCGAGCCGCACCGTGCCCGCGACGTACAACGCCGGCGCGTAGGCGAGCCCGCTGCCGGCGGCGGCACCACGCACGGGCACGAACATCGCCGTCACGCCCGGCGGCAGCACGGGCGGCGTGTCCTGTACGCCGGCGGCGGCATCGCTGGCGTTGGCTGGTGTCGACGCGTCAGCCGCGGTCGTGGGGCGCGTTGGGGCAGCGGGCCCGGCCTGAGTGACGCCCTCTGTCGCGCCCGCTACCCGATACCCGACACCCGATACCCGA
>CBIHOS010000231.1:0-7219 GCA_966211945.1 uncultured bacterium
GGGGCGGCTCCCCGAGCCGCCCTGTCAGGGCACGTCGGGGACGTGCCCCTACCTATGTGATGTACGGATGGCGCTGCGGCCGCGACAGCCACGAATTGGCTTCATCGTCGTTGCGGAAGCGTTCGCGGGCCGGGTCCCAGAGCAGGTGACGGTCGGCCCGCATCGCCATGTGGTGCAGCAGGCAGGCCGAGCAGGAGCGGTGTCCGACTTCGGCCGGCGCAATCGGCAGCTGCCGGGTGCGAATGGCCTCGAGCCAGTTGCCGTGCTGATCGCGACTGTCGATCAGGTGGACCTCGTCGGGCCCGATCACCGATTCGAGCAGGCGGCGGTCGCTGGCGTCGAGCGCCTTCGGGTTGCCGACGTACGCCCTCGGGTCGGTGCCGCTCAGGCCGCTGACGCGGTTGACGAAGATCCAGCCCTCGGTGCCGATGAACTTGATGCCGTTCGGGATCGAGTCGCTGACGATCATGTGGACGCCGTCAGCGTAGCGCGCCTCGGTGCGAAACGGGCCGTGCACGTTCCAGAGACCCGACGTCGGGAACTCCGCGCGGCCCCACACCTCGACCGGGCCCGTGAACTCGGCCCCCATGCCCCAGTGCGCGGTGTCGATGTGATGCGCGCCCCAGCCGGTGATCATGCCGGCGCCGAACTGTTCGCAGCGCAGCCAGCCTGGCCGTTCGTAGCCGACCTGCGGGTGCACGCGCTTCTCGGTGTAGTACACGTCCGGCGTCGAGCCGAGCCACATGTCGTAGTTGAACGTCGGCGGGACGGGCATCTCGGGCTCGTCCGACCCACCCGGGTCGGCGGCAAGGCCCACTTCGACGGTCTTCAACTGGCCGATGCGGCCGTTGCGCACGAGTTCGCACGCGTACCGGTGCTGCGGCAGCGATCGGTTCTGGCTGCCGAGCTGCAGCACGCGGCCGGTCCGCTGCACCGCGTACGAGAGCGCGCGGCCCTCGGCGATGGTCAGCGAGGCGGGCTTCTGGAGGTAGACGTCCTTGCCGGCCTCGACCGCGGCGATCGCGATCGGCGCATGCCAGTGATCCGGCGTGCTCACCAGCACCGCGTCGATGTCGGGATTGGCGAGCAGCTCGCGGTAGTCGTCGTACATCCGGACGCCGTCGTAGGACTGGCCCGACTGCTTCGCGTAGAAGTCGTTGACGAAGGTCCTGCCGTCCTCGAGCCGGCGTCGATCGAGATCGCACACGGCCATGATCCGCGCCGAGTCGAACGGCAGCGTCTCGGCCATGTCGTGATCGCGCGAAATCCGGCCGACGCCGATGGCGCCGACGTTGATCCGGTTGCTCGGCGAGGTCTTGCCGAACACCGACGCCGGGACGATGGCCGGGGCGCCGCCGGCAAGAGAGGCAGCGGCGCCGGTGCGGGCGGCGGTGCCGAGGAAGCGGCGGCGCGACAGGCGGCCGTGCGTGGACATGGCGGCTCTCCGGGAATGCTTACGCCGTGCCCAGGCGCGGCGACGTCGCCCTGGCCTGGGCCTCGAGCACGATCTGGGCGGCGAGGAAGGCGTGCGCCTGCGGCATCGCCGTCTCGGTGCGGTTCACGACATCGTCGAGCAGGCGGGCGCCGTACGGCAGCGGCGTGTCCTTCGTGTCGACGTACCGCGTCGCCTTCTGGTCCACCAGGAACAGATGGCTGCCGCCAGGACGACCGGCAAGGTCGACCTGGGGCCGCACCTCGAGGTAGCCGTCGGTGCCCATCACGGTCAGGCGCGAGTCGCCGAAGGCGGCGACGCCGCCCGGGGTGAACCAGTCGACGCGAAAGTAGCCGCTGCCGCGATCGCTGCGCAGCATGGCATCGCCGAAGTCCTCGAACCGCGGCTTGTCGGGATGATGGAGGTTGGCGACCTGCGACGCGACGACCTCGACGCGGGTGGCCCGCGTGAACGCGAGGAAGTAGTCGGCCTGGTGCGTCCCGAGGTCGCCGATCACGCCGCCGAACTGCTCGCGGTTCCAGAACCAGTCGGCGCGCCCGCTGCCAATCTTGTGGGGACCGAGGCCCAGCGTGTGCACGACCTCACCGATGGCGCCGGCGTGGACCAGTTCGACGGCGCGCGTGGTGGCCGGGCTCTCGAGGCGGCCGCCGTAGAGAATCGAGTAGATCCGCCTGGTGGCGGCCTGCACCTTGCGGACCTCGGCGAGCTGCGCGAGCGTGGTGACGCCCGGCTTGTCCACCATGAAGTCCTTGCCGTGCTGCATCACGCGGATGCCCAGGGCGGCGCGCTCGTTCGGGATCGCGGCGCTGACCACGAGCGCGATGCCCGTGTCGTCCAGGATCTCCTGTTCGCTGCGGGCCACCTTCGCCTGCGGGAAGCGCTTGGCAAAGGCGGCGACCAGATCCGGTTCCTTCGCGAAGACGGCGGCGAGCTGGCCGCCGTGCTTCAGGACGGTCTCGACCTGGCTGTTGACGTGCGAGTGATTGAGACCGATGGCCGCGAAACGTACCGGCGATCTGGACCCACTCGACGGCTGGCTGCCGTGCGACGTCTCGAGGCGCACGGCGCGCCCGGCCCGTGCCGGATCGAATGCCGCCGACGGCCACACCGCCATCGCTGCCCCCGACCCGCCAACCGTGTTGATGAACGTCCGTCGATTCATGTCGTTCGCTGCTCGGCCCTTCGCCGTACCAAAAGGTCGGGCGCCTCGGAGGCGCCCGATGTCGTGCGAGGTGAAGGCCGGCTCGGCGAGCCGGCCCTACCCAGAGGTTTAGAACTGGAAGCGGAGGCCCAGCTGCACGACGCGTGGCGCATCGTACGCGCCGGCGGCGACAAACTGCATGAACGTCGGGCTGTTGATGCTGGTGTCGGGCAGCAGGTATCGCGTGTGATTGAGCACGTTGGACGCCTGGGCGCGGAATTCCACCCGGTAGCGGCCGATCGGGATGTTGCGGAACAGCGAGAGATCGAGGTTCCACAGCGACGGTCCGCGGAACGCGTTGCGGCCCGAGTTGCCCCACTCCGATCCGCTCGGGTGCGAGAAGATCGACGTGTCGATCCACTTCACGTCGCGGCTCGGCGAGTTGATCACGTTGACGTCGCCGTTCTGATTGGCGGTGATCGAACCGGCGCCCGACGCGAGCAGCTGCGGGTTGTTGCCGCCGATGGTGAACGGCGTGCCGGAGAAGGCCGAGAAGATGCCGTTGACCTGCCAGTCCTTCACCACGTAGGCCAGCGGGCTCGCGCTCTCGCGCATGAACGGCAGCTCGTAGACGAATCCCATCTGCAGGACGTGCGTGCGGTCGTAGCCGCCGCGCGCGTAGTTGCGATGGAACTGGCTGGGGATGTTCCAGCTCATGCCCGTCCAGCCGTCCTCGTCGGCCATGTTCATGGCCTTGCTCCAGGTGTAGGCGCCCTTGAGCAGCAGGCCGTTCTTGAAGGGGCGGTTCACCGACATCTGCAGCGAGTGGTACTTGCTGGTCGTCCAGTTGCCCCAGTCGAGGATGCTGGCGCTGCCGGCCTGCGCGAAGTATCGCCGGCCCGCTTCGCCGCCGCCCGGCTCGGCGTAGTTCTGGTTGATGTCGGCGTAGCCGCCGTTGGTCTGCGTGCCGACGTAGGCGACGCTGGTCACCAGATCGAACGGCAGGCGGCGCTCCAGCGTGAGGTTCCACTGGTGCAGCAGCGCGCGGTCGACGTGATCGGGATTGGGCGTGCGCATGTCGACGCCGCGCGGCAGGAGGACACTGCCGCTGCTCAGGTCGGGAATCGCGACCGACGGAATGCCCTGCTCGAGCGACCCGATGTAGCCGAAGCCGGCGGCTGCCTGACTGAACGCGATCGTCGCCGGGTAGAAGCCGCGCAGCGGCCGCGACCACGGCAGCGGGTTGACGGTGATGCCGTAGCCGGCGCGGACCACCGTGTTGTCGTCGACGCGGTAGGCGGCGCCGAACCGCGGCGCGACGTAGACAGACTTGCCCCTGACGCCGACATCGCTCGGGTTGCCGCCGCGGTCGCCGATGAGGACGTTCCAGGTGGCGAAGTCGAGCCGCTCGATGCCGCGGTCGGCGCGGGTCATCGTCGGGTACATCTCGAACCGCAGCCCGCCGTTGAGCGTGAGCTTGTCGTTGACCTGCCAGCGGTCGCGCACGTACAGGCCATGCTGCCACTCGCGCGTGGTCATCTCCTCGGCCTGGACGCTCTTGCCGTACGTAGAGGGGAGGCCGAGCAGGAACCCGGCGTAGCTGTTGAAACCGCTCACCGGCTGATAGCCGGAGGCGCCAGTGACGTTGCCGCCGAAGGTGAAACCACCACGGGGACCGAAACTGCCGATCTCGGGCTGCCAGTGGTTCATCTCGAGGTGGTTCAGGTCGTACCCCATGCGCAGTTCATGACGACCTGCGACCTTCGTCAGGGCCTGCGTGAAGGAGTACACCGACGTCGTGTAGAAGTAGGGGTTCCAGGTCGAGATGTTGCCGAGCGTGGTGAGCCCGGTGTTGATGAGCGGCTGGCCGCTCTGCCGGATGTCGCCGCCATTGGTGCCAGGAATCCCCCAGATGTCGCTGCCCCAGTTGGTGCCGTAGTCGGGCGCGAGACCTTCCTGCTCGTTGTAGGTCACGCCGAAGCTGCCATCCAGGATGAGCGTCGGCGACAGCGTCCACGTGTGCCCGACGACCGGCGCGGTGACCGTGGTCGGCGCCGGCGCGACCTGGTCGAACCCGAGCTGGAAGCGGTCCTGCACGTCGGCGGTGAGGTAGGAGATCTTTCCCCAGATCTGGTGTGCCGGGGACCGGTTGAAGGAGACCTTCGCGTCGTAGTTGTGCCGATCGAAGGTCGGCGCGCGCTGGATCACGTAGTCGTCGGCGATGCCGTTGCGGTTGAGGTCGGCCGTCGTGTTCGGCGCCGGATACGTGTCCTGGATCTTCTGCGCGATGCTGCTGAGGCGACTAGCGGGAATCACGGCCCCCGGGAAGACGTCGCGCCCGGTGCCGTTGGCGGCCCCGGTCAGCGGGTCGTAGAGCCGGAAGTTCGGGAACGCGGCGAGCACCTCGCCGAAGTCGCCATTGCGCATCCGTGCCGTCGGCACCTGCGCCGTTTCCTGGATGCCGCGCTCCTCCTTGAACCGCTCGTACGATCCGAAGTAGAAGAGCCGGTTCTTCACGATCGGACCGCCGACCGTGCCGCCGTAGATCGAGTTGGTGACCGGCGGCTTGGTCAGGCCGTTGGCGTTGTTGAAGTACGTGTTGGCATTCCAGTCGTCGCGGTTGTGGAAGATGAACGCCGACCCGCGCAGGTTGTTGGTGCCCGACTTGGTCACGACCGCGATGGCGGCGCCGCCGGCCATGCCGGTGTCCGCGTCGAAGCTGTTGGTGACGATGTTGACGTTGTCGATCGTCTCGGCCGACGCCACCATGCCGGCGTGGTGCGGCAGCCAGATGTTGATGCTGGCGGCGCCGTCGATCCGGGTGCTGTTGTTGTTCGGGTTGGTGCCGTTGACGAACGTCCGCAGCGACCGCTGCGGCGTCGAGCCCTGCGAGTTCTGGTACGTCCCCGGCGTCGCGCCGGGCACCAGGTTCATCAACGCCTGGTAGTTCCGGAACTGGTTCAGCGGCAGGTCGGTGATCTCCTTGGGCTGCAGTTCGACGCTGACGTCGGCCTTGTCGGTCTTGAGCAGCGCCGCCTCGGTCGTCACCGTGATCGACTCGGTGAGGTTGCCGATCTCCAGCGTGGCGTTGACGCGCAGGATGTTGCCGGCGGTGAGCGGAATGCCGGTCTGCGTGAAGGTCTTGAAGCCCTGCAGCGCGGCGTTCAGCTGGTAATTGCCGGGCAGCACGTTGCGGACCGTGTAGAGGCCTTCGCTGTCGGTCACGGTGTCGAGGACCAGGCCGGTGCCCTCGTTGGTCAACGTGATGCTGACGCCGGGGATGGCGGCGCCGGAATTGTCGGTGACCGTGCCGGTCACGCTGCCGTACAGCGCTTGTGCGGCCGCCCCCGCCGGTAGCGACAACAGGAACATCGTTGCAACCGCGGCGCGGGATGCGCGGTGCAGTACGGAGAGCAGGGCCGTCACGGAGACCTCCGGGGAAGCCGACAGCATCAATCGCTGTGGTGGTGCGACAAGATTGGCTCAGAACGCCAGCAAGTCAAGCAAATTTTCGGTCGGCCGTGAAAATTTTCTTGACCAGCGCGGGGACGGTCTGGAACGATGCCGCGCAACCGGAACAGAGTCTTCGTGGCCAAGGGCAAGAAGGTCCGCCTCCAGGACATCGCGCGCGCCGCCGGCGTCAGCGGCGCCACGGTCTCCCGCGTGATCAACCGCACCGGCAAGGTCAGCCCGGCGCTCGAGGCGCGCGTCCAGCGCATCGCGGGCCGCATGAAGGTCGACCTGGCCGCCCGTCTCAAGCCACGCCTGATCGGCTTCGTGCTCGGCAACCGGCCCCTGCTCCACCCGTTTCACTCGCGCATCCTCGCGGGCGTCGAGGCCGCCTGCGCCGAGCACAACTACCACGTCGTCTTCATCGCGCTGCGCTACCGGCAGGACGTCCCGGCCGCCGCCCTCGACATCCCGCGCCTGCTGCTCCGGCAGGACATCCTGGACGGCTGTGTGCTGGCCGGCGTCCACTCCCAGAACCTGCTGGACCGGCTGTCGCAGACCACGGCCGCCCTGGCCGTACAGGGCAACAACGTCGAGCGCCCCTGGCACGAGGGCCGCTATGACACGGTCTACTATGACGACGTGGAGGGCGGCTACGCGATGACCCGCCATCTGCAGTCGCTTGGCCACCGCGACATCTGGTTCGTCGGCAACCGGCAGTACCCCTGGTTCGACAGGTGCTACGACGGCTACGCCCGGGCGATGTCGGAGGCCGACACGCCGGCCCGCGTCGTCGCGCCCGACTGCGAGGACCCGCGCGAGGCCGGCTATCGCGGCACCCAGGCGCTGCTGGCCGAAGGCGCTCCGGTGACGGCGATCTTCGCCGGGTCCGACGCCACCGCACAGGGGGTCTGCGACGCCATCCGCGACGCCGGCCTGCGCGTGCCCGACGACATCAGCGTCGGCGGCCTGGACGACATCGAGGCGCAGACGATGCACCCGCGGCTGGCGACGGTGCGGATCGCGCTCGAGGACGTCGGCCGTGCGCTCGCCGGCTGCATCATGAGCCGTCTGGCCGCGCCCACCCTGCCGGCCCGCCAGCTGACGCTGCCCACCAGCCTGATCGCCGGCGCCTCCTGTGCCCCGCCCCGGCGGGCCCGCGCCGCCCGCGCCCG
>CBIHOS010000232.1:0-7192 GCA_966211945.1 uncultured bacterium
GCTACGGTGTGTACTCCGCGCGCCAGAACATGCTGAGCCAGGTCGGCACGATCACCACGAACGGCCTCCAGCAGCAGACGATCTTTGCCAACACCGCCAACCTGCTCGCGTTCGGCGCGCCGACGCCCACCTGGCCCAACGTCGTCACGCCGACGCCGGTGCCCGACGGCGAGTTCCCGTTCTTCAGCGGCGTCCGCGTCTACGACCGCGACTACGAGAATCCGCGCATCCTCGCGTTCAACGTCGCTTACGAGCAGCAGCTCGTGCCTGGCTGGGTCGGGTACGCCGACTTCATCTGGAACGAGGGCCGCAACCTCACGCGCTTCCTCAACTTCAACAAGAGCGATCCGGTGTGCTGCGATCAGGGACCGGGGACGGGCAACGTCTACGTCTACAACGGGCACCCGTGGCAGCCGCAGCTCGACGAGGTGATGGTCACCAACAGCCTCGGCGAGTCGCGCTACCGCGGCGTGACGCTGGGCGTGCGCAAGCGCCTCTCGGGCGGCATCCAGCTCGAAGGCAACTACGTGCTCGCCAAGGACGAGGACAACGACTCGAACGAGCGCGACCCGTTCACCGATCGCAGCTTCAACTTCTTCGACCTCTCGAAGGACTGGGGGCCGGCCGACCGCGACATCCGCCACAAGTTCAACTTCTTCGGCTACTTCGTCCTGCCGAAGGCGTTCTGGGCGAACTCGCGCGTCCAGTACCGCAGCGCCCAGCCGATCACGGCGAGCCCGCGCGTGCTCGCCGGCACCGACCGCGGCCGCAACGGCGAGCGCAAGGACAACGAGTACTTCTCGTTCGACTGGCGCATCGGCCGGCCGTTCCGCTTCGGCGGGCACTACGAGCTCACACCGATCGTCGAGATGTTCAACACGTTCAACAACGCCAACAACATCAACCCGCTCAGCACGCCGGCGCTGTTCAACTTCGACGGTTTCCTGCGTACCGGCGTCGGCGACCCGCGCCAGATGCAGCTCGCCGTCAAGCTCACGTTCTGACGATTCGGCGAGGTACTGTCCACGTGCCAGCGCGATCGACAGGCACCGGGAAGTCACGGTGACGATGCGCGTGCTCCTGATCGCGGCAGCGTGCGTCCTGGCGCTGCTGGCCCTCATCTGGTTCGGCCAGCGCCGGCTGATGTACTTCCCGTTCGCGAACGTGCCACCCCCGGCGGCGGTTGGCCTCGCGGACGTGGAGCAGGTCAGCTTCAAGACGCGGGACGACGTCCAGTTGCGTGGGTGGTTCGTGCCTGCCACGCAGTCGCCGGCGCGCGCGACGATCCTCGTGTTCAACGGCAACGCGGGCAACCGCGCCTACCGCGCGGATCTGGCTCTCGCGTTCCGCCGGCACGGCGTCGCCGTCCTGCTCTTCGACTATCGCGGCTATGGCGACAGCGCCGGATCGCCACACGAACGCGGCCTGGCGCTCGACGCCCGTGCGGCACGCAGCTACCTGCTGTCGCGCCGCGACGTGGACGCCGGTCGCCTGGTGTACTTCGGCGAGTCGCTCGGCGCGTCGGTCGCTGTCGAACTCGCCGCCGAGCATCCGCCCGCGGCCTTCGTCCTGCGGTCGCCCTTCACGTCGATGGCCGACATCGGCAGCTACCACTACGCGATGCTGCCGGTGCGCCTGCTCCTGCGCGATGCCTTCGCCACGGTGAACAAGATCGTTCAGGTGCGCGCGCCGCTCCTCGTCATCGCCGGCGACGCCGACACGATCGTCCCGCTCGAGCAGAGCCGGCGCGTACACGACGCCGCCTCAGGACCGAAGGCGTTCGTCGTGATCAAAGGCGCCGACCACAACGACGCCGCGCTGACCGCTGGCCCCATCGTCGTTGAGGAGACGATGGGCATGGTGGCACGGTTGCCATGAGCTGATGCGTTCGGCGCATTGAGGTGAAGTGGGCCCGAGTGGAAGCATTGACGGCGTCGCCACGATGGGCGACGCCGTACCCAACTCAGAACCGCAGACGGAGGCCGCCGCCCACCTGCAGGCCGCCTACCGTGACGTCCTGCAGCAACTCACTCATCGGCTCGTCGATTTCCACGGTGCCGCGGCTGAAGCGCGCGAAACCGCCGATGCCGACGACGCGGTTGAAGAACACGCTGCCGTCGGCGCCGACATGCCAGCCCCAGCCGGTGCCTTCCGTCGTGACCGCCTCGTAGCCTGTGATCGTGACCGATTGCGCGCGGCTCAGGCGTGTGGCGATCTGCGTGTACTCCACGTCCTGCACCATGTCGGCTTCGTAGCGGAAGTAGGTCGGACCGCCAAACACCCTGAACCGTCCGCGCGGGCCCTGGTAGGCCGCGACCATGGCCTGGAGATGGACGCTGCCTTCGGTGCGCATCAACTTGTCGTCGGTCGCGCCGCTGGCGATGACCTCCGCGTTGAAGAAGTAGGGATGAGGAATCGTCGCGCCGAGGCCGACGATGTCCTCGTGCGCTGTCCCGGCGATGGACACGCCGGCGCCGATCCAGCGGTTGAACATCACGCCTCCTCCGACGTCGAACGACGCGCCGGTGGAAGGCTCGGGATAGGCTGCCGCAATAGCGGACGGCTCGCCGTGGAGGATGCCGGCGAATGCGTAGGTGCTCAGGTCGGCCCCGGACTTCGCCACCCCGAAGTTCACGTCGAGCCAGCCGCGTTCGATGCGGCGTCCATCGCGACGAGGACGTTGTTCACGATCCGCCCTGTCGGCCCTGGTGTCGTCCTCGGGTGCATCCGTTGGCCGGCGCGGCGGAGCAGGCGAGTCGGGCGCAACCGACAGGTCCATCGGCGTCGTGTGCGGTGCTTCGACGCGTACGCGCGTCTTTCGCGTCCACCCCACGCGGCGGCCGAACTGCGGGTCCTCGAATTCGACCTGAAGCCACTCGCCCTCGGTCTGCAGGACGACCAGCGCCGTACCGACGGCGGCCGTCCGCAGCGGCGTGCGCGACTCGTCGGGTCGGAGATAGATCGGCGCCACCTCGGTGACGACGCCGCGGGATTGGGCGAACAGGGAACCGGGAACGCACACGGACAGCAGGAAGAGCACCGCGCAGATGCGCAGTGCCGACGGAGTCCACAAGGTGTGAGCGATGCGAGCAATGATGGCCATCGGCAACCTCCTCGCCTGACGCGCGGGAGGACGCGGCCGGAGCGACTGGTAGAAGAGGGCCCGTGTCTCGTGCACCATGCACGACCGCGCGAGCCCGAACGGCAGAGGTGACGGCGACGGCCCTAAAGCTCTGACAGGACGCCGGAGGCCCTGGAGTCTGCTGTCAGAAGCTCGTCCGCGACAGCGTCATCCCGAAAGCGCGGCGGAGTCTCCTGCCGCCGCATACCCGCCAGGGGGAACGCTGCATGTGGCTCTTCACCAGGGATGGATTCTTCAGCGTCGTTTGCGCCCGACAGGGCGATGGAGCGCATGGCCGCTCGGTCGACCTATCGAAGGTCATGGTGCGAGCTCGATCGCACCGGCATCTCGAAGCCCTGAAGGCGCGGCACGCTCAGCACCTCGCGGCGTGCGACATCGTGGAGTTTCCGGGCTCGGACTACGCGTGCCGCCTCTTCGTGGACAAGGCGACGTGGACGACCGTCGTCGCGACATGGCCGACGATATCGACTACGACAACTTCAAGGCTGCCGTCGGACGTCACAGGCCACCCGCTGACCGCGCCTACGAAGCGGCGCTGCACGACGTCTGGCAGGTGATGTACGACCTGCAAGCGACGGGCGGTCGTTGATGCGGGCCGTGGCCCCCTGCTCTGCCTGTTTCTCGCGTAATGAGGCAAAGGACGAGGTGTAGGCCTGGCGCTGGCTCTCTAAGGCGTATGCCGACTTGTTCGGTTGAGCTGGGTGCGTCGTTAGCGTAGTAGGCGCCGGAAATGGCGCCAACTCTGTCCGTCAACCGAAGTGCCCGCGGCAGGTGCCGTGGATGTCGTGAAATGTCCTGCCGGCCAGTTCGTTTCGCCGGGGGTGTGTGCATGCTCGAGCCTCACGTCTTCGTCAGCTTTGCGGATCTCACAGAGCTCGCGTGCGACGCGTTGGTGGTGCCGACTGGCCAGTCGACCGAGGCGCTGCGCGACTGGCTTGAGGCCGCCGTGCGCCAGCGCGCCATCGTCGATGGGCTGGAGCTCACCAGGCCGGTGCCTCCCGATGACGAGGCGCCGGAGGCCATATCGGCGCGCGATGCGGAAGTGCAGCGTCTGCGCGAGGCACTCCTGCAAGACATCGAAGGGGATTCGAGCGACCCGACCCACCCTCAGCACACGCGGTGGATCCTGGCGTACCTGATCGACTGGCATCGCCGCGAGGAACGGGCGAGCTGGTGGGAGTACCTCTCCTTGCTCGACGTGGTGGATCAGGACGACCTGCTCGAGGAACCCAAAGCCATCGCCGGACTGACACTCGTCGAACAGGTCGAGGTGGTCCGACACAGGCGTACGGGCAGACCCACAGGCTCTGTCATCAACCGCTACGGCCACCCGGTGCAGGAACTTGATCTCGGCAAGAAGGGCGAGCTGATGTGGCGCGATGGCTCACCTTTCGGCACACGTTTCGGGGAACTGCAGTCGCATGACCGCATCGCCCGAACGCTGGATATCAAGGTCGCCGCCGATGCGCCGCACCCCGATGCCCTGTTCCTGAAGAACGTCATTCAGACCAAGGATCAGCAAGCAGCGCTGAAGCGTCTCGCCGAGGAGCCAGACGCCGAGGCCTGCGCGATGGACCTCCTGCATAGGCATGCTTCCCAGGTTGAAGGGCGGAGGGACACTGATTGTGGACCGTGAGTCGGCCCTCGACGCGGCGGTAAGAATCGCGAGGTGCCTTGATCGAACGGTCCTAGCGATTCAGGTCCCGCCAGGATCTGGCAGAACGTACGCCGGGGCGCACATGATCCGCGCGCTCGTGAATGCCGGGAAGAGGGTCGGCGTCACGGCCAACAGTCACAAGGTCGTCTGCCATCTGCTGGAGGAGGTTCGCGATCAGGCCGCAGCCGCCGGCGAGAGGATCGGCCTGGTTCGAAAGGGCGACGCCGAGGATGAGGAACTCCACGGCATCACGCTGTTCGAGAACAATCAGGACTCGCTCGCGTCGCTCGCTGACGACGTCCAGGTGCTTGGCGGCACGTCGTGGTTGTGGGCGCGCGCCGATGCGAAGGCCGAGACGCTGATGGCCAATCACAATGGCGATCGGACGTGTGCGTCGACTACAGCGCTGGCCGGGGAGGACCTCTGGTGGCCTACCGATTCGACGGCGAACCGCTCAGTCAGGACAACCTGGTGTAGGTCGACTGACGGCAACATCACCGAGTTCGGTGCGAGAAGACCTACGCGGCTTCATCAAGGTCGCTGTACGTATAGCAGCTACACGAAGATATCCCTGGCCACCCAGACGCGCAGCTGCCTTCAGTGAGTGGCGGAGAACGAATTGCCAATGGACGTTATGCCCCCATTTGTAGAGCTGATAAGTCTGACCGGCGCGAGGCTTGGACGGCGTCTTGAGCGGGCTACGCCGCCATCCTGGAGCGAAGCGGATTGGGATCGAATTATCACTGCTCATGCCGACCTGCTCGCGGCTGCCTTGCGCAGCGCGGGTGTCATCGCTGAGAACTCCGAGTTGCGTTTTCTCGGACGGCAGGTCGACAACATCGACCTAGTGTTTGCCGAAGTGTCGGTCGGAGAGGGGCCTCGCGAGTTGCGACGCCTCGTGCTGGTCGAGGACAAGCTTGTCCGGAACTCGGAAGCAAAGCGGACTGTACTCGCTCAGATTCTCGAATATTCGCGTGTTGCGCAGGAGGACTGGCCGTCGGCCAATCTCGTCGAGAAGTTCAGCCCGCAACCCTCCGACAGAGGATGGGTCGAGGAACATCTCGCCGATTTGAAGCACCTCTCCCGTACCGGTGACTTCCTGCTGGTGATCATTGGAGATGGCATCGACGACAGGTTGGCTCACCTCGCAAAACGATTCGCGCGACATGACGATCCGCTAACACTCGCCGAGCTCGTCCTCGTGTCAATGCCCCTCTATCGACTCGACGAAGCCTATGTGCTCGTTCCCCATGTCGTCAGCGCTGTTCAGCGCAATGAACGCGAAATGACGATTCGTGTGGTCGTGCAGGACCAGGTTGGCAGGCCGGTCGCGGCGGACGTGATCAGGGCGGAGCCGGAAGGCCCGCGTACCGGAGTCGCTGCGGTCGTCCGCGACGAGGTGGTGTCGTTCCTTCGGGCCGTGCGGGGTCGCGTCGAAGAACTGCTGCCAGGTGTTCCTGGTACGAAGGTGCCTAGGAAGAGCCTAGAGTTCTTGCAGCAGGCGCCCGATGGCGCGTCGGTCACGGCAAAGGTGCATTTCGGAGGCTACCTCAAGGACGTTTGGAGCCCGATTGAAGTCGGCTTGAGTGTGCTCGCGACGGACACCAGGGCTCGCGACGAGTGGGTAGAGCTCTTCAAGGAGCGTCGGAACGCTCTGCCGACTGGGTTCAAGATACGGCTGGGAGGCCCACGCACCGTCGACTTCCTGTCCACCACAAGCTGGGAAAATCCGACGGAACTTGCTCATCTGGAGGGCCCGGTTGCCGAGGAGTTCGCTAAGTTTGTCGGCGTACTCAAGGCGGTGACTGCATCGAGGGCTGCGTCTGACAGCGACTCCGCACACACCTGACAGACTGAGACAAGGCGCGAAAGAGTTCTGGTCAGGCGCACATCTGTGTCGATCCCAACATTGCCGACAGTGTGTCTCGAATGACCGAAAACTACGGCATGTACTGCCCGCCGTTGACCTCCACGACCTGACCGGTCACATAGCCTGACGCCGCGTCCGACGCCAGGTACAGGAACGTGCCGGCGCACTCGTCAGCCGTGCCGAGGCGACCGAGCGGGATCGTCCCGCGCATCGTTTCCAGCTGCGCGGCGGTCGAGTAGCGGTCGTGGAACGGCGTCGTCACCACGCCGGGCGAGACGGCGTTGACGCGGATGTTGTCGGGGGCAAGCTCTCGGGCCCAGCCGTGCGTCACGGTCGAGATAAACCCCTTCGCCCCTGCGTAGAGCACCGCGCCGCCAGCACCGCCGGTGCGCGCCGCGATTGAACTGACGTTGATGATTGCGCCGCCGCCCTGGCTCCGCATGATCGGCACGACCGCGTGGACGAGCATCACCACCTGCGTGACGTTCAGCGCCAGCACCTGCTGCAGGTGTTCCTCCGAGTA
>CBIHOS010000233.1:0-7181 GCA_966211945.1 uncultured bacterium
CGGCCGCTGCCGGCCCCGTCGCCCGATCGCGCCGTCGCGTCCAGGCCATCGCCACCGCCACCGGCACCGACGCCACGATCAGGCGCACCGGCGCCGGGCACCGCCGCCGCGCCCGGCAGCGCGTTGCGTCGGCTCGCCGAGCAGGCACGTCAAGTGGCGTCGGCCGCCGCGGCGCCGCCCCGTGCGGCATCTGCACCGCCGTCAGCCGTGACGCCGCCAGCCGCGCCCACCGTGCCGCCAGCTCGCCCGGTCGTCACCGACGCCGCGCCAGGCGTCGCGGCACCGGCGCCCGCGGACCCCGATCCGGAGCCGGCCGGTGCGGCCGGTACGATCGATCGCCTCGTCGACGCGTTGAGGAAGAGCAATCGCACGTTCTTCGGCACCGCCCTGGCGCGCGCGACGTTCGTCCTCGAGGGCGGCCGCCTGCAACTCACGGTCGGCGGCAACTTCGAACAGACGCGATGCGAGGGGCGGCGATCGTGGATCGAGGAGACCGCCCAGCATGTCTTCGGGCACAAGGTGCCGCTGGACATCAGGGTCGTGGCGCAGGCCAGCGCGCCGCCGGACCCGACCCTGCAGGACAAGGCCAAGTTGAAGGAGCAGGCGCTGCAGAGCGAGGCCGTACAGGCGATGCTCGACGTGTTTCCTGCCGAGATCAGGGACGTCGAAGAGATTCAGTGAGGAACGCGATGAACATCCAGAAGATGATGCAGCAGGCGCAGCAGATGCAGGAGCGCATGCAGAAGCAGATGGCCGAGACGGTCATCGACGCGTCGGCCGGCGGCGGCCTCGTCAGCGTCAAGGTCAACGGCTCCAAGCAACTGCTCGCCATCACCATCGACCCCGAGGCCGTCAACAAGGATGATGTCGAGATGCTGCAGGACGCCATCCTCGCCGCTGTCCAGGACGCGCAGCGCCAGGCCGACGACAAGATGAACAGCACGATGAGTGGCATGCTCGGCGGCCTCAAGCTGCCCGGGATGTAGCTCGTTCTCGATTCTCTCCGAGGTGTCCACCCCCTATCCCGAGCCGCTGATGCGGCTCATCGAGCAGTTGCAGAAGTTCCCGGGCATCGGCGCCAAGTCGGCGCAGCGCCTGGCATTCCACGTGTTGAAGGCCTCGCGCGAGGATGCCGAACGCCTTGCCGACGCCCTGCGCGACGTCAAGAACGACGTCCATCACTGCTCGATCTGCAGCAACATCACCGACACCGACCCGTGCACGTACTGCACGAGTCCGGATCGCGACGGGCGCGTCATCTGCGTCGTCGAGGAGCCCGTCAACGTCGTCGTGATCGAGAAGACGCGCGATTTCCGCGGCCGCTACCACGTGCTCATGGGCACGCTTTCGCCGCTGCAGGGCATCGGGCCCGACGCGCTGCGGATCAAGCCGCTGCTGGCCCGCGTCGCCACCGGCGACGTCGTCGAAGTGATCCTCGCCACCAATCCCACCGTAGAAGGCGAGGCAACCGCGCTCTACCTCTCGAAACTGCTGAAGCCGCTCGGCGTGCGGGTGACCCGCATCGGCATGGGCGTGCCGGTCGGCAGCGATCTCGAGTACGCCGACGAAGTGACGATGACCAGAGCGCTCGAGGGGCGGAGGGAGATGTGAAGGTCGTGGCGGTGATGACGCGCGCCGCCGCTGCGGACGCGCCGACATCGCTGCCCGCGCCGGCAGTCCCTGTCGCGATACCTGCCGGTCCCAAGACCCGCCTCGCGCCGGTGGTGCCCGATGCCGCGCACCGCGCGGCGCTCCAGCGCGCGATGCTGGCCGACGTGATCGCCGCGGCGCGCGCGGTACCCGACGCGATCGTCCGTCTCGCCGTCACGCCCGCGGGCACCTCGCACGAGGCGTTCAGCGACCTCGGCATCCTGCCGGCCCACGTCGTCGACCAGAAGGGGGACGATCTCGGAGCGCGCGAGCGGGCGCTGTTCCAGGACGTGTTCCGCCGTGGCGCGCGACAGGTCGTGATCGTCGGATCGGACCTGCCGCTGTTGAGCGCGGCAATCATCGCCGAGGCGTTCGACGCGTTGACCGCCGACCCGGGGCAGGTCGTGATCGGCCCGGCGCACGACGGCGGCTACTACCTGCTCGGCCTGGCCGGACCCAAGGTGCCCGACCTGTTCACCGGCGTGCGCTGGGGCACCAGGTACGCGCTCATGGACACGCTGCGGCGCTGCGAATTCGAGTCGCGGCGGGTCACGTTCCTGCCGATGCTGCACGACGTGGATGAACCCGGCGACCTCGCGAGGCTCGCCGATCACCTCGCGTCGATGCCCGAGGCGGCTCCGCACACGGCCGCGGCCATCGCGGTGCTGGGCCTGGTGGGCTGACCGCGCTCAGACCTGTTCGGTCTCGTAGTCGTTGCCGCTCGTCAGGCCGCGGATGCCGAGGAAGGCGATGCCCACGCCTGTCCAGACCAGCATCCGCGCCTTGCGCACCAGCGCCAGCGTCACGCCGAGCGCCGGCATCCCGTACAGCACCTGCGTGAGCAGCCCCGTGCTGGCCTCGTCGACGCCCAGGCGCATCGGCACGAACTTGAAGGCGACGTTGATGAAGCGGTTGATCGACTCGAGCAGGAAGGCGCCGAGCAGCGTCGGCGGCGTGCTGGCCGGCAGCAGCATCGCGATCGTCACATAGGTCTCGGCAACGCCGGCCACGTGATAGAGCATTTCGAGCAGCAGGACCGGCAGCGGCCGCGACGGGTGCCGCCGGGCGAACGTGTAGACGCGATCCTCGAGCATCTGCAGCTTGTCGGCCCGCCGCAACACGGCCGACGGCAGCAGCGCGCGATGCTGCACCCGTCCGACCAGCCCGGTGAGCGGCCGCACGCGGCCGCTCACGAGCGCGAGCGCCACCAGCAGGAAGCCGGCCATGAAGATGAGGGCGACCTGGCTCGTCACCCGCAGCACGGGCGGCAGGTCGAACTCGGCGAGCAGGGCGATGGTGCCGCCGGCGATCATCGCGGCGACGGTGAGGATGTAGAACAGGTTCTCGACCGCGATGCCCGACAGCGCGTTCATCAGCGACACGCGCGCCCGCACGTAGGCGGCCTTGGTCGGCTCGCTCACGAACAAGCCGAGCGGCGTCAGGTTGCCGAGCGCATCGCCGCTGATCATCGCCGGGAACGTGTCGCGAAGGCGCAGCGCGTGCGGGGGCTCGGTGCACAGCACCCAGGCCCAGGCGCGAACGGCGAAGCGCAGGCCCGACAGCAGCAGAATCAGGAGGAATGCCGCGCCGACGCGGGCAAAGCCGTCGGCGATCGTCTCGACTCCGGTCTGACGCAGCGTATAGGCGAAGAGGATGAGCCCGCCGAGGGCCGCCACGGCGCCGCCGAGGCGCCGCCGGACGGCTGGCGGTCGCGGGGCGGCAGTGGGCATGGTCGGGGCGGCGAGGGCGGCCGCGCCGCTCCACTATAATGCCGCGATGCTGCCGGAGACGCTGCACGTCCCCGCCGCCGTGCTCTTTCTCGTCGGCGGTGTGCTGTCCTGTTTCCTCGGGCAGCGCACCTTCCGCATCGTCCTCGGTCTCTACGGGTTCGTGGCCGGCGTGATCGTCGCCGGATCCCTCATCGGCCCGGCCGACTCGACGCGCGACATCCTCATCCTGCTCGGTGGCGGCCTTGGCGGGGCGCTGGCCCTGGTGCTGGCCTATTTCATCGGCGTGGCGCTGCTCGGTGCTGCCGGTGCGGCGCTCGCCGTGCACGCGCTGGCGGCCCAGTTCGGCACCGAGCCGCCGGCGCTGGTCGTGATCGCCTGCACGATTGCCGGTGCGCTCGCGGCGCTGTCGCTGCAGCGCTACGTCATCGTCATCGGCACGGCGTTCGGCGGCGCGTGGCTGCTCGTGATGGGGGCGCTCGGACTCTGGCATCGCGAGGCCGTGACCGGGCTCGGGTCGGCGGCGACCGGCTGGCAGGCCTATCCGCTGCGGCCGGCGCCTGGCGAGGGCTGGGTCCTCATCGTCTGGCTCGTGCTGGCGGTGGCCGGACTGATCGCGCAGTTCCGTCTCACCACGCCACGCATGGCCCGTTGAGCCAGGGGCCGCTCGCGGGGCCGTCCGATCCAGGAGGGGCAATGCTCGTCAACCGTCGGGAGTTCGGAGGAGTCGTCGCGGCCGGTCTCGCGCCGGCGGTCGTCACGGGGCAGCGCGGTGGCGCGACGTTCGCGCCGGCGACTGCGTCGGCGTCAGCAGACGCCACCTGGGCGATCTCGATGTTCTCGAAGCACCTGCCGGACCTGCACGGGCGCGACCTGGGCCAGGCGGTGCGCGAGGCCGGCTTCGACGGCATCGACCTGACGGTGCGTGGGGGCGGCCACGTGCTGCCGGCGCGGGTCACCGAGGATCTGCCGAAGGCCGTGGCGGCGATTCGCGACGGCGGCAGCCGCGTCACGATGCTGACGACCGAGTTGACGCAGCCGGGCGACCCCACCGCGCGCGCCGTGCTCGCGGCCGCCGCCGCCGCCGACGTGCGCCGGCTGAAGGCCGGCTACTACCGGTACGCGTTTGCTGACGTGACGCGCGAGCTCGAAGCGGCGACCAAGGCGTTCCGCGGCCTGGTGGAATTGGCCGCCGCTGCTGGTGTGCTGCTCGCGTACCACAACCACGCCGGCTACATCGGCGCGCCGGTCTGGGACGCGCTGCGCATGATCGACGGCCTGCCGGCCACGGCCACCGGCCTCTACTTCGACGTGCGGCACGCAACGGTCGAGGGCGGCCAGGCGGGCTGGCGGGTCGCCGTGCAGCGGGCCGCGCCGCATCTGCGCATGCTCGCGATGAAGGACTTCTACTGGGATCGTGGCCGCGACGGCCGCTGGCGCGTCGTCGACTGTCCCCTGGGCGAGGGGATGGTGGACTGGAAGACGTATCTGGCGGAAGTGCGGGCGGCGAAGTTCGCCGGTCCCATCTCATTGCACGTGGAGTACGAGACGGGAGGGCGGACGCCGGTGGAGAAGCGCGACAACATGCTGGTGGCGATGCAGCGCGATCGCGCCCGGCTGGCGACGCTGATCGAGGCAAGCGCCGCCGCACCCGCGCGCGAGGAACGCTGACGCGTCAGCGCTTCTTCTTCGTCTTGGCGGCGGCTTCGTCGAACTTGCCCGCCCAGCGGGCGACGCGCGCGATGGCGGCGCCGTTCAGCCGATAACGGCGTTGCCGGCCTTCCTTGCGCACGGCCACCAGGCGCGCCTCGAGCAACAGGCGGAGGTGCTGCGAGATCGCGGGCCGGCTCATGTCGAAGGGCTCGGCCAGTTCGTTGACGGTACGGTCACCGGTCCGCAGCAGGTCGAGCAGGGCCCGACGCGTCGGATCAGCAATCGCGCGAAAGACGTCGGTCTGGGCTTGCGCGGTCACCCCCACACAGTACGGAAGCCGGCAACGAAATGTCAACGCATGCCTTCCTATTCGGAAGGACAGCGGGGGTGTCAGGTCAGCGACGGTGGTCGCCGGCGCCCGGCGGGCGGACACGGCCCCTGCCGTCGCCGTTCCGCACGGCGGGTGAGCAGTCGCTGACGTGTTGGGCCCGACCAGGGGCAGCCGAAGCCGTCGTCTCGCGACGCCGCTCGACAACCAGGCGCACCTCGAGCGATCGCCCCGCGACACGGCGGCGAGACTCGAAGGAATCCAGGGGGCTCGATGACATGTCGCCCCCGGTGTATCAGGTCCATGTCGCCGGCATCGGGCGCTGGCGTGGCCCCGGATCGTCTGGAAGGCGGCGGCGGAGGCATGATACCTGGCGCGGGCTCTGCGGCGCGCGGCTGTCGCCGCAGGCGTGTCGAAGCGGTCGGCTGGCGGGTCAGCGCTCGTCGCGATCATGCCGGTCCGGGCGGTTGACCTGTCCATACGGGCGCAGTAAACTACCGTTTCGTCGCAGCGGCCCCGCTGCGGCGCAGTGGCGCTCCGGCGCCGCGCTCCCGTGTTCCTCAGTAGCTCAATGGCAGAGCATCCGGCTGTTAACCGGAGGGTTGTAGGTTCGAATCCTACCTGAGGAGCCAACCTCCATCCCCACAAGTAGATCATTCATCACCACTTACGGACGACCCGCGTCTTGGGTTGGCGGAGCCGACAACACGCCCAGAAGACGCTTGTCCGGATTGTCCGGCTCTCGGGCAATTCCGGGTTGTGCCCGATCAGTCCGCCGTCGACCACAAGCGTGGGCCACCAGGCGCTCGGTGATCGCGGCCACTGGCGAGAAGCTGGGTGGACTCACGGCCTGAACGTGTGTAAAAACCCTCGGCGACGCCGTGGCTCTTCGAGCGGAAGCCCGAGAACCGAAGCTTCAAGTTCATGGTGACCGCATCAGGCGGCCTGACGGGTGCGCCAGCTCGAGGACTCGACATACGGAGGTAGGCGATGAAGGCGATAGTGGTGACGGACCGGGCTGCGGGAACGGCCGGGATGACGCTGGTCGAACGGCCCGAGCCGCAGGCAGCGATAAACGACGTCGTCGTTCAGGTTCATGCGTCGGGATTCGTCCCGACTGAGCTGACGTGGCCCTCGACCTGGACCGATCGTCTCGACCGTGACCGGACACCGTCGATCCCCGGGCACGAGTTGGCCGGAGTCGTCACCGCCCTCGGCTATGGCACGAGAGGGCTGTCGATCGGACAGCGGGTATTCGGCCTCACGGACTGGTATCGCGACGGCACGCTGGCGGAGTATGCGGCCGTCGAAGCACGCAACCTCGCGCCGCTGCCGGGCGAGGTCGACTTCACGGTGGGCGCGAGCCTGCCGATCTCGGGCCTGACCGCGTGGCAGGGGCTGTTCGAGCACGGCCGCCTTCAGGCGGGACAGAGCGTCCTCGTGCACGGCGCGGCCGGCGCGGTCGGGTCCATGGTGATGCAACTCGCACGAGAGGCCGGCGCCTACGCTATCGGTACCGGACGCGCCGCCGACCGTCAGGCGGTGCTCGACTTCGGCGCGAAGGAGTTCGTCGACCTCGAGAACGAGGCCCTCGAAGACGTCGGCGGAGTCGACCTGGTGTTCGATGTCATCGGCGGCGACATCGGGAAGCGGTCTGCAGGCCTGATTCGAGCCGGAGGAACCCTGGTGTCCATCGTCGGGCCGCCCGAGGCGCGGCCCGCCGACGGCCTCGCGGTCGACTTAGTTGTCGAGGCCGATCGTGCCCAACTGAGCGAGATCGTCCAGCGGGGGCGGGACGGACGACTGCGGACGAACATCGGCCA
>CBIHOS010000234.1:0-7122 GCA_966211945.1 uncultured bacterium
CGCACGTCAAACACGATCGGACCGAGACCGTCGACAACAACGAGACGATCACGATTGGGAACAACCGCAGCGAGTTCGTCGGGGCCAACGAGACGATCACCATAAGCAGCAATCGGACCAAGGCCGTCAATGGGAGCGAAGCATCGACGGTGGCGATGCAGCGCACCCACAACGTCGGGGTCAACGAGACGATCAGCGTCGGCGGCGCTCAGGAAGTGAGTGTCGGGGGCCTGCAGGCGGTCACTGTCGGCGGAGTGCAGACCGTGACCGTGGGGATCAGTCAATCAGTCGACGTCGGCGGAAATCGATCGTTGTCGACCGGCAAGGCCCTGTCGGTCACGGTCGGCAAGGACGAGACGCGGACGGTCAGCGAGGGGCGGGCGACCAAGGTCGGCAAGGACGATGCTCTGGACGTCGGCAAGAAGCTGACGATCGTTGCCGGCGACGCGATCATGCTCAAGACTGGCGATGCGAGCATCTCGCTCAAGAAAGATGGCACCATCGTCATCAAGGGCAAGAACATCACGATCGAAGGCAGCGGCAAGATCAACGCCAAGGCGTCCGGCGACCTGGTGCTGAAGGGCAGCAAGATCACCGGGAACTGACACCAGGCGGCACCACTGGCCCGCGCCATTCGCCGCGAGGAGTGACGACAGCCGATGTCGACCGAACAGAAGGGACACTACGCCACCAAGAAATTGAGTGGCTTGCACAAGAAAGTGGCCGATACGACCGAGGGCGGGGCGTGCCTCACCGGTCATCAGGCCAGCTTCAAGAACAAGAACGGCAAGTGCACGTGCAACTACAGGTACCAGGGCTACGAGTACTCGAAGAGTAACGGAGCGATCAAGAACAAGCTGCACGGGTACAGCACCAAGCTTCGGTCAAACGTCGCCACGTCCGCGCCGATGGGAAAGAACGGTCGCTTTCCCGCGCACTACTGTGCGCAGCTGGCCCCGCCGCGCAAGAACGACTGGCACATCGGCGGCCCAGACCAGGACATCACGCGCAAGAACTTCAAGCAGCGGAGCGTCCCGGTCAAGAAGGGCATGAATTTCACGCAGGACACGTGGCCGTACTGGAACAATGCGCACCACATCATTCCCAAGGGCACGTTGAAGGAGCGGATCACCGAGGAGGACGCCGTCGTCTCCGACTTGATCCAGCAGTGCCTGCTGGAAGCGAAGTACAACATCAATCACAAGATCAACGTCGTCCTCCTGCCGCAGGACCTTGAGGTCGCCAACATCCTCGGCATCCCGCGGCATCTGCAGCTCCAGCACGCCGATGGCAGCGTCAGCATCGCGATCGGCAACCATCCCGTTTACAACAAGATGGTGCTGGATGCCAAACGCGGACTCGACACGATCGTCCAGGACTTCGCGAAAATCTGCAAGGATGCGATCACGAAGGCGAAGAAGAAACACAAGGTTCCAAAGGCTCAGTTGTCCAAGAAGAAGCTCGAGAACCTCTCCAAGCGGCTGCTGAAGTGGATTCTGGCGCCGACCAAGGCGGGTGTGTCGATTGACGCCAAGGCCAAGAAGGCGGGCATGAAATGACGCGGGTGTACGGGCTGCTCGAACTGGGGACGGTCGTCGAGCCTCGCTTCTGTTTCATCGACCAGCTGCCCAAGGGGAGCGGTCTCGACAACGTCGATGCCGCGAATCCGAGTCGTGGCGAGCCGGCGGCTCATGTGTATCCCGCCGACGCTCACGTCGTCATGTCGTCACGCTTCGGCGGTATGGAACTCCCGGACTTCGTCGGCAACACCCGTGGCTTACTGATAGTGCATCGTCGCGTGAAGGATGTGATCGAACGGGTGAACCGCGGAGAGCAGGAGTTCCTGCCGCTCACGATCCACAATCACAAGCGGCGTGTCGCATCATCGGAGTACTTCGTGGCCAACCCGCTGGGAACCCATGACGTTCTCGACCTCGAGGCGTCCGACATCGAGTGGGACGACGGCGATGTCGTGCACGTGAACCAGATGGTGCTCGACCCAGCCAAGGTCAAGAAGGCGCCGGACCTGTTCCGCCCCAACGAGGATCCACGGTCGTACATCATCAGCAAGCGCATCGCGACCGAGATCATCAAGTTCTCGCCGCCGTACACGAACTTGAACTATGCGGAGATCTTCGAGCTCGAGTGAAGAACCATGCAGGCCACCTACGCGCCGCTCGCTACGAAGAATGCCGGGGTCGAGCTCGAGTTGATCGTCCCGGCGGTGCTTGCACAACCGCCCGCCCTCGATTCCTACGTTCAGATTTCGCGTTTGTACCGGCGGGTCGGCGTCGGCATTCTGTTGTCGTCGGGAGATCCCAGGGACTTCTACGCACACCTGTTCAACAGCAGTCGAGCATTTGGCTTCTTTCTGAGTCGTGTGTCCGACGATGAGAAGGTAACGGCCCAGAACGAGGCGTTCTTCGACGCCGTGGCATGCCGAGACGAAGAGGGAGCGCGGCTCATCGCGAGCCTCTCGCGACAGTCCCTCCATGGAGGCCGGGAGTACGAAGAGGATTTCATCTACTTGGCTTTGCTCCAACGATGGTTCCTCGGTGCCGAGGTCGGCGCGTTGGCACCGATGCTGGAGGAATGGGCACGGTACGCCGCGGCGAATCCGGATGTGCGTTTGCCCGTGTGTCGAGCACTGCTTGCGGGTGATGCCGATGCCTTCGACGAGGCGATGACGATGGCCATCGAGTCCAAGCTGCAGCAGTGGGATGAACTCCGTGCTGCCGATCTCCTGCACCCAGACGACGCGAGTACGACGTGTTGCGTCAGCACAGAGGTACTGGCTTGGCTCGAACTCGCAGACCGTCGGGGTCTGGAGACACAGCTCGAGTATCGATTGGCGCCTAGCCTGGCGAGGCGCTTTCATCGAGTGTCGTTCCCGGCGCCTGACGAATGGCAGCGGCCATCGGGCTTCTCGTCGCTGACTGCCGAGGGAGGCGGTTGATGCGCCTGAGCACGGTGAGCAGTCTGGGGCTGGTCAGCAACCTCGGACGCGACGTGCGGACCGCGTGCGCGTCGGCCCGCGCCGGTGTCGCGCGCCTTTCCCCGTTGCAGGATGTCGTCGCCTTTCACCCAGACGACCTGGAGGCGCCGCTCGTCGGCGCACCAGTTGCCGGCCTGACCGACGGTTTTGTCGCCACCGGCACGTTTCTTCGCTTGGCGGATGCGGCCCTCGCCGATCTCGTTCGCTATGGACGTCTACCGGATGGAAACGACGCGGCGTTCTGGCGCGGGACCTTGCTGGTGTGGTGCTTCCCCGAGATCACGACCGAACGATTCATGTGGCCAGAGGAGGAGGTCGCCGAGATTCTCGAGTCGGCGTGTGCTGAGCGCCTGATCGAGGTCTGCGGCTTGCCCCTCGTCACCCTCCGAATTGCGCAGATGCCCCTGGGGCACGTCAGCGCTGCTGCGGCACTGCGTGCGGCAGACAGGCTGTCGTCGGCCGCGCGGGCCGAACGCGTCGTCCTCCTTGCCACCGACAGCTACCTCGATCCGCTCGCGTTGCGGCTGCTCGCCGATGAGCACCGCCTGAAATCGCCGGAGTCGCCGACCGGGCTGATCCCTGGTGAGGCTGGGGCAGCAGTGCTGCTCGAGGCTGGCGGCGTGACGTCGAGCGCGCGCGGCGCCCATGCGCAGGTGCTTTCGGCAGTCGCCGGGGAAGACTCTGTCGACTTCGGCGACGACAACGTGGCCGTAGCTCGCCGTACCGCCGCCGCCCAAGTGGGGCAACGCCTTGCGAGCGTCGTGGAGCGGGCCCTCGACGAGGCCGGCTGCGAGACGTTCACCGGTACGGTTTTCGTGGACCTCAATGGAGAGGAGTGGAAGTCCGTCGCATGGGGCGTGGCACTGACACGGCTGACCTCGCGACTGGCACCCGATGACTGTGTCGTCGACTATCCGTGCGTCTCGTTCGGCGAGATCGGCGCGGCTGGCGCAGTCGCCGCCATCTGTCTGGCCTCGAGAGCCTTCCTCGGCGGGTACGCGACCGGTGACCTGGCGCTGATCTTGGCGATCGGGGACGCGGGCCGGGTCTCGGCCATCGTCCTGCAACGACTCGCGTAGGTTCTGTCGCCCGTTCGGCGGGCCGAGTTGTGCTCCCTTGTCAGGCCTGAGTCCGTGAGGCGAAGTACCAGAGTCCAGGCGTCGCTGGAGGCGCCGCGATCTCGACCCATTGAACGATTCTGTTCAGAAATCGACGCTGAGACCGAACGTCGAGTTCGACTTCGAACGGAACATCCATTCTGTATCGGATGACCAGTTCGTCGTAGCTGGCCGCGCGGAGCGCGTAGGGACTGGCATCGCCCTGCAGGCCGTAGACAATCGCGTCGGGCGCATACAGCCTGCCCATTCGCCATCGATAGCCACGGCGGAACGTCCCCCGATGGTCCTGCAACCACGAGAGCCACTTCTCCCGGTCGCGCAGCGGGCCGTCGACCCATGTGCCGGGGCCGGCCGCACCGGCGTCGTGTGCGGCGTCGTCCGCGGTCGGCCCCGCATCGCGGTCGGTATCGTCCGGAACAAAGGACCGGCCGACGAGGTTGGCACCGGTGATGGTATTCAGCGCGACGGCAGCGGCGTGACCAACCTCTGGGTGCGGCAGCAGGTCGACCAACGTCATCACCGCGGCCAGGTCTCCGAGCAACCCGAGCGACAGAACGCCGGCAGGATCGGGCTGACGCGCGACGAGTTCCAACAGTAGCCGAACCGAGTCCGGGCCACCCCCGAGGCCGAGGCCGCGGCGGGCCCATTCGTGATCCGAAGCTGCCTGCTTGGCATGCTCGACTACCTCAGGATCGCCCAGGCGCATGAGTGCGACGGCGGCCGCTTCGGCCGTCGGCGCGTCGGCGTCGAGGAGGCCACGGAGGTGCGGAATGGAAGCCTCGGTGCCGACACGGCCGAGTGCCCGGGCGATAGCTCTTGCGGCACCGGCATGGCTATGCAACTTGTCGATCAGCAGGCGCTCGTCGCAGGCGAAGCGGCGGAAGCCGATGACGTCGGCGAGGATCGCGGTCAGATGCGGGCGATCAGCCGCGAACAGTTGCACGAGCTCCTGTCGCCATTCGGTCGGTGCATCCGCTTGGAGCGCGTGCGCGAGTGCCGACGCCAGTCCAGGGTCATCGGCCTCTGCGGTGTCCAGGAGCGCGAGAGCGTCGCTCATGCGCCGATGTCGGCAGAAAACCCGCAGTGCCGCGTGCTTCTCTCCGCTGTCGCCGCCGTCGATGGCGCGGCGGCATTCGAGCACGGCGAGCCCTCCACCGGTCACGAGCGCCGCAAGGTGCGCTTCGATTCGCCGTTCCCAGTCGTCGAGGTTCGTCCAGCCGATCTCCTGGTCGTGCAGGTACGCGAGGCGCTGTTCGTAGAGGAACGAGGCTTCCTCGAGATGCTCGCGATACAGACCGACGTTGAACTGCCGCGTCGAGGTTGCCATCACAACCCCTCAGCCCCCACGGTGATCGCCGACACGTCAGGTGGTCCCGCCCCGATGAGCGTGTGCCCCCGCCAAAGCATGAACAACCGCTGGTCATCTGTGTTGACGATGAGTGTGTCCAAGCGTGGCAACAGCTCGGTCTCGGCTCCGTTTCGATCGAACACACGGCACTGCGGTGGCGGGCCCGCCGGCAATCGGAAAGCGAGCCGTGGCTGCGGAGAAGCATTCAGGATGACGACATCCTCGCCGCCCTCGAGATATCCAGGGGCCACCAGACCCGGAGCCGCGGCATTGAAGAAGCGCCGGTCGAAGTCCGCCGGCAGCATGGGCTTGCGCGTCCCTTCCCAATGCGCGTCGTAGGTACCAGCCATGGACGCACGCGGCTGCCAGCCAGGCGACGTGAAGCCGAAGCCGCAGGGGGGGACGACATCTCCGTAACGCTCCAGCGGATGGTCGGGATCCTCGATGTTGGGCAATCGCAGGCGATCACCGTCCTTGGCCAGAGGCATGCCGAATCCGACGCCCAGCGGATTGCGAGCCTCGAGAGCGGGCCGTCCGTTCAGCGGGCCGGACAGATCGCTGCCGCCGAATGCCCGTTCCCACGTCAGCGGGATGCGATCGAGGGCGGCGGTGGCCGTCAACACGACGCCATGCCGGCTGAAGACCCACTCGCGATCACCGAATACGCGCGCCAGCTTCCGCACGGGGCCGACCTTGATGCCGACGTCCATCTGCGTGATGCCCGAGGCTGTGGGCCATGCGTGTCCGACCAAGACGACATCGGTGGCCAGCTTGCACAGGGCCGTTTCGGGCTCGTACTTGTAGCTCGAGTCCGGCTGCTTGGTCCACCGCTCTCCTGTGAAGTCGATCGGCGCCTGTTGCGGGGCGAGCGTCAACTCGCCATCGAGATCGAACTCGTAGGTGGCTTTGATCAGGACGACGAGGACGGGCCGTTGTTCTTCGTCCGCGATGAACAGCGGCTCGAAAGCGTAGGGAGTGCGGTTGACAATCTCGGGATGACCCACGATGCATGCCGACGCTGGCGGGAGGCGTCAGATGTCCTTGTCGCAGATCAGGCACACCGACTTCGCGGTCGCCATGGCAACTGCGGGTCCCTGTAGCACCGGGAACGGCGGCGTGTTCTTGTCATTGTGCAGCATGATGTCGAAGGCGCGACAGACGTTCTTGCCCTCGAACTTGACGTCCATCGAGAACATGACGAACTCGGCTTTTCCCTTGATCTTGTTCGATACGACGCCGCCGCCCGCACTGCCCGCCTCGTCTCCGGTACTCATGCTGAAATTCGAGTCCTTCACGCAGACAGGGTTGCCGTCACATTTCACCTTTTTGGTGCCATTTCCCGTGTCGGACGACTTGGCAATGTTGGGGTAGGGAATCGGAATCGGTCCGGCCGGGCTCGGCGTCTTGCAGACGTCGGGGAACGCGATGGTGACGCCGTTGCTCGATGCATGGACCACCGAGAGGAAGTTCACGCCTACCGTGACGGGCATGGTGCGGCTCCTCAGTTGATGCCGACTGACGCACCCATGATGCGGTTGGTCTGGGACGCCCGACTGGTGATCTTCACGCCTCGGACGACCACCACGCCATCGCGACGCAAGGTCAACGAACTCTTGCCACACGTCAGGCGAATCTCGTCGGCGGCCTCGATGTCGACGCGA
>CBIHOS010000235.1:0-6808 GCA_966211945.1 uncultured bacterium
CAACTTCAGCCGCGCCCAGCCCTCTGTCGTGCCCGTCCGGGCCGCGTAGGGCGAACCTGGCAATTTCAGAATTTCAGAATTTCACCACCACCTTCGCTTCGAAGGTTGGCGGTGGTGTACCCAGTACCCGATACCCGGTACCCGGTACCCGGTACTCGATCTTGGGCGCCTCGGAGAGGCGCCCCTACCGCGTGCTCGCGTCACGTTTCGTCCAGCTCGACGTTCCAATACAGGTAGTCGCGCCAGCTGTCGGGCGTTTGCCGCAGCCCGATCGTGAGCCGCACCGCGGGCGCCTTCGACGGCCGCTTGGCCGGGCGGATCAGCGCCATGCCGGCCTGATCGGGCGTGCGGCCGCCCTTCCTGCGATTGCAGCCGACGCAGGCCGACACGATGTTCTCCCAGGTCTTTCGGCCGCCCTGCGCGACCGGGACGACGTGATCGAACGTGAGGTCGCCGGCGGAGAAGCGGCGGCCGCAATACTGGCAGGTGCAGCCGTCCCGGGCATAGATGTTCGCGCGGGAGAAGGGCACATCATCGATGGCCCGCCTGATGCGTATCCGCCTCAGCAGGCGGATGACCGACGGTAACCGGAAGCTCAACGTGACCGAGCGCACCTCGCGGTCGTAGCTGGCAACGACCTCGACCTTGCCCTGGCACCAGAGGGTCAAGGCCTTCTGCCAGTTGACGACCTTCAGGGGCTCCCACGTCGCGTTGAGAAGCAGCGTCTGCTCCATAAACGGCGTTATCGACCCATCACACGGTACTGGAAGAGTAGTCTGGCTGAGCGCGTTCGAGCGTGTCAAGCCAATCGTCCCGGTAACACCCACGTGTCTAAAGAGTTACGACGAACCGGACGATAGCCGTACCGATGGCCCCGCTGCCACCCGCCCCCGTCGGCGACCAACCCCGTGCGGCCAGGCACTGGCTCGGCCTCATCGCCGTGTCGCTGCTGCTGGGCCTCGTGGGCTGCGGCTCGAGCCGGCTCGCGCCTGTCACTCGACCAGGCGTACACGAGCCGCCCGCCGCGATTGCGGCGCGGGCGCGCACGCTGACCGGCACCGCGTACCGCAGCGGCGGCACCACGCCGGACGGCTTCGACTGCAGCGGCCTGGTCCAATACCTCTACACGTACGCGGGCGTCGCACTGCCACGCACGGCCGAGGCGCAGTTCGACGTCGGCGAGCACATCGACGAGCGATCGATCGCCGCTGGCGATCTCGTCTTCTTCCGGATCGACGGCCGGCGCATCTCGCACGTCGGCATCGCCCTCGGCGACGGCGCCTTCGTGCACGCGCCGAACGCGCGCAGCACCGTGCGGCTCGATCGCCTCGACAGCCGCTACTGGTCCGAGCACTTCGCCGGCGCCCGTCGTCTCGTCGTGGATTGATCGCCGCCGGCACCCGGCACCCGGCACCCGGTACCCGGTACCCGGCCCCCGGATACTGTGTACGATCGCCTCGTGCCTCGCGCCGACGTCCAACGCATCGCTCCCAGCGCCGTCCTGCCCGGCGGCCGCATCGTGCTCAGCGGCAGTGGCTTCGACGTCCGGCCCGGCGTGCTGCCGCAGGTGTCGGTCGGCGGCGTCGCCGCTCACGTCGTTCGCGGGTCGTCGCGCCAGCTCGTCATCGACGTGCCGGCCGACACGCCGGGCGGCCGGCAGCCGCTGGCTGTCGAAGGTCTGGACGGCACGACCGTCTTCGTGGACGTCGGCGTCCTGCTGACCAGCGGCGTCCACCAGGTGGACAGCCCGGTGTACGACGCGCAGGGCCGGCTGTACGCAACGCTCAGCGGTCAGCGCGGCCAGCAGACGCCGGTCTCGGTCTTCCGGGTGGCGCGCGACGGCACCCGCGAGCCGTTCGTCTCCGGTCTCGGCAACGCGACGTCGCTGGCGGTCGGGCCCGACGGCCACGTCTACGTGTCGAGCCGCTTCGAAGGCACGGTCTCGCGCATCTCGGACAGCGGTGAGGCCGAGCGGTTCGCGGAGAACCTCGGCGTCGCCTTCGGGATGGCGTTCGACCGCGAGGGCCGGCTCTACGTCGGCGATCGCTCGGGCACGATCCACCGCGTGGACACGGACGGCCGCGCGACGGCCTTCGCGACGGTGCCGTCCAGCGTCGCGGCGTTCCATCTCGCGATGGCGCCGGACGGCACGCTGATCGTCGCGGCGCCGACGCTCAATTCGTCCGACGGGCTCTACCGCATCTCGCCCACCGGCGACACCACGCGCTGGGCCGAGGGCTTCGGGCGTCCACAGGGCCTCGCGTTCGACGCCCACGGCGCGCTGCACGTCGTCGACGCCCTGGCGGGCGACAGCGGCGTGTACCGCGTGGGCGAGGACGGGGCGCGGACGCTGGTCGTGAGCGGGCCGGGCCTGCTGGGCGTGACGTTCGATCCGACAGACGGCACGCTGACCGCGTGTACCGACGACGCGATCTATCGCATGCCGCAATGAAGGCAGGGACCCTGCTGCGGCCTACCTATGACATGCCGCGCTTACGCGCTTCGATCCGTGCGACCGTCGATTCGTAGGTGATCGGTGACGCGGTGCCGGCGGGCGGATAGCCGGGCTGGCCGTAGACCGGGTACGCCGTCGTGCGCAGGTGCGCCAGCATGTGGTGCCCGACGCGCGCCTCGCGCTCGTGCCGCAGCGCGCCGACGTCGATCGGCGCCACGACGATGCGTTCGCCGGGCCCGGGCGAGGCCTCGGCGAGCAGGCGGCCGTCGAAGTCGACGACCTGGCTGCCGCCCGGCCACGAGTACGGCGGATAGTGGCGCAGGCTGGCGCCCTGGTTGGCGGCCACGACGTACGCCATGTTCTCGAGCGCACGCGTGCGGTTGACGAGCGTCCACCAGTTCATCGGCTCGGTGGCCCCCCACGGATCCATGTACGCCGACACCCGAATCAACACCTCGGCGCCGTTGGCGGCGAGCTGGCGGATGGCCTCGGGGAACAGCCAGTCGTAACAGATCGCGCACCCGAGCCTGCCGATCGGCGTCTCGACGACGGGGAACAACGGCCGGTCGTAGTCCTCGAGGTCGTGCGGGCTTGCGTGCACCTCGAACGGGATCCACGGGTTCACCTTGCGGTACGCCGACAGCACGCCTTCCGGGCCGATGAGGCAGGTCGTGTTGAACACCACGCCCGGCCAGCGCGCGTCGCGCTCGAGCATCGAGCCGCTCTGGATGTAGATGCCGTGCCGGCGGGCCCGCTCGGCGAGCCGCTCGGTGTGCTCGTTGGGGATCTCCACGGCGAGGTGTTCGAGCAGGGCCGCCACGCCCGGATAGACCGGCGCGGCGTGGGCGAACTCCGGAAACACGACGAGCCTGACCGGCAGGAACGGCAGGCTGCCGACGACCGCGGCGTCGATCATCTCGACGATCCGATCGGTGTTGCCGCGCATCTCGGCGCGGGTCCGCGGATTGGGCAGGTCGGTCTGGCAGGCGGCGACGGCGTAGCGCAGTCCGTCGCGGCTCATCGCGGCAGTCCCGCCAGCCGCGGCACCTGTCGTCCGACCACGCGCGTGTTGTAGCGGGTGAACCAGGCGGGTTCGTCGAGCGGGGATGCGGGGTGTGCGTCGGCCGGGTTGGGACCCGCCTCCGCTCCGCTTCGGCGCGCCGTGCAATCGGCTCCGCACGCGTGGGTCGGCAGCGGCCATGCCTGGTCCGGGCTCGCGGAGTTGATGTCCATCTCCTTGCTGAAGCCGTCGCCGTGCAGCAGGTAGGTGCGCGTCCATCCGGCCGGCAGCGGCGGCAGCGCCGCGGCCTCGAACGCCACGGCCACTTCGTCGCCCGGCCGCGACACCACGAACGCATCGTCCACGCGCTGCAGCAGTTCGCGGACGTCGCCCTCGCGTGTGTACCGGCCAGGGAGCTGCTTCCACGGCGACTGCGGCGTCACCGTCGTGTAATCGAACGCCAACGGTTCGTCGGGCGTCAGCGGCGCCGAGAAGCCGCGCCAGCGGAGGTCGGCGCGGGCCGCGGCGAGCCGCGTCACGACAGGCGCCGCGGGTGCTGCGGCATCCCCGGCGAGGCTGGCCACCTCGATGCGATCCCAGTACACGCGCATCGAGGTCTGGATCCGCACCTCACGGCTCGACGACAGGAAGCGGTCCGTCAGATCCACGACGATTGTCTGCGGCCGGCCCACCGGCACGCCGATCTCGGCCAGGACGGTCGTCCAGCGCCCGGCTGCGTCCTTCACCTGCAGCGCCGGCGGCGTCAACGCGTGACCCGCCTGCGAGGCCGCGACGTTGTCGCTCGAGAACGCGTAGTCGGTCCACCCGGTCAGGAGCAGCGCCGCGCCCTTCGCCGGCGTGATAGCGCCGAGGTCGATGGTCACGGCGTGCGGTTTTGCGTAGCCGCGCACCGGCAGGAGCGGCAGGCCGTCGACGTACCGGCGATCGACGCGGGCTGCCGCCTGCCCGGCGTCGCGACCGGCGGCATCCGTCACGCGCGCGGCCGGACGCCGATCGCGCACCGTCGCCAGCTGCAATCCGTGAACGGGCTTCGAGACGAGACCCTCGCGCGGGAACACGTCGGCGCCGGCCGGGTGATCGACCGCGACGAGCGAGAGATGGTCGAGGAACAGCGTCTCCTCGAGTTCGTTCGTCACACGGAGTTCGAGACGCCCGTCGCGCGCCTTCAGGCGGTCGCCGGGGATGCGGACGAACTCCTCCGGATCGGGCGTGCTGTAGACGCCCGGCGCGGCCTGGTAGCCGGTCTCGCCGCCGCCGAGGAAGTCCGTGACGAACTCGAACCGGTCGCCGGTCCACGTGTACAGGTAAGGACAAGACGACGGTTTGCGATCGAGTTCGACGACCTCGACGTCGCGGGCCTCGAGCGCGGCGGGTGCGGGCGGCTCGGCCTGGACGATGCCGGCCGGCCAGAGCACGCGGACGACGTCGACGGTGGGGCGGGTGCCGAGGCCGAACAGCAGATCGGCCGGAGCGGCGGCGGGCGACGCCGCCACGGTCTCGAGCTTCTGCCACAGGCTGCCGGCCCGCATCTCGACCTTCGCGCCGATGCCGCTGCGGTTGCTGACCTGGCCGGTGAGCCGCACGTGCAGCCCGCGGGTCTGCGGGCTGCCCGATGCAACGGCCACCGCGCCGCCGGCCAGCGTCGCGATGTCCAGCGAGCGCGACGCGTCTGCGTCCACGAGCACGAGAGCGCGCGCCGCCTGCGACGGCGGTACGGGCGAACCAGGCGTGAGGCCGACCCGCTGCGTGACGTCCTCGAAGGCGCCGGCGCCCTGCTGCCGGACGACGCGCGGGCCCGCGGCGGTGAGCAGCACCACGTCGAGGAGGCCGTCGTTGTCGGCATCGGCGGCCTGCGCGGCCATGGCGTTGCGCGGCAGCGCGGCCAGCGGCCGGACGGTGAACCGGTTGTTGGCCGAGCCCACCGCGAGGACGCCGTCGCCATCCACGACGCTCACGGCGAGATCGGGAAAGCCGTCCTTCGTGAAGTCGCCGAGCGCGGCGCTCGCCACGCGAGGCAGCGCGTCCAGGCCGAACGCCGCGGACACCTCGCGGAACGTCGCGTCGCGCATGTTGCGCCACAGGCGCAGGCGGCCGTCCGCGCCGAGCACCAGGAGATCGATGTCGCGGCGCAGGTCGATGTCGGTCGGCACGATCGCCGTCGCCACCAGCGGCGCCTGCGACGGCAGCGCGCTGGCGGAGATGTCGGCGAAGGTGCCGTCGCCGTTGTTGCGCCAGGCAGCGAGCGGGGCCGCGGCGCCGGTGTCGCGCGCGGCGCCGCCGAACACGAGGTCGGCGTCGCCGTCGTGGTCGAGATCGACGAGCGCGGCCGTTCGCACGTCCAGCGCCGTCGTCACCGTTGTCGCCGCCGTCACGTCGTCGAACTGCAGCGCGTCCTTCTGGCGCAGCACGGAGAGGCCGCCGCGGCCGTGGACGACGAGATCCGGCTTGCCGTCGTTGTCGACGTCGCCGATCACGACGCCGCGCGCGTCGAGCCCGGCGCGCAGGGCGAGCGGCGCCGCGTCCGTGCGGGCGCGCACGAGCGGCGCACCTGCGGTGAAGATCTCGACGGCGGCAGGCGACGTCACGACGATCTCGGCGCGGCCGTCGCCGTTCAGATCCGCGGCGTTGAGTCCGGTCCAGCCGCCGGCCGGCCGCGATCCGGGCAGCGCCGCCGGCGTGCCGTAGGTGAGCGTGGGCGCGGCGGCCGGCGCGACGTCGGGCTCGGCGCCGGTCGAGAGGATGGCCTCGGCGTAGCGCCCCTGTTCGAGGTAGCTGTTCGAGTACGTGGTGCCGTAGCCGGTCTCGCGCAGGATCTGGAACTTCGCCGTCGTCGAGGCGCCGGTGGCGCGATCGCCGGCGCGCGTCTGCGCCACCGCGAGGTTGTAGAGCGCCGACACGTTGTAGGGCTCGAGATCGACGGCCCGCGTGAAGAGCGGCACCGCCTCGGCGTACTGCCGCCGCTGCAACAGCAGCTGCCCGACGTTGACGAGCGACGCCACGTCGTCGGGGTCGCGCGCCAGCACGGCGCGGAAGGCGGCCAGCGCCTCGTCCTCGCGGTTCTCGCTGCGCGCGACGAGCCCCAGCACGAACTGCGCGTGCGGCGGCGCATCAGCCATCGCGGCCGCGGCAGTGGCGGCAGCCTGCGCGGCCGGCAGGTCGGGTGTGTACAGGTAGGCGATGGCGAGGTTGACGCGGGCCGGCACGAACGTGCCGTCCACGGCCAGTGCCGCCTCGAACTGCTCGGCAGCCTTCCCGTAGTTGAACTGCTCGAGATAGGCGACGCCGAGGTTGTTTGCCTGCCACGCCTTCTCGCGGACGTCGCGTGAGGGCGG
>CBIHOS010000236.1:0-6786 GCA_966211945.1 uncultured bacterium
CGGAACGGGCCCTACCTGCGGGATGGATGCTCGTGGCGCGCCGGCGATGGCTCGCGCGCAAACGTCAACCGCGGACGTTCGATCGGCGCCGCCGTCGTGGCGCCCTCGCGCAGCAGGTGATGTGCGCCCGGCCTGATCGCGCGGAACGTCTGCAGGCGTTCGCTGCCGGGCCAGCGTACGCGGACACTCGTGATGCGCGTCGCGTCGCCGAGGCCGACATGCAGCGCCAGCGGCTGCGATCCGAAGCTTGCGCCCGGACCGACGACGCGGTGGATCGATCGCGGTCCGTTCGGCGTCTGCACGAGGATCGCGACCCGCGCGCCGACCGCGCCGCGATTGGCCCGCACGCCCTGCAGCTCGAGCCCGACCCAGCGCCCCGTCGTGCCGGGGTTCTCGAACAGCACGCTGAACGCCGTGTCGGCCTCGTAGGCGCCGCCCATCTTCTCGAAGACGTCCTGGTCGCCGTCGTTGTCGATGTCGCCGAACGCGATGCCGTGCCCCTTCTGGAGATGGCCGAAGTTGCCCGCCGTGGTCACGTCCACGAAGCGCTGGCCGCCATCGTTGCGGAACATCAGGTTCGGCACGAGCGTCGCGAAGTCCGGGTTGCCGGTGCCGATGTACAGGTCCAGCCAGCCGTCGTTGTCGAGGTCGCCGTAGTTCAGGCCCATGCCCGGCGTGACGCGGTCGAGGCCGGCCGCGCGGGTGACGTCCTCGAAGGTGCCGTCGCGGCGGTTGCGATAGAGGCGGGCGCGGTCGGCGCTCGTCGGCAGGCCGAGATAGTCGGCCGCCACGTCCTCGGCCGCCGACTGGAACGGCGCGACGAAGATGTCCAGCCAGCCGTCGTTGTCGTAATCGAAGAACGCGGTCGGAAAGCTGTTGCGCGGCGCCTCGATGCCGGCCTTCTTCGACACGTTCGAGAAGCGCCAGATCGTATCGGGTCCGGGCCCGTCGTTGTGGAACAGCGCATTGGGCGCCTCGGCGATCGACAGGTACAGGTCGGGCCGGCCGTCGTTGTCGTAGTCGCCGCTGACGACGCCCTTGACGTACCCGAGCAGATCGACGCCGGCCGCGCGCGCCACGTCGGTGAACGTGCCGTCGCCGTTGTTGCGGAACAGCTCGCACGGGTGCAGATCGCCCTGGCTCGACTCGTTGCCCACGAACAGATCGAGGTGGCCGTCGCCATTGAAGTCGAGCCACGTCGCCGTCTGGGTCGGGTGGAACCGCAGCAGGCCGGCCCGCTTCGTGACGTCCTCGAACCGGAACCCGCCGAGGTTGCGCAACAGCGACAGCGGGAACTTGCCCTCGGTGGACATCCAGCCGCCGCGCAGCACCAGTACGTCGGCCAGGCCGTCGTTGTCGTAGTCGGCGTGAACGAGGTTCAGCCCGCCGGTCTCGCCGCGCAGGCCGCTCGTCGCCGTGCGATCGACGAAGCGGCCGCTGCCGTCGTTCTCGAAGACCTGGATCTGATCGTCGAAGCCGATCGCGGACACCATCAGGTCGAGCCGGCCGTCGCGGTTCAGATCCTCCAGCACCACCCCGCCCGACAGTCCGTGCAGGTCGAGGCCGACGGCGCCCGCCACGTTCACGAACGCCGGCATCGCCTGCGACGAGGTGAACACCGATGGGGCGATCAGCACCGCCGGCGGCACGGCCTCGGGGTAGGTGCCGAGCGTCATGTGCGCGATGTTGGTGAGCCAGCGGGCCCGCAGGTTGCCGGGGTCGATGCGCAGGATACGTGCGAGCACGTCGAGCGCCGCCGTCGATCCGGCCTTGCGGACGTGGACGCCGCGGCCGCGGATCGGCAGCAGGCACGAATCGGCGTTGACGCCGTCGGCGCAGTTCTGCGCCTCGCCCATGCGCAGATGAGTGACCGCCTGCAGCATCAGCAGCGCGATGTAGCCGTCGGCGCCGAGTTCGTGTCCGATGGCGTCGGCATCGGGTTCGATCAGCCGCAGCGTCTCGAGCGCATCGAGATAGCGCCCCGCGAAGGCGAGCTCGCTCGCGTAGGCGTAGCGGAAGCGCACCGAGTCGACGGGCGATCGCTGCTCGTCGAGCCGGCCGGCCATCCGCTCGGCCCGCTCACGATTGACGTTGAACCAGAGGACGTCCGGATCGACGCCGCCGGCGATCTTCGCGAGCAGCGCCGCCATCTCGCGCGTGCCAGGCGCCACGCCAGCGGTGTCCTCCTGTCTCGTGGCCGCACTCGCGATCGGCCACGCGAGCAGCGCCGCGAGCAGGCCCGCCAGCGACAGCCCTCGCCACGCGTGTCTGCTCATTCGACGATCGTGACGAAGGCGGAGCGCGACAGCGCCGCGGCGCCCTCGCCGATCCGCACGCCGAGTTCGTAGAGGCCGGGCGCCAGCGGCTCGAGCGGCAGCCGTGCAACGAGCGTCACCCGGCCGGCGGCGTCTGCGGCCGGCAGCGGCAGCGGCACGTCGGAGACGACCTGACCGCTGCGGCGGAGTTCGAGATGCGCCTCGCTGGCCGCGCGCTGACCTGGCGCACCGTAGAGGACGAAGTAGAACGCGAGGTCCTTGTCCATCGACCGGCTCACGGGTTCGCCAGTCGACGGGTACAGCAGCAGATCGCCGACCTGCAGCGGATGTCGTGGAGGTAGGGCCCGCTCTCCGGGCGCGGCCGTCTCTGTCCTCACCCGCTCCGATCGCCGGACGATCACCACGCTGCTGAGGCGCGGCCCGGTGCCGCCGCCCTGCGGCACCTCGATCGTGGCGATGCGCACGCCGCTGCGCCGGCCCTCGCCGTCGTGCACGGCGGCTTCCATCGTGTAGACGCCTGGCGCGAGCACCGGCTCCTTGTAGAACAGGATCTCGCCCCGCCGCGCGGCGGCGAGTTCACTCAGTTTCCCCGACAGCTGGTACTGCTGGCTCACCTTCTCCACGATGCGGCCGGCACCGTCACGGAACCGGACCACCACGGTCGCCTGTCCGTGATACGTGCCCGTGGCCGCGTCTTCCACGAACGTCACGTCGTTCGTCCCGAGCCGGACGATCGGCAGCACCAGGCCGGCGCGCTCCGGCTCCGGGAAGCTGAGGGCGGCGCTGCCGAACGGCACGGCCGACGGCGGCCGCACGGCGTCGAGCGCCGCCAGGGCCGGGCCTTCGTAGTCCATCGCCGGAATCGACGGCGGCAGCCGGACGGCCCGGTAGCCGCTGCGCGCGTAGACCGACACGCCCGGCCGCGTGACCTTGACGCGGATACGGCGGAACCTGCCGTCCATCGCCTGGTTCGTCGGCTCGTACGTCAGCAAATAGTGGAAGCGCATGTCCTCGTCGATGCGACGGAACGCCTGCGTCAGATCGTTGGTGTCCTGCACGAGGAAGCCGCCGGTGCCGTCGGCAAGGCGCGCCAGGCCGCTCTGCGTGTCGAAGCGCAGCAGGTCCTCGGCCCGTTCGAGCGCCCTCGTCATCGGCTCCTCGGCATCGTCGCGCGTCATCGCGAGCTGGCCGAGCCGCACGTGACCGGCGTCTTCGATCTCGCGACGCGTTTCGGTCGTACCGCTCAGCGCCCGCAGGCCGTTGGCGTCCACCGCATACACGGTGACGTTGATCCGGTTGGCCGCCTCGATCACCGATTGCAGGTGCGCCTGCAGCGTCGGCGAGGCCGGCAGTCCCTCGGAGAAGAACACGAGCGTCTTGCGGCCGGGCAGTTCGACGAGCGTCTGCAGCACGGCAAACAGCGCGCTCGTGGTGCCGAGGCCGCGATGGTCGCGGTCGAGGCTTTCGAACGCGTTGACCATGCGCATCTGCCCCTGCACCAGCCGTCGCTGCATCTCCAGGCCGGCGATGTTGCCGGCGGCGGTGCCCAGTTGCGCGCCGGTGGCCGAGGCGGCAATCGCCGACTCGCTCTCGAGGCGGTTGCGCCGTTCGCGCAGTTCGGTCCGTGCATCGGCCATCTGCTCGCGCATCGACGTGCCGGTCGGCATGACGCGGCTGACGGCGTCCCGCACGAGCGCCGGGTGATCGGTGTAGTCCTGCACGATGCGGGCGGTCGGCTCGGTGACGAAGACGCCGACGCGCGCGTCGGACGAGCTGTTGCGCGGCAGGTACTCCAGCGCCGCGCGCTGGCACGATCCCAGTGCCGCCGCCGACAGCGCGTCGAACACGAGCGCGGTCGTCAGGGGGGCGGCCGGCGCGTCCTCGCTGGCCGCGCCGGTTGCAGACGGCGGCGACACCAGCGTCGGCATGGACGAGTCGCGCAACCCGACCTGGATGCCGATTCCCGCGCCACGGACGACGCGCGTGAACGACCCGACGCGCTGCTGCACATCGTCTTCCTGCAGCAGGAACTCGCCGGCGGTCATGTCGGTGACCGGCCGGCCCCGCCGATCGCGGACGACGATGTCCACGAGGACGGCGCTGGCCGTGGCACTGGCGTCGATGGCGGCAGCGCGCGCTGGTGTGCGCGGTTGCGGGGCCTGCGCATGCGCGCCAACGGCAACGGCGCAGGCGAGCAGCACCGCAAGCCATCGCCGGCCGGTCATGCCTCCACCCGGAACGTCAGCGCCCGCGCCACCGAGGCGCCGCCCTGCGTCACCTGCACGCGCAGCTCGTAGCGGCCCGGCGCCAGGCCGTCGAGGGGCAGGCGGCTCACCTGCGCGATGCGTCCCTGATCGTCGGCCGCGGCCAGTTCCAGCGTCGACTGCGCGAGCCGCTGGCCGTCGCGCGCCAGTTCGATGACGGCCGTCGCCGAACCGCCGCCCGGCACCGTGTACGCCACGAAGTAGAACGGCAGCGCCTGGCGCGCGGCCTTGCTGATCGGATCGCCGAAGGCCGGATACAGCAACTGATCGCCGACGTACAGCGGACTGCCGGCGACGCGATCGGCGGCGGGGACCGTCTCGCTGCGATCGACGGCGACGAGCGTACTCAGGCGCAGCGCGGCGCCGTCCACGCGCGGCACCGTCGCCGTCTGGATGCGGACGCTCGCCTTGTCGGCCAGCGCATCCCGGACCACCGACTCCATCGTGTAGGTGCCGGCCCCGAGCACCGGTTCGCGGTAGAACAGGATCTCGCCGCGGCCGGCGTCGGCCCGCCGATCGATCGGCCCCGTGATCTGATACCGCTGGCTGACCTTGTCGAAGACCTGCCCGGTTTCGTCCTTGAACTGGACGAGCACGGCGATGTCGGAGGTGTAGGACGCGCCGTCCGGCGTCGGCGTGAACGTGAAGCCGGCCAGCGGCACCTTCACGATGACCGGCAGCAGACCGGGGCGCGCCGCCTCCGGGAACTGCAGCGCCATCGCGCGCATCGGAAACGCATTGGGCAGCGGCGTCCGCTCGAGCGCGGCCAGCGCCGGCGCTTCGTAGGCCTGCACCGGCGCACCGCTCGTGGCCGTCCGCACCGCGTAGTAGCCCTTGCGCGAACTGACCCGCATGCCGGAGCGCTTCACGCGGACGTCGATCCGGCGGAACCGCCCGTCGAGCCGTTCGTTGCGCGGCACGTACGTCAGCAGGTAGTAGTTGCGGAGATCGGAATCGACGCGGGCGAAACCGCTGCGCAGGTTGTTGCTCTGGGCGATGAGGAAGCCGCCGGTTTCGTCGGCCAGCGTGCCCAGGCCGCTCTGTGGGTCGGCGCGGAGGAGTCCCTCGTTCCGCTCGAGCGCCTCCATCATCGGCCGATCGGAGATGTCGCGGGCCGGGTCGCGCGCCAGCGTCGCCGCCGCCGCCGCGTTCACGCCGTCTCGGGTCTGCTGCAGCGTGCTGCCGGTGCGCAGTCCGGCGGCGTCCATCGGGTAGATGCTGACGTTGGCCCGGTTGGCCGCATCGATCACCGAGACGAACTGCTGCTGGACGTTGGGCGGGATCGACAGGCCTTCCGAGAAGAAGATCACGCTCTTGCGCCCGGGGATGGCCTTCATCGCGCTGACGATGGCGAGCAGCGAGTTGGAGGTGGCGTAACCCTGCTGATCGTGCTCGAGGGACTCGAACCGCTGCAGCATCCGCGACTCCATCGCGGCGAACTGCGCCGCCGCGGCGGCGCCGCCGACATTCGGCGTCCCCTGCCCTGGCCCGCCGCCGGCCGTCGTGACCGCCGCCACCTGATCGGCGCTGCGCTGGGCCTGTTCGGTGGCCGCGATCTGCGCCTGCGAAGTAGTGCCGAACCGCGAGGTCGAACGTCCCTGCACCTGGTCGAGCGCCTTGCGCACCAGCGTGCCGTCGCGGGTGAACGGCTGGTACAGGATCAGCGACATGTCGATGCCGAACACCGCGATGACGTTTGTCGTCACCGGTTCACGGCCGACGTACGCCAGTGCCGCCTGCGTCGCCAGGCCGCGCGCCTCCGGCGACAGGCGATCGAACACGAACGCCATCAGCTCCGGCGCCTGCTGCGGCGACGGGGTCGCTGGAGCCTGGCCGGCTGGCGCCGCCGTGGACGCTGCGGCCGCCGACGATGCCGATGGACGCAGCGTCTCGAGGATCGGCGTGAAGGAACCGAGCTCCTGCCTGTCGCCGTCCTCGTACAGCTCGAAGTCGGCGGCTGTCAGGTTTGTGACCGGCTTGCCGTTGCCGTCGCGCACCACGACGTCGACGACGACGGCGTTGACCTCGGTGGCCTGCGCCTCGCGGACACGCGCCGCCGCCGGCTGTCCCGACGCTGGCTGTGCCGGACCCTGGGCCTGCACGGCGCACACCGCGAGCACGAGGAGGGCCGCGACCAAGGCCTGGGGCCATGGGCCTTGGGGCTTGGGGCTTGGGGCTTGGGCCTTGGGGCGGGGACCGGGGCCTGCTTGCGTCATGGCGCTCCTACTGCTGTCGCGGCGGGCCGG
>CBIHOS010000237.1:0-6752 GCA_966211945.1 uncultured bacterium
CCGGACGAGATCGAGCACTTCTTCAAGACCATCCGCGCCTCGGTCGATGCCGGTGACGGCGTCGTCTACAGCACGCACTGCCACGACGACCTCGGGCTGGCGGTCGCCAACAGCATTGCCGCGCTGCACGGCGGCGCGCGTCAGGTCGAATGCACGATCAACGGCATCGGCGAGCGGGCCGGCAACGCCGCCCTCGAGGAGATCGTCATGATCGCCACGGTGCGCCAGGACCGCGCGCCGTTCACGACGCACATCGACACGCGCGAGCTGTTCGGCACGAGCCAGCTGCTCACCGAACTGACCGGCGAGGCCGTCCAGGCCAACAAGGCCATCGTCGGACGCAACGCCTTCGCGCACGAATCCGGCATCCATCAGGACGGGATGCTGAAGGACCGCCGTACCTACGAGATCATGTCGCCCGACAGCGTCGGCGTACCCCAGACGACATTGGTGCTCGGCAAGCACTCGGGCCGGCACGCGGTGGCGCAGAAGTGCGAGGCGCTCGGCTTCGCGTTCACCAAGCGCGAGCTCGATCAGGTGTACCGCGCCATGATCGCGCTGGCCGACAACCAGAAGCACGTCTCGGACGAAGAGCTCGGCGCCATCTGCGCGCAGGTGAAGGCCGAGAACGCCCACGTCGCGACGCCGGTCGGCTACGGCCACGGCGTGTAGCGGCGGCGTTCCCTGAACGCGCCTAGAATTCTCCGCATGAATCGTTCGCTCGTGCTCCTGCCCGGCGATGGCATCGGCCCCGAAGTGGTCGCTGCCGCCGGCGTCGTCCTCCGGGCGGTGTGCCGCCGCTTCTCGCACCAGATCGAGACGCAGTCCTACGAGATCGGCGGCGCTGCCCTGCGCGCCGGTCTGCCGGTCTATCCCGACGCGACGCGCGGCGCGTGCCTGGCGGGCAACCCGGTGCTGCTGGGAGCGGTGGGCGATCCCGCCTTCGATCACCTGCCGCGTGAGCAGAAGATCGAGACAGGCCTGCTCGCGCTGCGATCGTCGATGGGCGTGTACGCGAACCTCCGTCCCGCCCGCGCCTGGGAAGGCCTCGAGGACGCAACGCCGTTCAAGCCGCAGCGCACCGCCGGCACCGACCTGATCATCGTGCGGGAGTTGCTCGGCGGCCTCTACTTCGGCGAGCCGCGCGGCATCGCGAGCGACGGCACCTCGGCCTTCAACACGATGACCTACAGCGTCGCGGAGGTGCAGCGCGTGGCGCGCGTCGCCTTCCAGCTGGCCCGCTCGCGCAGCAAGCGGTTGCTGTCGGTGGACAAGGCAAATGTGCTGGAGACGTCGGTGCTGTGGCGCCGCACCGTGACGGCGCTCGCCAACGAGTTCACCGACGTCGCGCTCGAGCACCAGTACGTGGACGCCTTCGCGATGAACCTGGCGCTCAATCCAACCCGCTATGACGTCGTGCTCACAGAGAACCTGTTCGGCGACATCCTGTCGGACGAGGCGGGCGCGGTATGTGGCTCGCTGGGTCTGCTGCCATCGGCGAGCCTCGGCGACGGCAACGCCCTGTACGAGCCCGTGCACGGATCGGCACCGACACTCGCCGGTCGCGACGTGGCCAACCCGGCCGGCGCCATCGGTTCACTCGCGCTGATCTTCCGCCACAGCTGGAACGGCGAAGAAGAGGCGCGCGCCATCGAGTCGGCCCTCGCCCGCGCCATTCGCGAAGGCCACAGGACCGCCGATCTCGTGGGCCCCGGGCAGACCGCGACATCGTGTTCGGCGTTCGCGCAGCTCGTGGCAGAGCGCGTGTGAGAGTGACGATGACGATGCGCCTGGTGCGGAACGTGATGCTCGCGGCGGCCTCGTTGTGCACGGCCTTCGTGATGGCATCCGACGACCCGGTCATTGCGCAGCAGGCGCCGCCGCGCCGCTTCGTCATCGATTCCCATCAGCACTGGCGATCGAGCCCCGACTACATCCCGTCGCTCGTGAAGGTGTACCGGCCGCTCGGCGCGATGGCCTGCGTGCTGACACCGATCGCGTCGCTCGATCAGGTCGTCCAGGCCGCGCGGCAGCATCCCGACGTCGTCATCCCCTACGGCTACCTGGATGTCGACCATCCCGACGCGCGGGCCCACGTCGAGCGCTTCGTCGCGGCCGGTGTGAAGGGCATCAAGATGCACCGGCCGAAGTACAACTGGGACGACTTCGGCTACTTCCCGCTGTATGCGCGGATGCAGGAGAAGGGCATCCTGGCGCTGTTCCACACCGGCATCGTGTCCGGCAACGGCACCGGCGAGCCCGAGCAGTCCTCGATGGCCCGCATGCGCCCGTCGTTCCTGCACACCATCGCCCGATCGTTCCCGTCGCTGAAGATTCAGGGCGCGCACCTGGGCAACCCGTGGTACGACGAGGCCGCCGAAGCGGCGCGCTGGTCGCCGAACCTGTACTTCGACGTCACCGGGTCGACGCTGCAGAAGAAGCAGCACGACCTCGCGGTGTTCCGCGAGTTCCTGTGGTGGGACGGGCCGGCCGAGCACAGCCCCTCGTCGGCGGTCTATGCCTTCGAGAAGGTGGTGTTCGGCACCGACGAGGCGCCCGAGGCGCTGCCGTCGGTGCTGGCCCGCTACGAGGCGATGCTGGACGCCAACAAGGTGCCCGAGGCGAGCCGTCGCAAGATCTACGGCGAGACGATGGCGCGCCTGCTCGGCATCAGCCCCAGGTAGGCTGCGGGCTGTAGGCTGCAGGCTGGACGTCTACCGCGAAGGAATCGGCTTCACCTTCCAGCGCAGATACGCAACCGCGGCCAGCAGCACGACGAGCAGCGCCGTGATCACCGACGAGCTGTATTCGGCACGCGAGATGTGGGAGACGGTCGCCCCGATCATGATCGGCAGCAGCAGCGCCGCCGCCAGCGGCACCAGCCACGGCTTGATGCGCGTCACGCCAGGGACGACCAGTCCGATACCTGCGGCCACTTCCGCCACGCCCAGGAACAGGCGGAACGGCTTCCAGATGCTGGCGTCCATGAGTGCGGCAAGTTCCGGCGACGGGAACAGGAACATGAAACCGTGGGCGAGGTACGCGAGCGACAGCAGGGCCTGCAGCAACCACAACGTGATGTTCATCGAGCTCCTCCGCTGAATGGACCGGCCGGCACCGGCAAAGTCATCGGCCTGGCAACCCCGTCAGCCAAGCCTACCGGAGAGGACGCAACGCTCGCGATGACCTGACAGGCAGCGGCCCTCGGCTGCCCCCGGACTGGCGCGGCGGCGGCCCCAGCTGCTCATGCCAGCAGCAGTTCGAGGTCTTCGCGGCGAAGGTCGCGAATGAGCCGTTCGTCGGCCCTGACGATCGCATCGGCAAGGGAGCGCTTGCTGGCCTGCAGTTCCAGCACCTTCTCTTCGACGGTGTCGCGGGCGATCAACCGAACCGCGAACACGTGCCGCGACTGCCCGATGCGGTGGGCCCGATCGATGGCCTGCGCCTCGACGGCGGGATTCCACCACGGATCCAGCAGGAAGACGTGATCGGCAGCGGTGAGGTTGAGGCCGACCCCGCCGGCCTTCAGGCTGATCAGGAAGATCGGCGGCCCGGCGTCCGACTGGAAGCGATCGACGCGCGCCTGGCGGTCGCGGGTCCGCCCATCGAGATATTCGTAACTCAGCCCTGACGCGTCGAGACGTGTCCGCAGGAGCCCGAGCATCGTCGTGAACTGGGAGAAGACGAGAACCTTGCGGCCGTCCTCCACGAGTTCTTCGAGCCGCGGGATGAGGACGTCGAGCTTGGCCGAGGGCAGACCGGCGTGGGCCGGGTTGACCAGCCCGGGATGGCTGGCCGCCTGCCGGAGGCGCAGCAGCGCTTCGAGGACCTGCAGCTTGGTGCGCCCGAGTCCGTCGGCGTCGATGCGGCCGAGCAGCAGCGCGCGGTAGTGATCGCGCAACTGGTCGTAGAGCGCTCGCTGCGCCGACTCGAGGTCCACGAACAGCGTCTGCTCGCTGCGATCGGGCAGATCGGCCGCGACCTGCTCCTTGGTGCGCCGCAGGATGAAGGGCCGCACGCCGCGCGCGACGAGCGCCAGCGCGTCGTCGGACGGTGCGGCCGCGAGCGGCGGTGGCGCCGGGACACCCGCTGGCGTCGTCGCACCAGCCGGCGTCTCGTCGCTCAGCGCGCGGATCGATCCCAGCATGCCTGGGTTGAGGAACTCGAAGAGGCTCCACAGCTCGCCGATGTGGTTCTCGACCGGCGTGCCGGTCAACGCGAGCCGGTATTCGCCCTTCAGCAGCTTGGCGGCCCTGGCCGTGTGGCTCGCGCGGTTCTTGATCGCCTGCGCCTCGTCCAGGATCACGTAGTCGAACTCGATACCGGACAGGTGCGTCAGGTCGCGCCGCAGCGTGCCGTAGGTCGTCAGCACCACATCGTGCGTGCCGATGGCATCGACGAGCGCGCGCCGATCCGCGCCGGTGAAGTCGAGGACGCGGAGGGCCGGCGCGAACCGGGCGGCCTCGCGCGTCCAGTTGAACACCAGCGATCGCGGCACGACGACGAGCGATGGGCGTGGCGGGATGCCCGCGGCGTGGCGTTCGAGCCGACGCGCCTCGAGCGCGGCGAGGACCATCACGGTCTTGCCCAGGCCCATCTCGTCGGCGAGGCAGCCGCCGAAGCCGAAGCGGCGCAGGAAGGCGAACCAGCCGAGCGCCTCGCGCTGGTAGGTGCGGAGCACGCCGATGAATCCGGGCGGCGGCTCCACTTCCTGGATCCGGTCGAACTGACCGAGCTCCTGGCGCAGGCGCAGGAATGCCTCGTCGACATCCACCTGGGGCTGATCGGCGAGCCAGGCGTCCAGCAACGGTCCTTGCGCCTTGCCGAAGCGCACGCCGCTGCCGTCGGTCACGCCGAACGCGGCAACGCGGCCCACGCGCCGCAACCACGCCTCGGGCAGGACGCCGAACGTCCCGTCGCCGAGGCGCACGAGCCCCTCGCGGTTGCGGACGGCGTCGAGCAGCGTCGGCACGTCGACCCGCACGCCACCGAAGTCGACGCCGCCACGTAGTTCGAACCAGTCGATGCCGGAACGCACCTCGAGGTTCATCGCATGCGGGCGGACGTATCGCTGTCCGTCGGCCTCGACGCGCCAGCCCTCGCCGATCAGCACGCGCGCGACGTCCGGAACGAGCGACGCCGCGATGTCGAAGCGAGTGCCGCCGCTCTCCCAATCGGTCAGCCGTCGCACGCCGAGTGACTCGAGGCGGGCCAGCGCCATGTGTTCGGCCTGCAGGTCGCGGCGCCAGGCGACCTGCCTCGACGGGTCGAAGACAATCCGCTGCGGGGCGCGGGCGTCGATCTCCGCCTCGCCGTACGTGAACGTGACGTCGACGTCCAGCCGGTCTGGCGGCGTGGTGGCCCAGCGCCGCTGCTCCGACGCCCGCAACCCGAAGCGCACCATCGCCTGCGGCGCTTCCACGCGCGGGGTCAGCCGCAGCGACGGCGGGCATTCCACCCGCGAGACGTCGCTGGCCGCGACGGCTTCGGCCAGCGTCGTCGCACCATCGGCGGGCACGACGACCGGACCCATCCGGCGGAGTTCCTCGAGCCAGCGCTCGCCGCCGCCGCTGTCGGACGGAGACGCGCACGGCTGCGCCCCGCGCGCGCCCGGCCGCCAGATCACGATCGCTTCGCTGACGAACGCGATGTCGGTCAGCGGCACCGGCTGGCCGCCGCAGGTGAAGGTGCCGTCGACGCGGTGGCCGCCGTCCACCGTCTCGATCCGCAGCGTGAAGGTCGCCGGCGTCGGGTCGTACACGATCGGCAGGTACGCGGTGTCGGCCTTGCGCGTGGCGGCCGGCACGGCGAGCAGGAATCGCCCGGTGTCGCAGAGGCGTGGCACGAGTTCCCGCTGCAGCAGCGGCGACAGCACCACCGCCTGCGGCACGGTGTCGGCATCGCGCTGCCACGGCGGGACATCCGCCCGCGCCGCCCCCGAGAGCCGTTCCAGGAGATCCTGGTCCCGCTCGTCGGGCAGCGTCGCGATCTCCTGACGGGACATGCGCAGCGTCCGCGGCTTGCCCCACTCGCCGGACTTGCGCCGCACGCGCGTCAGCAGCTCGAGCCGGAGGTTGTCGCCGAACCCGAGTGACGAGCTGTCGGTGACGAAGACCACCTCACCGAGCGGCGACCGGGACGTGACGGTGTCCTCGCCCTCGTCGGCCACGTACGCGAGGAAGGCCCGCCACGGCTCGACCACCGCCGGCGCTCGCGGCGAAGGGCGGGACCCGCCCACGGCATTGAGCCAGAGGTGCTCCGGTACGTCGATCTGCCGGGCCGCGCTGGCCTCGAGGATCGTGGCCCAGATGTGCTTGCACGCCCCGACGTTGTCGGCAAAGTGCGGACACGAGCACGATGCGACGAGGGCCGTTCCGACCAGGTCGAGCGACACGTCGTACGGCCGCGACCCGCGGACGACCGCGAGCATCCGCCGCCGGTCGCCGCCGACGCGCGAGACGCGACCGACGCGGAAGTAGTGCTCGCCGCGTCCTCGGATCGAAGCGCCGACGTAGGGAGCAAGTGCCTCGGCAAGGGTGGTGGGCATGGGCAATCCACCATCGTCTGTCATTCGCTGCGCGTGGGCAATGCTCTTGCGTGTCACCGGGAGCCGCGCGTAGGCGACCAGCCACCGGCACGGGTCTTGAACACCAAAGCGGCATGAGATGCCTTGCCGGGCTCGTCCTTGCCTCGCTCGCGATCGGTCCCGCCGTGGACGCGGCCGCGCGTCCGCGAGGCCGGGGCCGCCCGGT
>CBIHOS010000238.1:0-6709 GCA_966211945.1 uncultured bacterium
ATGCCGTAGCGGAGCGCCACGTCGGCGTTCGGTGGCGCCGCACCCGGAACCCGGAACCCGGTACCCGGTCGTGCAGGCTGCAGTCCGACGGCGAGGCTGACGTCGTCGAAGCGGCCGGTGCCGTCGTTGCGGTAGAGGCTCGCGAAGCGGCCGCCACCGCCGCCAGGGTAGAGGCCGTTGACGAGCAGCAGGTCCTGGTCGTTGTCGTTGTCGTAGTCGAGCAGCGCGGCGCCCGCGCCCATCGTCTCGGGCAGCAGCTTGTTGCCGGCGGCGCCGTTGTCGTGGCGGGCGGTGATGCCGGCCATCGCGGTGACGTCGGTGAGCGTGACGCGGGATGCGCCACCCTGAGCGTTCAGGAGTGTGCTCAGCGCGACGACCGCGGCGAACCGCGGAGACAGGCGCGTTCGGGGAACGCGCCCTACCTTCGTGTGAACGATGGCTCTCGACATTCCCAAGTTCGGCGTTCGACGTTCGGCGTTCGGCGTTCGAAATCGAGCACTACTCCGGCAGCACCAGGCCCTTGCGCACGGCGTAGAGCACGAGTTCCGCGGCCTTGTGTACGCCGAGGGTGCTCATCAGGTTGGCGCGGTGCACGGCCACGGTGTTGACGGAGAGGTTGAGGATGGCCGCGATCTCCTTGTTCGACTTGCCGTGGGCGATGAGCTGCAGCACCTGCTTCTCGCGCTGCGTGAGCTTGTCGAACGCGTCGGGCGGCTCCGGCTTGTCCTGCTTCTCGCGCAGGGCGCGGATCAGCACGTGCGACAGCTCCGGGCTCAGGTACTGCTGCCCGCCGGCCACGGCGCGGACGGCGCGCGTGAGGTCGGTTTCGAGCGCGCTCTTGAGGATGTAGCCCGAGACGCCGGCGTCGAGCGCGCTGCGCACGTACTGGGCATCGGAATACATGCTCAGCACGAGCACGCGGGTCTCGGGCCGGTCGCGCAGGATCTCGCGGGCGGCGTGGATGCCGTTGGCGTCGGGCATCGACATGTCCATCAGCACCACGTCGGGACGCGTCTGCCTGGCAAGCGCGACGCCCTCCTGCGCACTGCCCGCCTCGCCGATCACGGCGAAGCCGGGGTCGTCCTCGAGGATGCGCCGGAATCCCTGGCGCACGAGCGCATGGTCGTCGACGAGGATCACGCGGATCACAGCAGCGGCCCCTTGACAGTAGGTAGGGGCGCCTCCCCGAGGCGCCCTGGCACCGTCAGGCCGGCTCGAGGAGCCGGCCCTACCGGTACGGTGAGATTCATTCTGTCGCCTCCGGCACCCGCACCGTGACGCGGGTGCCGCCGAGCGGTCCGACGCCGATCGCGAACGTGCCGCCCATGAGCGCGGCGCGCTCGCGCATGCTCGTGAGCCCGAGGCCGGGCGCCGGCGACGCGTCGCTCTCGATGCCCCGCCCATCGTCGTCGATCGTCAGCGCGACGCCCTGCGTGTTCCGCGTGGCCGTGACCGCGACTTCCGATGCGCCGGCATGCCGCACGACGTTCGTGAGGGCTTCCTGCAGGACGCGGTACAGGTGCGTCGCCGTCTCGCCGGGCAGCCCGGTGAAGTCGCCCGTGGTCCGGACCTCGATCGGGATGCCGGCCTGGCGGCTCACCACCTCGACGTGCGCGCGCAGCGCGTGCTCCAGGCCGAAGTCGTCGAGCACCACCGGGTGCAGGGCGCGCGATCGCTGCCGGATGCCGTCCAGCACCTGCCTGGCCATGTCCTGCAGCTCGCCGAGGTCGGCGGCCAGTCCGGTCGCCGGCGTCGTGCCCTGATCGACGTGCCGGCGGATGCGGCCGAGGCCGAAGCCGAGCGCGGTGAGCACCTGGCCGAACTCGTCGTGCAGTTCGCGCGCCAGCGCCGCCTGGACGTCCTCCTGCAGGCGGATCATGCGCCACGACAGCGCGCGGCGTTCGGCCGACACCTGCTCCAGCGCGCGAATCCCGCGCCGCACGACGACGATGACCGTGGTGCCGGCAACGAGCAGAGCGGTCACCAGCCCCGCGTTCAGCCACCGAATCTGCCGGCCGACGGCATCATACACGGCCCGTGCGCGGGCCGCCCCCGCATCGTCTGCCGCGGTGTTGTCGATGAGCAGCTGCGACACCAGATGGGTAAGTTCAGCCTGACGCGCGCTGGCGTCGGTGGCAAAGACCGCGAGCGCCTCCGGCTCGCGGCCGGCCGTGGCGGCGGCAAAGCCGCGGTCGAGCGCCGTCCACAGGCGGCGCACCGCCTCGTCGAGCTGCCGGGTCTGGGCGGCGGGACGGGCGACCGGCGCGAGCTGGCGTTCGCGGGCCAGCGCCTGATCGAGATCGACGCGCAGGCGATCGAACGTCTGGCGCCACGCCGGGAGCGGGTAGGGCTCGCTCCGGTCGGCCATGTCGCGGAGCGTGTCGGCGATCGTCGCGACGTTGTTGTCGATGCGAATCAGCTGCAGCGTGTCCAGCCGGTGCCGCTCGGTGAGCGCGACCTGCTCGTCGCGCAGGCGGCGCACTTCGCGTCCGGCATAGACCGACACCGCGATGACCATCGCCGCCGCCAGCAGGACGCCGGCCACCAGCCACGTGACCGGACGCCATGGCGCGACGGCACCGGCTGGCTGCGGCACGTCAGAGGACACGCTCATGTCCGGCGGCAGGGCGCCACGCACCACCGCCGCGCCCTGCGTGCGTCGCGGCCCTCAGGCGAGCGCCGCGGCGATCCCGCGCATGTACGCGAGCGATTCGCGCATGCCGGGCACCGGGTCCTTGGCATTGATCTCGTACTCGAGCGACACGTGGCCGCTGAACTTCGTGCGCACCAGCTCCTTGAACACGCCGGCGACGTCGAGGACGCCGCGCCCGACCTCGACCTGGCTGTCGCGGCTCTTCGGATCGGCGAGGTCCTTGATGTGCAGATCGAGCAGGCGCGGGCCTGCCTGCCCCACCGCCTTCACGATGTCGGCACCGGCGCGAATGGCGTGACCGATGTCCATGCAGACGCCCATGCGCGGGTCGCGCTTGTCGATCTTCGCGAGCACGTCCGACGGCGCCGGCCACCAGGGATCCTCGGTGCCGTGGTTGTGGATGGCCGCCTTGATGTCGAACTCCTCGACCATCTTCTCGAGCAGGTCGAGCGTGTCCGGAGCCGGCGAGCACACGACCAGCGGCATGCCGGCCGCCCTGGCGTACTCGAAGTCCTTGCGCATGGCCGCTTCGTCCGCGGTCTTCCAGGTCAGCGTGCCGCCGCCCATGATCGTGAGACCGGCGGCCTCGAACTGCTGCCGGGCGGCGCGGATCTGGTCCGCCGTGTCGGTGCGGGCGAGGTGGACGTCCTTGATCGTGACGTACTTCACCCCGAGCTCCTGCAGGGCGGCGATCGCCTTGTCGCGCGGCATCGTGCGCAGCGAATAGGACGCGACGCCGATCTTCAGCGGCAGAGGCCGCTTCGCCGCGGCGTGCGCCGGCCGCGCCGACAACGGCACCAGTGGCAGCGCCAGCGCGGCACCGGTCGCCTGCAGCAGACGCCGGCGTGAAGGGTCGTGGACGAAGGACACGGGCGAGCTCCTCGGGTTGGGCACGAGCACCGTACGGCGCCCGCTGGATCGGATGGGCGAAGCATAGCACCGGGCATCCGCCTGCTGGCGCGTCGGAGTGTCCGCGGACGCGGCGGCGGCGCTGGTAGACTGCCGCCGATGCCGCACTGTCCGGCGCGTATCTGGTGGCCCGCGCTGTGCGCGCTGCTCGGTGTGGCGCTCGTCGTCCCGATGACCGGCCGTGGCGCCCGGCGGTTGGCGGCTCCCGCCACTCTCGAGCAGTCCGGCCCCCGCCAGGCCGGCTCCAGCCAGGCGGGTCCGCCCCGCGACGTCGCCACCGAGGACGAAGTGAAGGCGCGCTGCGCCGGCGTCTGTCATGCCTTTCCGCCGCCGGACATCCTGCCGCGCGCCGCCTGGCGCGACGAACTGGTGCGGATGATGCTGATCACGGAGGGCATTCCCGAACCAGCCGGCGCCACGGGCTTCATCGCCCTGCCGCCCGACTGGATGCGGCTGCTGCGCTACTACGAGCGCCACGCGCCCGAGCGGCTGCCCGATCCCGACGCCTGGCCGGCGGCCGGTACCGGCTCGCGCCTGACGTTCACCCGACGGCCGCTCACGGGGCCGCCGCCCGATGTCGCCAGCGCCATCGCGAACGTCCGCCTCGTGGACCTCGATGGCGACAAACGGCTCGACGTGCTGGCGAGCGACATGCGCACCGGCGTCGTCCATCGCGGGCTGGCCGCTGCCGGCTACGTGCTGGCGCCGCTGGTCCAGCTCGCCCACCCGTCGCACATCGAGCCGGTCGACCTCGACGAGGACGGCCGGCTCGACCTGCTCGTGACCGACCTCGGATCGTTCCAGCCGGCCGATCACAAGGAGGGCGTCGTCTATCTGCTGCGCCAGGCCACGCGCGGCAGCTTCGACACCGTACGGCTCGCCTGGGGCTTCCCGCGCATCGCCGACGCCCGCGCCGCCGACTTCGACGGCGACGGCGACCTCGACGTGATCGTCGCCGCGTTCGGATGGCGGCAGACCGGCCACATCACGGTGCTGGAGAACCGCACCACCGACTGGCGCAAGCCCACGTTCGCCTCGCGCCTCGTGGACCAGCGGACCGGCGCCATCCACGTGCCGATCGCCGATCTGGACGGCAACGCACGGCCGGACTTCGTGGCCCTCCTGGCCCAGCAGCACGAATCGATCGTGGCGTACGTGAACACCGGCAGGGACTTCACCTTCGCGCCGCACGTCGTCTATGCGGCCCCGCATCCCAACTGGGGATCGTCGGGCATCGACCTGGTGGACCTCGATGGCGACGGCGACACGGACGTGCTCTACACGCACGGCGACACCTTCGACGATTTCGTCGTCAAGCCGTATCACGGCATCCAGTGGCTGGAGAACACCGGCGGCTATCCGTACGTGGCCCACACCCTCGCGTCGCTGCCCGGCGCACAGCGCGCCCGGGCCGCCGACATGGACGGCGACGGCGATCTCGACATCGTCGCGACGGCGATGATCGCCGGCGGCGAGATGGACGCCCGCCTGGCGTCGATCGTGTGGCTGGAGCAGGTGTCGAAGGGCACGTTCGAGCGACGGACGCTCGAGATGGGAACGCCGTACCACGCGACGCTCGACATCGGCGACCTCGACGCCGACGGCCGCCCCGACATCCTCGTCGGGTGGTTCGCGTTCAACCGCCCGCTCCGCGCGTGGGTGGACGTGTGGCGCAACGCCGGCGCGAAGTGACGCCCGGCGGTCAGGGCTTGCTGAGCAGATTGCGCTTCTGCGCCTCGGCGTTGAGGCGCTCGACGACGGCGCGCATGCGGTCGCCGTCCGCCTTGCGCTGCAGGCGGTAGTACACCGTGGCGAGCAGCACGTGCGCTTCGGCATAGGCCGGCGCATCGGCGACCACGGTCTCGAGCAGCGCGCGCGCCTCCTCCGGCCGGCCCGTCGAGACGTAGATGCCAGCCAGCGAGAAGCGCGCCCCGGCATCGGTCGGGCGCATCTTCAGGGCCCGCTGCGTGTAGATCTCGGCATCCTCGAACTGCTGCTGCCGCTTCTTCAGCTCGGCCACTTCGAGGTTGGACTGGAAGTCGTTGGGATTGATCTCGAGCTCGCGCTGGAAGGCCCGGAGCGCCGCGTCCGTGTCGCCGCCGCGCATCAGCGCGCGCCCCATCAGCGCATTGACGGCGGGCAGCCGCGGGTTGATCGTCATCGCCTGCTTCAACTCGGCGATCGCGGCCGGGATGTCGCTGGCCCGCAAGTGCGCCGTCGCCATCACGAGGTGCGCCTCGGCGCTCGCCGTGCCGGCGAAGATGCGATCCATCACCCGCTGCGCGTGATCGGGACGATCGGTTTCCACGAAGGCACTGCCGAGCACGTATCCGTACGCCTTGTCGTCGCCGTACTCGGCCTCCCACGTCGCCAGCGTGTCGACGACGTCCTGGAAGCGTCCCATGCGGAGGTAGCAGTCGCCGAGGAGCAAGCGGGCCGACAGGTGCCCCTTCTCACGGGCGAGCACGCGCTCGAGTTCGGACGCGGCCGCCGCAGCCTCGCCGCTCTTGTACAGCGCCAGCGCGAGGTTGAAGCGAAACGTCGTGTCGCCCGGCGCGATCGCGAGGGCCGTGCGGTAGTGCGCGATGCCCTCCGGATGGCGCCCCAGGCGCACGAGCGCGGCGCCGAGGTTCGAGTGCGCACCGGCGTTGTCGGGCTGCAGCGCGAGCGCCGCCTCGTACGACGCCACGGCGCCGAGCAGATCGCCGGCCTCGTGCAACTGCACCGCCTTGGCGAGCAGCGCGTCGGGATCGGCGGGTGGCGCACCGGGCACATGGCCCGCAACCGGGCCGGGCCCGGAGGCGGGCTGCTGCGCCAGGCCCGCATCGCCGGCACCGGCGGCCAGCGCCGCCACGAGCAGCAGCCGGCAACGGATCGTCGTCACGTGCGGCACGGTCCCCCGATTGTATGACCAGGATGTGTTGTCGTAACGCGCCGGTAGGGCCGCCTCCCCGAGGCGCCCTGTCGCCGCGGCGGGCGCAATGGACGGACGGGGGCGTGGTCCGCGATGCCGGTTCGCGCTGGTAGGGGCGCCTCCCCGAGGCGCCCTGACATCGTGGCGCACGTAATGGGCGTCGGCCGGGTGGGCCGACGTCGTGCGTTTGGCCGTTCGGGGAACGGCCCCTACCGACCGAGGGGGGGGGGGTC
>CBIHOS010000239.1:0-6648 GCA_966211945.1 uncultured bacterium
GCCAAGTGCGGCGGCGCCGGCGCTCCAGCGGACCCCGCCGGCATCGCCGTACTGCGCCCACTCGACGACGAGCGGCGCCTCGGGCGTGCCGGGCGCCGGGCCGACGAGCATGCCGAAGCGGCTGCCCTGCGCACCGGGAAACAGTAACGGGATGCTGACGTTCTCGCGCGCGCCGGCATCCACGACGAGATCGGCGGTCAGCGGCGCGGCGCCCTCGCGGAGCAGCGTCGCGCGGAGCGTGGCGGCGGCCGGTCCGGTGTTGGCGACGAGCACGTAGGTCTCGACGCCGGCCGCCCACTCGCCCTCGGCGACCACCCATCGCGCGCACGTCGTCTCGGCGCCGAGGCTCGCGTGCGCCTCGCGCCAGGTCGCCGACGAGCCGGGCCACCACATCGCGCGCTCGGCGACGATCGGCGCATCGGCGTCGACCACCATCGACACGGCGGTGGCCGCGAGGCTCGTGCCCGGCGCCGGCTGCTCGTTGTTGACCAGCACCGTGAACCGGCTCTGCGCGGGGACCACGTAGGTAACCGGCGGCGTTGGTCCGGTCGGCAGCAGGTACGTCACCCGGACCGGGACGGGCGAACTGCCCGGGTTGCCGAGCAGCAGGTACTGCTCGAACAGCGGCCCGGTGTAGCCCTCGGCGAAGTACCACGACGGCCGCAGGGCCGGAGCGCCCGCCGCGGCGTGGCCGGCCTCGAAGGCGGCCGGCACCGACCGGTACATCGCGCGCTCGGCGACGATCGGCACGTCTGCCTCGATGACCGCCGACGACGGGGCGCCGGTGGCCGGCGTCTCGGCCCCGCGCTCGTCCTCGTTGACCCAAACCGTGAACCGCGAATGCGGCGGCACGACGTGCGACCGTACGAGCGGCGCCAGCGGCGGCTCGCGCAGGTACGTCACCGTGACGCGCGCCGGCGTGTCGCCGGGGTTCTGCAGCAGATAGAACAGCGAAAAGCCCGTGTAGGTCGCGCCTTCCGCGAAGTACCACCGGTGCGAGGCGGCCGCCAGCCCGTGTTCGGCATGGCTGCCACGTCCCTGATCCCACCGCACCAGCCGGTCGACCGCCACGAACTCGTCGGACTCGACCGTCGTCGCGAACGCGTGGTCCTGCAGATCCGCGATCTCCGTCGTGTCGACCGTCACCCGTCCCAGGGCCGGCACCTGTCGCGCCACCCGCACCACGCTCCCATCGTCACGCTCGAAGCGCAGTTGCACGTGGGCGACGGCAGTACTCGACGGATTGGCGAGGGCGATGCGCGTGGTGAACCCGTGCTGTCGCAGGCCCTCGGCGAGCAGGCGCGACACGCGCCCGCGCGGGTGGGTGCCGCCTGCGAACTCGTTGGCGTTGGTGCGCCCGTCACCGTCGGGATCGCCGGTCGCACCGGCGTCTCCCGTCGCGGAGTGGGGATCGAGTCCGTAGTCGCGTTCCCACGAGTCGGGCAGGCCATCGCCGTCGCCGTCGACGGGTGCCGGCGCCGGCTGCCATCCGAGCTGCACGACCTCGAAGTCGCCCGAGCGCAGTGCGTGGATGGCCGAGACGATGCCGTCCATGTACGGCGTCCAGCGCGGATCGTTGGTGCCGGTCACGTACATGTCCGATCCGTTGTCGGCGACGATCAGGCCGTAGGTCTTCATCGCTTGCAACAGCCGCTGGACGTGTGGCGAGTACGTGCTGATGTCGACGCTGGCCTTCAACCGGAGGCGGGCACCCATCGGCAGCGCCCCCGCGGTGCTGCCGGCCCGATGCGACGCCGGAAACACGTAGCCGTTGGTGGACCGCACCGTCATGCGCAGCGCGTGACGGATCGGCTGCGTGCCGAACACCTCGTCGTAGCGCGCCAGCCCCGGCATGATGGCGAGGCCGGCGGCATCGGCGCTGGTCCAGCCATTCGGCCGCCGGTCGTTGCGGGTGAGATCGAAGGTGGCGCCCGAGTCCGCTTCCCACCGGTTCGCGCCACTGTTCCAGTGGGCGCGATAGAGCTCGTACAACAGCTTGTTGTCGCGGTCGACGAGGATCAGGTGGCGGTCGCCAGCCGCGTCCACCTGTCCGGGCTGGCCGCCCTCGACGTACGACGGCATCGTCTTCGCCTCGGGCGGAATGGGATAGCCGGGTGGCCGTCCGGGCGCGCCGTCGTCGCTCTCGTCGCCGTACGCGGCCCAGGTCACCGGGACGAGCGGCTGCGTGCCTGGCACGCTCACGTAAGGCATCCCGTACGTGGCGGTCGGGTCGGAAGGATCGCCCGCCGACGCGCCCCAGTCCGGATGGACGCGCTTGTTGCCGATCCACGCGATGAACGCCGCGCTGTCCGGGTCGAGCGGCGCCTGGCTGACGTCGGCGTTCCACCAGTTGTCGGCGGGGAACAGCGGCAGCGGTTGCGGGAGCGGCCCGGCGGGTTGCGCGCGCGCCGGCGACACGGCGGCCACGAGCGCCATGGCGATCGACGACACGCGCGACGCAGACATGGGCAGTGGTCGCATGGTCCCCTCAATCGGCCTGTTGCCACTCCACGACCAGGGCGGTGGCCCGCTCCACCAGCACGTCGACGGGTTGGTGTCCCTCGAGCCGCAGGGCCTCGGTCGGTCGCTCGAGCGTCGCGAGCTGACTCGCGAGCAGGCTCGCCGGCATGAAATGGCCCTGGCGGGCGTCCATGCGCGCTTCCAGCACCTCTTCGGGCACGTCGAGCCACAGGAAGACGACCTGCGTGAGTTCGCCGCGCAGGACCTGCCGGTAGCTCTCCTTCAACGCCGAGCAGCCGAGGATGATGCCGCGTCCCTCCTGAACGGCCAGTCCGGCGGCATCGTGCAGCGCCGTCAGCCAGGGCAGGCGGTCCTCGTCGGTCAGCGGCGTGCCGGCGCGCATCTTCTCCACGTTGCTCGCGGGGTGGTAGTCGTCGGCATCGTGATAGGGCCAGCCCCACGCCTCCCCGAGCGCGGTGCCGAACGTCGACTTGCCGCTGCCGGTCACGCCCATCACGAACACGGCCAGCGGAGGATGCGGGAGTGCCACGCCTACCATGCGATCACCGAGCGTTCGCGGCGTACGTCGGCGGCGCCGCGCAGCTTGCCGGTGGCCGGATCGACGCCCGCCGCCACGACGCCGGTCGAATAGGCGGCCGTTGGATAGAGCTTCAGACGATGCCCGCGCGCTTCGAGCGCCGTCCGGACGGCCTCTGGCACGCTGCGCTCGATCTCCAGCACGCCGGGTTCCATCCGGTGATCGCCGAACGAGCTCTGGATCGACAGCGTGTTGAAGCGGGCCGAGTCCACGGCCGCCTGCAGCGGCAGGCCGAAGTCGATCACGTTGACCAGCACCTGGAGGATCTGCTGGTCCTGGCTGTCGCCACCAGGCGTTCCGATCGCGAGGAACGGTGCGCCTTCGCGCGTCACGATGGTCGGCGTGAGCGTCGTCCGCGGCCGCTTGCCGCCCTGCAGCACGTTCGGACTGTCGGGTTCGAGCCGGAAGGCCTGCATGCGGTTGCTCATCGGCACGCCGGTGTCGCCGGCGACGAACGCGCCGCCGAGCAGCCAGCCCGACGAGGGCGTCGCCGAGAAGAGGTTGCCTTCGCGGTCCACGATCTCGATCGCGGTGGTGTCGCCTGATTCGCCGGTCGCGCCCACCCGCCGGATGTGCGGGTCGGGGGGCGGCGCGCACGCCGCGGCACGGGCCGGCTCGCCGGTGCGTCCATCGCCGCAGGCGGCCGTCTGCGTGGCTTCGAAGCGGGCCGGGTCCCCCGGGCGCTGTTCGACGCTCGCGCGCGCCATGTCGATCAGCGCGCGCCGTTCCGTGGCGTACGCCTTGGAGAGCAGTCCGGTCATCGGAACGCGAACGAAGTCGGGGTCGCCGTAGTAGCGGTCGCGATCGGCGTACGCCAGCTTCATCGCCTCGGTCATGGTGTGGATGCTGTCGGCGCTCAAGTGGCCCATCGCGCCGAGGTCGAAGCCTTCGAGCAGGTTCAGCGTCTGCAGCAGCACCGGGCTCTGGTTCCACGGGCCGGCCTTGTGCACGGTGAAGCCGCGATAGGTCACCGAATACGCACGTTCGACGCGGCTCCTGTAACCGGCCAGATCGCTCTCGGTGATCAGCCCGCCGTACTGGCGCACGGCGCCGCTCAGCCGGCGTGCGAACTCGCCGGTGTAGAACGCGTCGCGGGCGCGTCCGATCGCCTCGGCGCGCGAGGCGCCAGCCGCCAGCGCCGCCGCCTCGGCGTCGGCGAGCATGCGCAGCGTGCGCGCCAGGTTCGGCTGGCGGAACATCTCGCCGGCGCGCGTCACCCGGCCTTCGGGGTAGTACGTGCGCATCGTGTCGCCGTAGGGCTCCGAGCCGCGCCGCTCGCTTCCCAGGTAGCGGCTCAGGAACTCGTACATCGGAAAGCCGTCGGCCAGTCTGATGGCCGGCGCCAGGACCTCGCCGAGCGACTTCGTGCCGTACTGCGCCAGGGCCAGAGCTGCCGCGTCCACCACCGCCGGTACCGTGGCTGCGAGCGGGCCATTGGCAGGAATCGCATCGCGCCCGGCGAAGAACGCCGGCGTGGCCGCCTGCGGCGCCGTGCCCTGCCCGTTGATCACGACCACCTCGCGCGTCTTCGCGAGGTAGATGAGCATCGGTGCTTCGCCGCCCAGGCCGAAGTGCGAGATCTCGACGACAGCGGCCGCGAAGACGGCGGCGACGCCGGCGTCCACGGCGGTGCCGCCGATGCCGATCACCTCGGCGCCGGCTTCGGCGGTGTAGGTGCGTCCGGCGGCGACGACGGCATGTCGACCGCTGAACTCGGGGCGCAGCGTTTGCGCGGCTGGCCCCGCCGGCACCACCGCAGGCACGACCACCGCGAGCAGGGCGGCAAGCAGGGCACGAGGCATGCGGAGAGTATCGCTGTCCCGGCCGCGCCGCGCCAGCGCGCGGCTCGCCGACTTCGGGCGGCAGCGTAACATCTCGGCAGCCATGCTGGCGCTCACCCACATCACGAAACGCTACGGTCAGCGGGTGGCCGTGGACGACCTGACCCTCGAGGTCCGTCCTGGCGAGATCCTCGGGCTGCTCGGCCCCAACGGCGCCGGCAAGAGCACGACGATGCACGTCGCCGTCGGCCTGCTGCGTCCAGATGCCGGTGAGGTGAGGGTGGCGGGGCATGGCTCGCCCTCGTCGCCGGCGGCGCGGCGGGTGCTCGGCCTGGCGCCGCAGAATCTCGCCGTCTACGACCTGCTGTCGGCCGAGGAGAACCTGACGTTCTTCGCGCGGCTCTACGGCCTGTCCGGCGCGGCGCAGCGGGCCCGCGTGGACGCGGCGCTGACGTTCGCCGGGCTGCAGGAGCGCCGTGGCGACCGCGTCGGCGGCTACTCGGGCGGCATGAAACGGCGCCTGAACATCGCCGCCGCGATTCTCCACGAACCGACCCTCGTGCTGCTGGACGAACCGACGGTCGGCGTCGATCCGCAGTCGCGCAACGCGATCTTCGACAGCATCGAGACGCTCCGCGCGCAGGGCCGCACAGTCGTCTACAGCACGCACTACATGGAGGAGGCCTCGCGTCTGTGCGACCGCGTGGCCATCATCGACGCGGGTCGCGTGCTGGCGCTCGACACGGTGCCGGGCCTCTTGCGGACCCATGGCGGCGTCCCGCGGCTGCACGCGCGGACCGGCGGCCAGGACGTCGTGGTCGACACGCGCGATCCGCTCGCCGAGTTGAACCGGATGTCGGCGGTCGGGCCGGTCGAATCGTTCCGCGTGGAGGAGCCCACGCTGGAGCAGGTCTTCCTTTCGCTCACCGGGCGCACGCTGCGCGACTGAGGCACCATGGGCGCCATTCTCGCCATCGCCGTCAAGGACCTGCGGACGTTCATGCGGCAGCGGGCCTCGCTCTTCTTCACGTTCATCTGGCCGGTGTGCGTCGCGGTGCTGTTCGGCATGCTGTTCGGCGGCAGCAACCGGCCGTCGCCCCGCCTGCCGATTGCGGTCGTCGACGAGGACGGCAGCGCCGCGTCGCGCGCCTTCACCGATCGCTTACTGGCGCGCGACACCTTCGAGGCGGTGCGGGTCGCCTCGCGCGCCGAGGCGCTCGAGGCGGTGCGCAAGGGAAACCGGACGGCGGCCGTGATCCTCCAGCCCGGCTTCGGTCCGGCGTCCGAACGGCTCTTCTACGGCGATCCGCCGGAGATCGAGGTGTTCACCGACCCGAGCCGGCAGGCCGAGCGGGGCATGCTCGAGGGCCTGCTGCAACAGCAGGGCGCCGAGCGCATGCAGACGCTCTTCTCGAATCCCGCGGCCAGCCGCCAGCAGGTCCAGTCGGCGCTCTCCGATCTCGAGAAGGGGGCGCCCGGGTCGTCGCCGGCGCTCGAGACGTTCCTCGGTCAGCTGGACTCGTTCCTCGCCACGCCCGACGCGGCGGCGGTGCCGGGCAACGCACCTGGCGGCACAGCGGACACGTCGTGGATGCCATTGCGAGTGACGATGGCGGACCTGCAGCGGCAGCGCACAGGCCCCCGCAACGGCTACGACGTGACGTTCCCGCAGGCAATGCTCTGGGCGGTCTTCGGCTGCGTGATGGCGTTCGGCACGACGTTCGTGTCCGAGCGCGTGCGCGGGACGCTCGTCCGCCTGCAGGTGGCGCCGGTGTCGCGGGCCCAGGTGCTGGCGGGCAAGTCGCTGGC
>CBIHOS010000240.1:0-6637 GCA_966211945.1 uncultured bacterium
AGGCGCTGCGGCCGGGCGACGAACCCGTGCGTCTCGGGCAGGACCCCGATCTCGCGTTCGCGCCGACGCCGCTGGCCGCGTTCGAACGGGGTACCGGCGGCGCGCCGCCGCGCCTGCAGGTGCGGCTCTTCGGCCTGCTCGGTCCGAACGGCCCGCTGCCGACCCATCTCACGGAGTACGCGAGAGAGCGGCTGCGTCACGCCGGCGACCCGACGCTGAGCCGCTTCCTCGATCTGTTGAATCACCGGTTCATCGCGCTGTTGTACCGTGCCTGGGCGCAGGCGCAGCCGCACGTCAACCGCGATCGCCCGGGGCAGGACCGGTTCGCCGTGTACGTCGGCGCACTGGTGGGCCTCGCCCCGCCCACGCTGCGGCAGCGCGATGCGGTGCCGGACACGGCGAAATTGTTCCAGGCCGGCCTGCTGATGCGGCACGTCCGCAACGCCAACGGCCTGGCGGCGATCGTCAGGCAGTTCTTCGAGGCCCCCGCCGACGTTGAACAATTCGTCGGGCATTGGATGACGCTCGGACCAGGCGAGCGCACCAGGCTGGGTCGCGATGGTCCCGGGCTCGGCGTCGGCACCGTGGCTGGCGGGCGCGTCTGGGACCGGCAGCACAAGTTCCGGCTGCACCTGGGACCGCTCACGCTGGCGCAGTACGAGGCGTTCCTGCCCGGTGGGGCGCGGCTGCAGCAGCTGGTGGACTGGGTGAGGTTGTACGTCGGGTTCGAACTGCAGTGGGACGTACGGCTCCGGTTGCAGCACCAGCAGTTGCCGGCGCTGCGCCTGGGCAAGGCCGGGCGCCTCGGGTGGACGACCTGGCTCGGGCAGCGGCGCGGCACGGCCGACGCGGCGGATCTCTGTCTGCAGGCCGAGGCATTGATCGATCCAGTGAGGGCACAAGTCGCATGAGCGAGATCAATCGGGCCGCGTTGTTCGGCAAACTCAATCCGCTGGCATATCGCGCCATCGAGGGCGCGACCGTCTTCTGCAAGCTGCGCGGCAACCCGTACGTCGAGCTGGTGCACTGGCTGCACCAGATCCTGCAGAACCCCGACACGGACCTGCACCGCATCGTCCGGCACTTCGAGCTGGACGCGTCGCGGTTGTCCAAGGACTTGACCGACGCGCTGGACCGGCTGCCGCGCGGCGCGTCGTCGATCTCGGACCTGTCGATGCACGTCGAGAACGCCGTCGAGCGCGGGTGGGTCTACGCGACGCTGATGTTCGGCGACGCGCAGGTGCGCACCGGCTACCTGATGGTCGGCCTGGTCAAGACGCCATCGCTGCGCAACGTGCTCCTCGCCATCTCGAAGCAGTTCGAGGCGATCAAGCCGGACGACCTCGCCGAGCAGCTGCCGAAGATCGTCGCCGGTTCGCCCGAGGACAAGCTGACCGCGAGCGACGGCAGCGCCGCGCCCGGCGAGGCCAGCGACGCGATGTCGCCGGCGCCGATGGGCAAGCAGGAGGCGCTCAAGCGGTTCGCCACCGACCTGACCGAGCGCGCCCGCAAGGGCGAGATGGACCCGATCAGCGGTCGCGACGACGAGATTCGGCAGATCGTCGACATCCTGATGCGGCGCCGGCAGAACAACCCGATCCTCACGGGTGAGGCGGGCGTCGGCAAGACGGCGGTGGTCGAAGGCTTCGCCCAGCGGCTCGTGCGCGGCGACGTGCCGCCGGCCCTCAAGGAAGTGCGGCTGCTGTCGCTCGACATCGGTCTCCTCCAGGCCGGCGCCAGCATGAAGGGCGAGTTCGAGAACCGCCTGCGTCAGGTGATCGAGGAAGTGCAGGCCTCGCCCAAGCCGATCATCCTGTTCGTGGACGAAGCCCACACGCTGATCGGCGCGGGCGGTGCGGCGGGCACGGGCGATGCGGCGAACCTGCTCAAGCCGGCGCTCGCGCGCGGCACGCTGCGCACGATCGCGGCGACGACGTGGGCCGAGTACAAGAAGCACATCGAGAAGGACCCGGCGTTGACGCGGCGGTTCCAGGTCGTGCAGGTCGAGGAGCCGAGCGAGGACAAGGCGATCCTGATGCTGCGCGGCGTTGCGTCGACGCTGGAGCAGCACCATCGCGTGCAGGTGCTGGACGAGGCGCTGGAGGCCGCGGTGCGGCTGTCGCATCGCTACATCCCGGCGCGGCAGCTGCCCGACAAGGCGGTGAGCCTGCTCGACACGGCGTGCGCCCGCGTCGCGATCAGCCAGCATGCCGTGCCGGCGGCGCTCGAGGACTGTCGCCACGAGCTCGACGCGCTGGGAATCGAGCTGGACATCATCGAGCGCGAGGAGACCGTCGGCGTGGACGCGGCCACGCGGCGGGCGGCGGCCGAAGAGAAGCGCGCCGCTGCCGATGCGCGGCGACTCGAACTCGAAGCCCGTTGGGACGTCGAGCGCGGGCACGTCGATCGCATTCTGGCCATCCGCGCCCAGTTGCGGGCTGGCCGCGAGCGCGTCGAAGGCACGGGCAGTGCGCTCGAGCAGGCGGCCGAGGCGCAGAAGACCGAAGCCCCGGCCACCGGCGAGGCGCCGCCAGAGACGCCGGTGCCGGACCGGGAGACGCTGCTCGGAGAACTGCGGGCGCTGCAGGCGACGCTCGGCGAGCTGCAGGGCGACACGCCCCTCATCCTGCCCAGCGTGGACGAACAGGCGGTGGCCTCGGTCGTCCAGGACTGGACCGGCGTGCCCGTCGGTCGCATGGTGAAGAACGAGATCGCCGCCGTGCTCAATCTCGGCGACACCCTGAACCAGCGGGTGATCGGCCAGCGGCACGCGCTGGACATGATCGCGCGGCGCATCCAGACGTCGCGCGCCAAACTCGACAACCCGGACAAGCCGATTGGCGTGTTCATGCTGTGCGGGCCGTCGGGCGTCGGCAAGACGGAAACGGCGCTGACGCTCGCCGAGGCGCTCTATGGCGGCGAACAGAACGTCATCACGATCGCGATGAGCGAGTTCCAGGAGGCGCACACGGTGTCCACGCTGAAGGGCGCGCCTCCCGGCTACGTCGGCTACGGCGAAGGCGGCGTGCTCACCGAGGCGGTCCGTCGCCGGCCGTACAGCGTCGTGCTGCTCGACGAGGTCGAGAAGGCGCATCCCGACGTCCACAAGCTGTTCTTCCAGGTGTTCGACAAGGGCTGGATGGAGGACGGCGAGGGCCGCGGCATCAACTTCCGCAACACGGTCATCCTGCTGACGTCCAACGTCGGCACCGACCTGATCGCGAACATGTGCAAGGACCCGGAGTTGATGCCGGGTCCCGATGGCATCGCCAAGGCGCTGCGCGAGCCGCTGCTCAAGGTGTTCCCGCCGGCGCTGCTCGGCCGCCTGGTGGTCATCCCGTACTTCCCGCTGAGCGACGACATGCTGTCCAACATCGTCCGCCTCCAGCTCGGTCGGGTGTCCAGGCGGGTCCAGGAGCACCACGGCATCCCGTTCACGTACGAGGACGAGGCGGTCGCGTTGATCGTCAGCCGCTGCACCGAAGTCGAGAGCGGCGGCCGCATGATCGACGCCATCCTGACCAACACGGTGCTGCCGGCGATCAGCCGCGAGTTCCTGGTCCGGACGATGGAGGGGCAGCCGCTCAACGGCGTCGAGCTGGCGGTTGCGGACGGCGACTTCGAGTACCGGTTCATGTAAGCGATGACTGTCGCAAGCGAGGGGCCCATGGAAGACCAGCGCGTCGAGATGAGCGTCGAGGAAGCCGCCCAGGTCGGCATCGGCTTCCTCATGCTCGGGCAGCTCGGTGACGCGGCGGCTCTCTTCGAGAAGCTGCTGGCGGTGCGGCCGGACCAGCCGGAGTCGCTGCACTATTCGGGGATCATCGCGCACCGCCGCGGCAACAACGAGGAGGCGCTGCGCCAGGTGCGCCGCAGCCTCGAGCTCGCCCCCGATCAGCCGGACTGGCACAGCAACCTCGGCATCCTGCTCGAGAGCATGGGCGATGGCGAGGGCGCGATCCAGGCGTTCGAGCGGGCGATTGCGCTGGACCCCACCCATGCCAACGCCCACAACAACCTCGGCGTGCTGCACCGGGCGTTCGACCGGCTCGAAGAGGCCGAAGCGTCGTACCGCCGGGTGATCGAGATCAACCCGGAGCACTCCGAGGTCTACCGGAACCTGGCGATCGTGCTCGACCAGACCGGCCGCACCCACGACGCGCTCGTGGCCTACTGCAAGGCGATGACGCTGCGGCCGAACCTTCCCGAGACGCGGCGGCTGCTGGCGGTGGCCTACTCGACGATCGGCGACGTGGAGAAGGCGATCGAAACCTGCGAGGACTGGGTCCGCGAGGCGCCCGACGACCCGGTGGCGCAGCACACGCTGGCCGCGGTGAAGAAGGAGTCCGTCCCGGACCGGGCCTCCGACGCGTACATCGCCAAGTCGTTCGACGGTTTCGCCGAGACGTTCGAGGCCAAGCTGCAGCGGCTCGGCTACAAAGCGCCGGCGCTGATCGAAGCGGCCCTGGCGGCGACCGGGCGTCCGGCCGACGGCACCGCCGACGTCCTCGACGCGGGCTGCGGCACCGGCTGGTGCGGTGCGTTCCTGCGGCCGTACGCGCGGCACTCGACCGGCGTCGACCTGTCGACCGGCATGCTCGAGCACGCGCGCCAGAAGGGCGTGTACGATGCCCTCGTCCACGCCGAGCTCGTCGGGCATCTCGAGCAGCACCGCGGGGCCTACGACATCATCATCTCCGCCGACACGCTGGTCTATTTCGGTGTGCTCGAACCGTTCGCGGCGGCCGCGTCGGCGGCATTGCGGCCGGGCGGGCACCTGCTGTTCACGCTCGAAGCGGCGGCGTCCGACGGCGGCACGTTCCACATCGAAGTGCACGGCCGGTACAACCATGCCGAGCCCTACGTCCGGCGTGTCCTCGGGGACGCTGGACTGGAACCGGTGATCGAGCGCGCAGTGCTGCGCAACGAGAGCGGCCTGCCCGTGCACGGCCTGGTCGTGCGCGCCGGCAAGCCGATGGGAGGAGCGCGTGGCTGACGACGACTTCGTCGCGACAATCGACTCGCCTTTGAACGACGACCTGCTGTTCCACGCGATGCATGCGCGCGAGGAGATGGGGCGTCTGAGCGAGTTCGACGTCAATCTGCTCAGTGAGAAGTCCGAGCTCGAGACCGCGCAGATCCTCGGGCAGAACGTCACCATCGAGACCGGGTCGGCCGAGACCGGCCTGCGGTGCTTCAACGGCTTCGTCACGCGGTTCTCGCAGGGCGGCAAGCACGGGCGCTACTTCCGCTACCACGCCCGGCTCAGCCCGTGGCTCTGGTATCTCACGCGCACGGCCGATTGCCGGATCTTCCAGGACATGGACGTCCCGGGCATCCTCGAGGAGGTCTTCGCGGACCTCGGCTTCGCCGACGTCTCGTTCGAGCTGACGACGTCGTATCCCAAACGCACCTATTGCGTGCAGTACCGCGAGACCGACTTCAACTTCGTCAGCCGGCTGATGGAGGAGGAGGGTTTGTACTACTTCTTCCGGCACGAGCGGAAGAAGCACACGATGGTCATCACCGACTCCTATGCCAAGCACGAGCCGTCGCCTGGCTACGAGACGGTCGACTACGTGGCGCCCGGCACGCAGGTGCGTCCGAACTTCGAGCACATCTTCAGCTGGGACTTCGCGCGTGAGGTGCAGTCGGGCCTGTTCGTGCTCGACGACTACGACTTCGAGATGCCGAGCGTGGACTTCGCCAAGCAGCGGGCGACACCCTCCGACTACGCGGTCAAGGGGCTGGAGGTCTACGACTATCCGGGTCGGATCACGCCGAAGGGCAGCGAGGACATGCGTGTCCTCCAGATCAGGGCATTCGAGTCGTACAGCCGGGTCGAGCGGGCGCGGGCGCACAGCAACGCGCGCGGGTTGACGTCGGGCGGCCTGTTCACGCTGGCGAAGTTCCCGCGCGAGGACCAGAACCGCGAGCACGTCATCCTCTCGACCAGCTACGAGATCGAGTACGGCGCCTACGAGTCGATGGGCGAAGGCGAGGGCAGCACCTGCCGGTGCGCGTTCACGGCGATGCCGACGGTGCACCCGTTCCGGCCGCGGCGGCTGACGCCGAAGCCGTTCGTGCAGGGCCCGCAGACCGCGGTCGTGGTCGGCCCGAAGGGCGACGAGATCTTCACCGACAAGTATGGCCGGGTGAAGGTCCAGTTCCACTGGGATCGGCGCGGCAAGAAGGACGAGAACAGCTCCTGCTGGATCCGGGTGTCGAGTCCCTGGGCCGGCAAGGGCTGGGGCGCGGTGTCGCTGCCGCGGATCGGCCAGGAGGTGGTGGTCGACTTCCTGGAAGGCGATCCGGACCAGCCGATCATCACCGGTCGTGTCTACAACGCCGAGCAGATGCCGCCGTACGATCTGCCCGCCAACAAGACGCAGTCGGGCATGAAGTCGCGGAGTTCGCTCGGCGGCGGCGCCGCCAACTTCAACGAGATCCGGTTCGAGGACAAGAAGGGCAGCGAGCAGCTGTTCATCCACGCCGAGAAGAACCAGGACATCGAGGTCGAGAACGACGAGACGCACTGGGTCGGCCACGACCGCGCCAAGACGATCGACCACGACGAGACGACGCACGTCAAACACGATCGGACCGAGACCGTCGACAACAACGAGACGATCACGAT
>CBIHOS010000241.1:0-6621 GCA_966211945.1 uncultured bacterium
AGGAGCGCTGGCTTCGCGTCGCCGTGGCGGCCGCCAAGCAGTGCGGGCGCATCGTCCTGCCCGCGATTGCGCCCGTTGCTGCGCTCGAGACCGTCGTGCGTCCGGCGCCGGCCGCCGCGCGCCTCTGGCTCAGCGAGCCGGCGCTCGGCGCGCCAGCGGCCGGCGACGTGCCGCCGCCGACGATGCCGTTGTGGCTGGCGGTGGGACCTGAAGGAGGCTGGACGCCGGAGGAAGTGCGGGAGGCCGCCGCCGCCGGCTGGTCACCGTGGACGATCGCGCCGGTGACGCTGCGGGCCGAGCACGTGCCGCTCGCGGCCCTGGCGGTCGTCCGTCACGCCTGGGCGACGCGCCGCATCACGTAAGCGATCCAGAACTCTTCTTCGTGCTCGGCCTCGACCGTGCAGGCGTCGAACGCCTCGCGGACCCAGCGTGCCTCGTCCTCGGTGAAGCCGCTCAGAACCGCGCAGCCGCCTGGCGCGATCAACTGCTGCACGCGCGCCCCCTGCTGCCGCAGCAGGGCGCCGGTCAGGTTCGCGCAGACGACGTCGGCCGGCTGCAGCGCCTCGTCGTCCAGGCCGCGCAGCTCCATGCGGACGCCAGCGTCCCCGTCGAGGCGGTTGCGCCGCACGGTGTCCTCGGCCGACTCGATGGCATCGGGGTCGTTGTCGATGCCGAGCGCGGCGCGCGCCCCGAGCCGGTGCGCCACGACCGCCAGGACGCCCGATCCGGTGCCGACGTCCAGCACCGTCCGTCCTTCGAGCGGCAGCGCCTGCAGGGCCCGCAGGCACAGGCGGGTCGACTGGTGATGACCGGTGCCGAAGCCGGTCGACGGCTCGACCTCGATCACGACGACATCCGGCGAGGGAGCGACGGCCGGTCGGTCCCAGGGAGGTGCGACGATGACGCGACCGACGCGAACGGCGGGCAGGTTGGCCTGCGAGCGCGCCGCCCAGCCCTCGTCGGGCACGTCCTCGGTCGTGAGCGTCGCGTGCGCGAGCCAGCCGCGCGCCGCCAACAGATCGGCGGCCGCGTCGCGGTCGGCGGCCGACGAGAAGTGCAGGGCGACGGCGTCGCCGTCCTCGTCGAGTGCCGTCGCACCGCAGTCGTCCACGTCGAGCAGCAGCGCGTTGCGGCGCGCCTCGTCGAGCGGCGTGGCGAAGACCAGCCGCAGCAGGGGCCAGGTGCGTGTCGGCATGGCTAGCCGAACATGTCCTTGACGCGCTCGAAGAACGGCTTGTCGTCCTGGGACCGGTCGTTGGCGCGGGCGTCGCCGGTGTCGGGTGGCAGCACGGTCCGCAGCGCTTCGAGGGCTTCGCGCACTTCGCGCGACGGCTTGCGGGGCACCTGGACGCCGACGGTCACGTGCAGGTCGCCGTGGCCGCGTCCCGAGACGTTGGGCAGGCCCTTGCCGCGGACCCGCAGGCTGGCGCCGGGCTGCGTGCCTTCCGGGATGTCGAGGGCGTGCGGACCGTCCAGCGTCGGTACCGACACGGTGCCGCCGAGCGCGAGGGTGGTGAACTGCACCGGCACCTCGCAGTGCAGGTCGTCGCCTTCGCGCTGGAAGAACTCGTGATCGGCGACGTGGAAGACCACGTACAGATCGCCCTGCGGCCCGCCGCCGGCGCCGTGCTCGCCTTCGCCCGTCAGGCGCAGGCGCTGGCCGGTGGCGACACCGGCCGGGATTCGAACCGTCAGCTTCTTCTCACGCGTCACGCGCCCGGCGCCGCGGCAGGTGCCGCACGGCGAGGCGATGACGCGGCCGGTGCCGCGGCAGGTGCCGCAGGGACGGGCCACGGTGAAGAACCCCTGCTGGTAGCGCAGCTGACCGCTGCCGCCGCACTGCCCGCAGGTTTCGGGCGCCGTGCCGGCCGCCGCCCCCGAGCCCTTGCAGGTCTCGCACGATTCCTCGCGCGGAATCTGCAGCTGCATCTCGTGGCCGCGCGCCGCCTGTTCGAACGTGATCTCGAGGTCGTAGCGCAGGTCGGCGCCGCGCCGCGGGCCGCCGCGCCGGCGTCCACCGCCGCCGCCGAACAGGTCGCCGAAGCCGAAGACGTCGCCGAGCCCGCCGAACAGGTCGCCGAAGTCGGCAAACGTGCTCGGGTCGAACTGCGGACCGCCCGCGCCATTCACGCCGGCGTGCCCGAAGCGGTCGTAGGCGGCGCGCTTGTCCTTGTCGCCGAGCACCGCGAAGGCCTCGGCCGCCTCCTTGAACTTCTCCTCGGCGGCGTGATCGCCCTGGTTGCGGTCCGGGTGGAACTGCATCGCCAGCTTGCGGTAGGCGCTCTTCAGCTCCTTCTCGCCCGCCGACTTCTCGACGCCGAGCACCTCGTAGTAGTCGCGCTTAGCCACGCGTGGCCACCTTGACCATCGACGGCCGCAGCAGCCGATCGCCGAGCTGGTAGCCGCGGCGCAGGTCGTCGATGACCTCGCCCTCGCGGTGCTCGTCGCTGACCTCCTGGCCGACCGCCTGGTGCAGGTTCGGATCGAAGTCGGCGCCGGCCGCGTCGATCGCCGACACGTGCCGCCGCTTCAGGAGCTCGACGAACTGCTTGTGAATCAGGTCGAGGCCCTGCCGGTGGCTGGCCAGCACCGGATCGCCGCTGCTGTCGGCGGCGCGCTGGGCGCGCTCGAGATCGTCCAGCACGGGCAGGAACTCGGTGATCAGCTCGGCGGCGAAGTGGTCGCCGAGCTCGCGGCGCTCGCGATCCATCCGCTTGCGGTAGTTGTCGAACTCGGCCTGCAGGCGGAGCAGGCGGTCCAGCGCCTCGTCGCGCTCGCGACGCAGCGCGTCGAGTTCGGAGATCGGCTCGCCCTGCGGCGCGTCGGTATCGGCCTGGGCCGGGTCCACGTGTGTGTCGTTCATGAAGGGTCTCCGGTGGTCGCGTCGCCGACGAGCACGCGGGTGACGGCGCGCGAGGCGCTGTCCACCGCGGCAATCGACCGGGAGTACCGCATGCGGGTGGGGCCGATCACGCCGACCATGCCCTGGCGCCCGCTGTCGGCGTAGGTCGACGCCACCAAGCTCAGATTCTGGAGGCCGGGTTCGGTGTGTTCGGTGCCGATCACCACCGTCAGCCCTGGCCCCTCGAGGTATTCACTGAGGATCTGCACCAGCCGGTGCTTCTCCTCCATCATGACCAGCAACGCCCGCAGCGTTGCCAGCGGAATCCGGACGTCCTCGGCGGTCGCCGCTTCGAGCAGCGACGAGGTGCCGTGGACGAAGAACTGCGTGCCCGACGAGGCAATCTCGCCGAGCGTCTCCGACGCGAAGCGCAGGGCCCGCGCCAGCAACCGATCGTAGAGCGCCCGCTCTTCCCGCAGCCGTTCGAGGATGCGTTCGCGGACCTCGGCGAGCGGCAGGCCGGCGAACTCGGCGTTCAGGTAGTTGGCCGCCTGCGTCAGCTCGCTCGGCTCGATCGTGTCGACCACCTCGACGACCTTGTGGGTCAGGTGCCCGGCACCCGACACGACCACGACCAGGACCCGACGCGCATCGAGCGCCACCAGATCCATGTGCTTGAGCGTCACGTCCTGTCCGCCCGGCGCAATGGCGAAGCCGACGTGATGCGAGGCGCGCGAGAGCTCCTGGGTGACGTTCTCCAGCAGCTCGCCCATGCCGCCGGCCCGGCGCAGCCGGCTCTCCAGCTCGTTCACCGCCCGCGACGGGCGCCGGCTGTGGAGCAGCAGATCGACGTAGAACCGGTACCCCTGGTCGGTCGGGACGCGACCTGCCGACGTGTGCGGCTGCCGGACGAACCCCAGCTCTTCGAGGCGCGCGAGCACGTTGCGCACCGTCGCCGACGAGAGGTCGAGGCCGCATTCACGCGCCAGCCAGAGCGACGAGACCGGTTCGCCGCGCTCGATGTACGCCCGCACGAGCGTCGCCAGCAGGCGCTGATACCGCTCGGGGACATCCCCCTGCAGCGCACTCGGGCGATTGGAGTTCGCGTTCGCCATTAGCAGTCGTCAGCAGAGAGTGCCAACCTCCTCGATTATAGACGGGAGGGGAAGATCCGGGAACCGGGTGCCGGGTATCGGGTATCGACGAGTCGGGCGGTGCTCTCAGAGCCCGGCGCGCGCCATGAGCTGCCGGGCCTGGATCCGCGCGTCGTTGGCCAGCCCGGCCGGATCGACGGCTCGATGGACGCCATCACGGACCAGGACGTGGCCGTCCACCATCGTGAGCCGGACGTCTGTCCCTCGGCAGGCATAGACCAGGGTCGAGTAGGGATCGCGCCCCGGGGCGGCGGTGGGCCCGCTCACGTCGACCGCGATGAGGTCGGCCCGCCAGCCCGGCGCAACCCGTCCGATCCGGTCGTCGAGGCCGAGCGTCCTGGCGCCCGCGCGCGTCGCCATCCAGACGACCTCGGCGGCGGGCAGGGCGCCGGGACCCAGCCGCACGGCCTGAAGCGTCGCCGCCAGCCGCATCTCGTCGAACATGTCCAGGCGGTTGTTGCACGCCGCGCCGTCGGCGCCGAGCGACACCGTCACGCCCCGCGCCCGGAGTTCGGGCACCGGCGCCAGGCCCGACCCGAGCTTCAGGTTGCTGCCGGGGCAGTGCATCACCTTGATGTCCCGCTCGGCGAGCAGCGCCTGTTCGTCCTCGTCGACCCACACGCAGTGCGCCACGCACAGGCGCGGCGAGGCGAGTCCGGTGTCGGCCAGGTACGCCAGGTTGCCCATGCCGGCGATGGCGCGCACGACGTCGATCTCGTCGCGCTGTTCGGCAGCATGCGTGTGGACGAGGATGCCGTCGGCAGCGGCGACGGCTGCCGTCGCCTCGAGCAGCGTCCGCGAGCACGAGACCGCGAAGCGGGGCGCCAGCGCGACTCGAATCCGGCCGTCGGCTGCGCCGTCGAACGCCTTGCGCAGCGCGAGCGCCTCGTCCATCGCGGCTCCGACCGGCTGCTTCAATCGCGCCGGCGCCGCATCGTCGATGTCCATGAGGCACTTGCCCACCGTGGCGCGCAGGCCGCTCCCGACGAGCGTCTCGAGCACGGTGTCGGTGCCGTGCACGGTCTCCATCGTCAGCACCGACGTCGTGCCGGTGCGCAGGAGTTCGTAGACCGCGAGACGCGTGCTGACACGCAGCGACGCGGCATCGTGCGCCGCTTCCATCGGCCAGATGCGCTGCCGCAGCCAGGCGAGCAGGGCGAGGTCGTCGGCGGCGCCGCGAAACAGCGTCTGGCACAGATGGACGTGCGTCTGCACGAACCCCGGCAGCACGACGCACCCGCTCACGTCGATCGACGCGATCCCGTCCGGGGCCGGCCCGCCGACCTGCGTGATGACGCCGTCGCGCACGACGACCGGTCCCTCGATCTCGTCGAGGGTGTCGTTCATCGTGAGGACGGTCGCGCCGCGAAGGACGTAGGCCGACATGCCGGGCCGATTACACCACGGGCCGCTTCACCTGACGCGACGCGCGACGGCGACGGCGAGGCGCTCGATGTCGTCCATGTCGTTGTAGACCTGCGCCGAGATCCGCGCGCGCAGCTGATCCCGATACGCGTGAACCGGGATCTCGATGCCGTCGTCGAACAACAGCCCGTCGCGCAGGCGCTGCGCGTCCTCGCGCGTGGACCCGAGCGCGGCCGGCAACGTCACCGTCGCCATCGTGCCGATCATCGCGTCCGGCGTGTCGAACTCGGTATTCCAGCGCGCCGACACGTGGCGCGCGGCAGCGAGCGCGAGTCCGTGGTTGTACGCCTGGACGGCGCTCGTGCCCCACTCCTCGAACAGGGCAATCGCGGCCGTGGCGGCAAGGTGCGGCGAGGGGTCGCGCGTGCCGGGCATGTCGAAGCTCGTGGCGAAATCGGTGTCGAGTCCCCACGAGATCACTGTCGGCTGGACCTGCGACTGCCGTGCCGGGGCGGCCCAGAGGATGCCGCTGCTGCGCGGCGTCCACATCCACTTGTGCAGGTTGCCGACATACCAGTCCACGCCGAGCGACGGGATGTCCACGGCGATCGCGCCGGGGGCGTGCGCGCCGTCGGCGAGCACCGCCACGCCGCGTTCGGCGAGTCGCGCCGCGATGTCGGCGAGCGGCAGCACCAGTGCACTCTCGGCCGTGATGTGATCGACGATCGCGAGCACCGTCCGCGGACCTGCCGCGTCGACGATGGCGCTGGCGATCGCGTCGGCGCGAAACGGGTAGGGCACGTTGACCGTGCGGACGCTGGCGCCCTTCTCGCGCGCCGCGTAACGGGCCGCGTTCACCACGCCGCCGTAGCCGAGGTCGGTGACCAGCACCTCGTCGCCGGCCTCGAACGGGAACGACCGGAGGACGGCGTTGGCGCCGGTGGTGGTGTTGTCGACGAACACGAGGTCGTCGCCCCGCGCGCCGAGGAACGCCGCCACGGTCTCCGCGGCGAGGCGCAGCCGCGGGACCTCCGTGCGCGGCAGGCCGACCGACGTGGCTGGCGCCGTCAGCTCGCGCAGCAGGAAGCGGCTCGGCTGCCGTTCCATCTCGTCGCGGAGGGCCTGCTGGGCCGCGAGCACGCGACGCGGCGTCACGCCGACCGTGCCGTGATTGAGATAGGTGACCGCGGGATCGAGCGGGAATTCGGTAAGGAGCTGGCGTCCGAATGCAGGCATGGCGGCCTACAGCCTACAGCCTAC
>CBIHOS010000242.1:0-6598 GCA_966211945.1 uncultured bacterium
GTCCCTGTCGTCCCCCGTACGCCGACAGGCCACCGGTCGGGGCCGCGCCCCGAGCGGCCCATTAACCGGCGTCGGCCGATTAGGCCGACGTCAGTTGTAATACCGCCCGCCGCCGCCGCCCCCGAAGCCGCTGTCGTCGTCATCGTCGTCCCGCAACTGGCGTTCGCGCCGCTTGTCGGCCTTGCCGCCGCGGCGCACCGGCTCTTCGCCGACCGTGTACAGGCCGGCGTCGGTGCGGCTGATCTTCTTCTGCGCGTGCAGACCTTCGAGGATGAAATCGATGGCCGAGGCCAGCAGCGGTGCCGGCGCGTCCTCGGGCAGCCCCAGCTGCTCGGTCAGGGCGCCCAGACCCTGCACGCTGCGCGTCTGATCGAGCAGCGATGCGGCCGACGCCGTGTCGTCCAGCTGCAGCGATCCGCCCATGTCGAAGAACTCGACGACCTGCCGCGCCGGGGCATGTCCCAGATGCGCCTCGAAGACCGCGCCGACGGCGGCACGGATGATGTCGGCGGCGACCTTGTCGGCGCCCTTCAGCTCGCCTTCGTACTCGAGCTCGAGCTTGCCGGTGATCGCCGGCAGGGCCGCGAACACGTCCGACACGCGCGGTACGGCGAGCGGCTCGTCGTTGATCACGGCACGGCGCTCGGCGTTGGACACGACGGTCTCGAGCACGCTGATCGGCAGCCGCTGGCTGACGCCGGACCGCTTGTCCACCTTCGGCTCCTTGCGGGCCTGGAAGGCGATCTCCTCGACCACCTCGCGCATGTACCGCGGCACTTCGATCGAGTGCGGGGCGGCGTCGGTGCGCACTGTCCACGCCTCCTGTTCGGTGATCGCGACGCCTTCGGCCAGCGTCGCCGGGTAGTGCGTACGGATCTCCGAGCCGATGCGATCCTTGAGCGGCGTGATGATCTTGCCGCGCGCCGTGTAGTCCTCGGGATTGGCACTGAACACCAGCAGGATGTCGAGCGGCAGGCGCACGGGGAAGCCCTTGATCTGGACGTCGCCCTCCTGGAGGATGTTGAACAGTCCCACCTGGATGCGGCCGGCGAGATCGGGCAGCTCGTTGATCGCGAAGATGCCGCGATTGGCCCGCGGCACCAGCCCGTAGTGCATCGTCAGCTCGTCGCCGAGCGAGAGACCACTGCGCGCCGCCTTGATCGGATCGATGTCGCCGATCATGTCGGCGATGGTCACGTCGGGCGTCGCCAGCTTCTCCACGTAACGTCGATCGCGCGGCAGCCATTCGATCGGCAGGTCGCCGCCCGCCTCGGCGGCGCGCTGGCGGCCGAACGCGCTCAGCGGCGCCAGCGGGTCGTCGTTGATCTCTGACCCCGCAATCACCGGGATCTCGTCGTCGAGCAGCGTCGTGAGCGCGCGCAGCAGCCGGCTCTTGGCCTGGCCGCGCAGGCCGAGCAGGATGAAATGATGACGGGCCAGGATCGCGTTGACGACCTGCGGCACCACGGTGTCGTCGTAGCCGAGCACGCCGGGAAAGATCGGTCCGCCGGATTTCAGGCGGGCGAGCAGGTTGTCGCGAAGCTCGGTCCGCACGGGGCGCCGCGCGACGCGGCCGGCCGCGATCGCCTGCTCGAGTGCACCGAGCGTTGTCGGTCGGGACATGGGGCGATAGTATCAGGTCGATTTTTCGATGGGCTCATCCGCACCGCACCGCATGGTGGCTCCCGTACACGCGCACCATCCGGTGCTGTCGCTCGACACGCCGCTCGTGTTCGCCCATCGCGGCGGATCGGCGCTGCGGCCCGAGAACACGATCGCCGCCTTCGACCACGGCCTGGCCCTCGGCGCCGACGGACTCGAGTTCGACGTCCGCCTTTCGAGCGACGGCGTGCCGATGGTCCACCACGACGAGACGCTCGATCGCACGACGGATGGCCGCGGGCCGCTGTCGGCGCACAGCGCCGCGGACCTCGAGCGTCTCGACGCGGGCCATCATTTCCAGGGGCTCGACGGCGCGCCGTTCGGCGGGCAGGGCTGTCGCATTCCACGTCTGGCCGACGTGCTGGCGCGGTACCCGGGCGTGCCCTGCATCATCGAGCTCAAGGGCCACGATCCGGAGGTCGGCCGGCGCACGGTGGGCGCGATCCGCGAGGCTGGCGCCGTCGATCGCGTGTGCCTCGCCGGCTTCGGCGATGCAGTCGTGCGGGCCGCGCGGGAGGCCGGCGGCGACATCGCCTCCAGCGCCGCGAAGGAAGAGATCCGCTGGTTCCTCTACCGGTCGTGGTTCGGGCTGGCGCCGAGACGCAACGCCTTCCAGGCCTTCCAGGTGCCCGAGACTGCCGGCATCACGCGCGTCGTCTCGCCGCGCTTCGTGCGCGCGGCGCGCCGCGCCGGCATCGCCGTCGCCGTCTGGACCGTGGACGACCCGGCCGACATGGAGCGCCTGCTCGATTGGGGCGTTCGCGGCCTGATCAGCGACCGTCCGGATCTCGCGGTGCCGGTCGTACGTCGATGGCGGGCGTCACATCCCGTCGCGTGATCGACGTGTCGGCACCCGCCTCGAGGCCGCGAGGCTCGTGCGCGATGGGGTGCGGCACGGACGGCTCGCCGAGCCGTCCGTCTCCACCGTCATCGCGATCGCCAGGCAGCAGCACGAGCACGAACAGGTACGCGAGCACGACGACGAAGGCGACGTAGGCGGTGGCGGCGCCGTGCGACGTGTACCCCAGCGTGCCGAGCGACACTCCTTCGAGCAGCGCCGTGACCACCCGGCGCGCAACGCTGCCTTCCGGCGCGTAGAGGGCGTCGAGGACGACGTACTTCAGGACGAACACGGACAGCAGCACGACGCCGAGGCTCTGCATGGCGCGGGCCCGCGTCGGCCTCGCCGCCAGCGTGTTGAGCAGCATCAACAGGAAGAAGACAGACGCGAGCACCTGCAGCAGGCCGCCCTCCGGCGTCAGCGCCGTGAAGATCTGCGCCGAGGCGAGCAGCAGCGTGATCAGCAGGAGCGCACCGTTGGCGTTGGCCAGGCCGGTGCGGTGCGGTGCGATCACCGACCACGGCGTCAGCACGCCGGTTCGCACGAGCACGCCGACCTGCAGCAGGCCGAGCACGAGTGCCATCGGCGACGGCGGCAGGAACCGCCACGCGCCGGTCGCGACGTCGGTGCGGAAGCCGCCACCGGCCGCCACGACGAGGCAGATGGCGGGGATCACCAGCGCTTCGCGGACGGCCAGGCGGTGTCCCAGGGCGTTGGTCATCGGCGTCGGCGCATCACGCGCAGCGGATTGAAGTCCGAGGCGTCGCGTCGCAACCCCTCCTCGAGTTCGGCCTTGAGTTCGTCGGCGGTCTTCATGTCGAGCGACGGATCGTCGACGCGCACGCGACCATCCGGCGCAACCGCGATCGCGCGATTGACCGCCATCAGGCCCTGGGCGAACAGGTCATCGTCGCTGTACACGCGTCCCCATCCCTGCCGGTACCAGCTGTAGGCGATGTAGAACTGCGTTTCCGCGTGGCGCGACGCAGGATCGGCGCGCTCGAACGCGGCCCGCGCCTCGGCGAACTTGTCGTTGGCGAAGAACTGCCGGCCCTGATCGAAGTCGGCCTGGTCGATGCGATAGGCGCCGACCGAGGCCGCGACGCCGCCGGTCAGCTCCCCGAACGTCGTCGGCTGCTGGACGAAGAGCCACAGCACGGCGCCCAGCCCGAAGGACGCGACGACGATGCCGATGGCCCGCACCAGGGTGTCGCGCGACGCGACGCGGCCGATCATCCGATGAACACCACGTGGACGACGCGCGGTCCGTGGACGCCGCGTGTCAGGGTCATCTCGATGTCGGCGGTGCGGCTCGGCCCCGTGACGACGACCACGTTGGCGGCGCCGTGCAGCAGATCCGGTTCCTCGGCCACGAGCGCTCCGAGCGTGGCGCGCAGCGTGGAGACCGGGACCAGCGCGACATGGACGGGGGGCAGCAGCGAGGCCAGCCGCGGCCGGCCGGCGCCGTGCACGAGGACGACCGAGCCCGTGTCGGCGAGGGCCGCGTGCGTGCCGGTGACGCCGACGATCGCGTCGTCGAGCCGGCGGTAGTCGTCGGCGCGGTCCGCGGCGTCGCGCCGCACGTGCGTGTCGAGCCGCTCGGCGTGGCCGTCGAGTGCGTCGAGCACGCCGGGCAGCGGCAGGTGCGCGGCGTCCCAGCTCACGAAGCGGGCTGGTGCCTCCGGCGTCGAACGCCAGTCGGGCGCGTCGAGGTAGTGCCGCACGATGGCCGCGGCCTCAGCGCTGCCGGTCACCCGCGAGACCTTCCCGCCGACCGCTTCGCACGCCGCCGTGAACTGCGCGATCGCGGCGTCGATGGTCTCGGGCAGGGGCGCGGTCGGGAACGGACCCGGATGGGGCACGTCGGCGCCAGCCGGCGCCAGCCGGGCCCGCAGGTCGGCAGGGAAGAGGCTCATGAGCGGCGCCTCGCCCGGACCCGCTCGGTGAACGTCTGCGCCGCCATCGGCGGGAAATGCCGGTGGCGCGTCCAGCCCTGCAGCGGCCCCGGCAGCCGATCGAATCCATTCGGGCCGAGCCAGCGCGACACCCGTCGCGCCAGGCTCGACGCCAGCCGGAACAGCCGCGGCCGCGTCGACGCCAGCCGGAACACGCGTAAGCCTGCGCCAACCCATCTCGGCGTGAGGCCGGCCTCGGCCGTCTGCGCGCGGAGCGCGAGCAGCATGCGCGGGATGTCGATGCGGACCGGGCACGCTTCCTTGCACGCGCCGCACAGGCTGCTGGCCTGCGGCAGGTCGGCCCACGGCTCGAGCCCGAACGCGCCGGGCGTGTAGACCGCGCCGACCGGGCCCGGGTACACGCTCCCGTACGCATGCCCGCCGATCTCCTGGTACACCGGGCAGGCGTTCAGGCAGGCGCCGCAGCGGATGCAGTAGAGGATCTCCTCGAGTTCGGTCCGCAGCATGCGGCTCCGGCCGTTGTCGACGATCACGACGTGCAGGTCCGAGGGCCCATCGGGATCGTCGGCGCGCCGCGGCCCCGTGACGACGTTCGTATACACCGTCAGCGGTTGGCCGGTGCCGCTGCGGGCCAGCACGCGCAGCACCACGGCCAGATCGGCGGCCGTCGGCACGATCCGCTCGATGCCCATGAGCGCCACGTGCACCCGCGGCACCGTCGTCGACAGCCGGCCGTTGCCCTCGTTCTCGACCAGGCACAGGCTGCCGCTGTCGGCGACGGCGAAGTTGACGCCGCTGATGCCCATGTCGGCCGAGAGGAATTCTGTCCGCAGCATGCGGCGCGCAAACGCCGTCATCTCCGGGATGCCGGCGACGTCCTCGTCGCTGGCGTGCAACTCGCGGCGGAACGTCTCGGCGACCTGCGCCTTCGTCTTGTGGATGATCGGCGCGATGATGTGCGACGGCACGTCCTTGTCGAGCTGAATGACGTACTCGCCGAGATCGGTTTCCACCACGCGCATGCCGGCCGCCTCGAGCGCGTGGTTCAGCTCGATCTCCTCCGAGACCATCGACTTGCCCTTGACGATGCGCCTCACGTCGTAGCGACGCGCGAGATCGACGACCAGCCGGGTGGCTGCGCCGGCGTCGGCGGCAAAGTGCACCTGCACACCGGCTGCGGTCGCGCTGGCGACGAACCGATCGAGATAGGTGCCGAGGTTGGCGATCGTGTGGGCGCGAATCGCCCGCGCATGGTCGCGCACGGCCTCGCCGTCGGCGATCATCCCGATCGCCTGGCGCCGCGCCACCATCATCCGCCCGGTCGCGATGTCGAGCGCCTGCTGCAGGTGGTCGTCGCCCAGGGCGCGCTGGGCGCGCGTGTAGAACGGCAGCGGCGACGCCGGGTTCATGCCGGGCCGTCCGCGACGATCTCGGCGATGTGCCGCACGCGCACCGCCTGGCCGCGCCGGTCCAGGCCGCCCTGCATGTGCATCGCGCAGCTCACGTCGGTGACGGCGATGGTGTCGGCGCCCGAGGCGGCGATCTGCCGGCACTTGCGATCGAGCATCGCGCCGGAGATGTCCGGCAGCTTGACGGCGAACAGGCCGCCGAAGCCGCAGCAGGTGTCGGCCTCGGGCAGCGCGACCACCGTCGCGCCGTCGACCGCGCCGAGGAGCTGCCGCGGCTGCGCGTCGATGCCGAGGCCTCGCAGTCCGTGGCAGCAGGCGTGATACGCGATGGTGCCGCGGCCCGGGCAGGGCAGCGACAGGCCGAGCTCGTCCACCACGAACTGGGTGAACTCGAACGTGCGGGCGGCGAGGGCGCCGGCCCGCGCGTGCCAGTCCGGGTCGCCGGCGAGCAGCGCCGGCGCCTGGTGGACGATCATGTCGGTGCACGAGCCCGACGGCACGACGACCGGGGCCAGGTCGCGCTCGAGCACGGCGATCGTGTGCCGCGCCATCGCCGCGGCATCGGCGCGAGCCCCGGCGTTGCAGGCCGGCTGGCCGCAGCAGGTCTGGCCTTCGGGCACCACGACCTCGAGTCCGGCACCTTCGAGCACGCGCACCACGGCCTCGGCCGTCTCCGGCGCGAAGTGATCCACCAGACAGGTCACGAGCAACTGCACGCGCGTGGGCCGCGGAGCTCGCGGCGCCGCGCTGGCATGAACGGACATGGCTAG
>CBIHOS010000243.1:0-6567 GCA_966211945.1 uncultured bacterium
GTACCCGTCCGTCAGGCGGGTTTGTCGAACGCGGTCGTCGCCAGGCCGAGACCCGCCATCAGCTCGAACAGCGCCGATCGCCGCAGCGGCTTCGGGAGATAGTCGTCCATGCCGGCCGCGAGGCACTTCTCGCGATCGCCGGCCATGGCGTGCGCCGTCAGCGCGACGATCGGCGTGCGGCGGCGGACGCGCCGTCGCGCCTCGACGCTACGGATCTCCTGGCACGCCTGCAGGCCGTCCATCTCCGGCATCTGCACGTCCATCAGGACCAGATCGAACCGCTCGCGGTGCCAGGCCTCGACCGCCTCGCGGCCGTTGCGCACGGCGACGACCGCGCAGCCCCGGCCTTCGAGTAGTTCGCGCACCACGCGCAGGTTCAGATCGTTGTCGTCGGCGGCCAGGACGCGCGGCACGCGCGGGGTCGTGGGCACGGCCACCAGCGGCGCCGTCGCCGCGCCCTCGCGCCGGCGCTCCGCGTCGGCCGCCGCCTGATTCAGCCCGGCGGCAAGCACCGCGGCCACCGTCGGCCGGCGATACGGCTTGGTCAGGACCTGGCCGTGCAACTGCGTTGCCCCGTCGGTCGCCAGAGCGAGTTCGAGCACCGGCACGCCGGTGCCGCTCAGTGCCTGCAGGTCGGCCTGCACCGTCGCGAACGACTCGTGATCGATCAGGACCAGCCCCCAGCGGCGCTCCCACACCGCCGGCCCGAGCCCGCCGTCGTCGTCGGCCGTCGTCACCGCGGCGCCCCACGTCCGCAACCAGTCGGCCAGTACCTCGCGGGAGGCCTCGTGCCGGTCGACAAGGAGCACGTCGCGCCCGGCCAGCGCATCGGGACCAGGCTCGAAGGCCACCGTCGCGGCCGCCGCGATGGCGACGGGCACGGACATGACGAAGGTGCTGCCCTTCCATTCCTCACTCGAGAACGACAGGCTGCCGCCCATCAGGTGCACGAGCCTGGCGCAGATCGACAGGCCGAGACCGTTGCCCTCGAACCGCTGCGGCATGCCGGCGCACGCCTCGTCGACGATCTGGCGGATTGCCGCCTGCTGCGCTTCAGGGATGCCGACGCCGCTGTCGGCGACGCGGACCTCGAGCGAGCCGCGGCCCGTCGCGTCGGCCTCGTGGACCTGCACCTGCAGACGCACGTGCCCGACGTTTGTGAACTTGACGGCGTTGCCGAGCAGGTTGACCAGCACCTGTCGCAGCCGCGCCGCGTCGGCCGTGACCATCGCCGGCAGCGCCACGTCCTGATCCCAGACCAGGTCCAGATCCTTCTGGTGGGCCCGCACCGCGACCGACGCCACCGCTTCGTGGACCACCGCGGCGAGGTCGAACGGCCCCTCCTGCAACTCCACCAGGCCGGCCTCGATCTTCGACAGGTCCATCACGTCGTCGATGACCGTGATGACGGCTTCGGAGGACCGCTTGATCGTCTCGAGGTAGTCGCGCTGCTGTGCCGAGAGCTGGGTGTCGAGCGCGAGGTCGGTCATGCCGACGACGCCGTTCATCGGCGTCCGGACCTCGTGGCTCATCGTGGCGACGAACTCGGTCTTGAAGCGGTTGGCGCTCTCGGCGCGTTCCTTCGCCTCGCGCAGTTCAGCGGTCCGGCTCGCGACGGTCTGCTCGAGCCCGTCCTTGTGGCGCTGCAAGGCGGCGTCGCGCGACTCGAGCTTCTGCAGCATGCCGTTGAACGCCTTGATCAGCACGCCGAGCTCGTCGTCGCGTTGCCGTTCCGGCAGGCGGACGTGGAAGCGCTCCGTGCGCATCACTTCGTCGGCGGCCAGCGACAGCTGGCGCAGCGGCGTGACCACGGGGCGCTGCAGCGCCGCGCCCATGAAGTAGGCGAGCGCGAGCGAGAGGACGAAAACCATGAAGAAGATGGTCAGCGTGTCCTCGCGCCGCGCCTCGACGCGGCGCAGGTCGGTCTCGACCAGGATGGTGCCGACGCAGCCGTCCGGCAGGCAGATGTCGCGCACCACGCGCACGGCGTCGCGGTGCTGGGTGGTGCCCGATGGCGGTGCAGTGGCAGGTGCGGCGACGCGATTGGCGGTCGGCAGCGCGGCGAAGAGCGAGCCGTCCTGGAGGTAGAGGGCGGCAATCCGCAGGTCCTGCCGGGGCCGCAGCGACGCCAGTGCCGTGCGGGCGTACTTGGCGTCCTTGAACGACAGCGAGGCGGCGCTGTTCTCACCGACCACGGTCGCCACCGCCTCGATCTCCTGGGCCAGCGAGTTGCGCGCGGTGGCGCCGTCGTACACCAGGAGCCCGATGCCGGTCAGCAGCAGCGCCGAGGCGGCGGCGGCGACGAGCACGAGCGTCAACTGGCGGCGAAAGGAGTGGCGAAGCATCGAAACGGCGGGAACTGCCCCTGCATTCAATCGGCGGCGACGGCGGATCGATGAAAGCGGGCCTCAAGTTTTCGCCGCGATCGTCCGATTGCGCCGGGCATGACGCCTCGAGTCCACTCGATCGGTATGACACGGCGTCTGTTGACGGCCGTGGTGATCGCGATCGTCGGCGTGGCGACGGGAGGCCTCGCCGCTCGGGCCGCTGCCGCCACACGTGCGGAGGACCACACGCTCCGCGCCGACACCATCGTGCAGATGCTGCGCTTCGTCGAGTGGACCGACCGGGCCCGCGGGCGTGCACTGACAGTCGCCGTGGTCGGCAACCTCGACCTGGCCGACGCCCTGCGCGACGCCTGCGCGTCGCTCCAGCCGGGCGGGCGGCCGGTTCTCGTCGTGGACGCCGCGTCGGCGCGGGCGGCGGCCGACACGCACGCCGACGTCGTCGTCCTCGGCGCGATGCCGCAGACCGATGCCCGGGTCGTCGCGGCGCAGCTCGCCGGACGCGGCATGCTGACCGTCGGTGACGGCGATTTCCCCGACGCCGCGCACCTGGCCCTCAACCTGTTCGCCGACGGCGGCCGTTACCGGTTCCAGGCCAACCCCGCCGCCGCCGCACGCGCCGGCGCCAGCCTCAGCTCGCGCCTCCTCCGGCTCGCCCAGGTCGTCGAAGACTAGCGCGCCTACGTCTCGGCCGGCACGTCGACGACGTCGTCCGGGCGCGCCCGACGCCGCCAGCGCGTCAGGACGACGCCGCACGCGACCAGCAGCGCGCCGAGCAGCCGCATCCCGGCAAGGCGCTCCCCCAGCCACACCATCGCCACGAGCAACGCCGCCACCGGCACGAGGTTGGCGTAGATCGAAGTGCGCGGCGCGCCGAGCTGCCGCACACCCTGATACCAGGCCGTGTAGGCGAAGTTGAGCGCCAGCAGCGACGAGAACACCACGCACACCCAGGCCACCGGATGCACCCCGGTCCACGGCGTGCGCGCGAAATCGCCGAGCGCGAACGGCAGGAACAGGACCGCGCCGATCGCCATCGACAGCCCGGTGATGACCAGCGGCGGATAGCGCGCGAGCAGCGGCCGGCCGGCCACCGTGTAGACGGTCCAGCACGCCAGCGACACGATCATCATCGCGTCGCCCAGCAGCGAACCCGTCCCGCTCGACGCGCCGCCGAGGACGATCAAGGTGACGCCGAGGAACGACAGCGCCGTGCCCAGCCAGTGCGTGAGCGGCAGCCGCTCGTGGCCCAGCAGCGCAGTGACGACGCTGACCGCCGCGGGCGTGCAGGCGATGATGATCGACCCGTTCATCACGCTCGTGCGTGCGAGGCCTTCGATGAAGAAGATCTGATAGGCGAACTGCCCGATCACGCCGAGCAGGACGACGATGCCCCAGTCACGCGGGGTCAGGCGACGGACGTGCTCGCGGCGCGAGGTGCCGTAGATGAAGGCGAGGAAGACGGCGGAGGCGACGAGCAGCCGCAGGCCGTTGAAGGTGCGGGCCGGCAGTTCCTGCAGGACGAACTTGATGACGCTGTAGTTGCTGCCCCAGATGATGGCGGTGAGCAGGAGGTACAGGTCGACGCGCGTCATCGGCAGGAGGTCAGGACATCAGGAGAACAGGACGGCAGGAGTCAAGGCCAGGAGCCAGGAGTCAGGAGTCAGGACATTCCTGACTTCCTGACTTCCTGCCTCTGGCCTGCTTCTGTCCTTACGCCAGGCCGAGGGCGCCGGCGCGGACGAAGAAGATGATCAGCGAGACGAGCAGCACGTAGATCACGAGCGACTCGATCAGCACCAGGCCGAGCAGCAGCGCGCCACGGATCTGATCGGCGGCGCCCGGGTTGCGGGCGATGCCCTCGGCGGCCGCGCTCACGGCCCTGCCCTGCGCCAGGGCGCCGAACGCCGCAGCGATGGCCAGCGCGAAGCCGGCGGTGAACACGGCCCACTGCGTCACCGAACCCGCGACGGCCGCGCCGGCGGTCTCCTGCGCGTACACCGGCGAAACCAGACCAGCCGCGGCGACGAGCGCCAGAACAGCGGAAACCTTCTTCATCATGCGTGTGCCTCCTCGAGGCGAGTCGAACGAGTCTCCGCCGGCATTGACAAGGATCGCGACATGTCGCGGGCGTCGCCTGTGGCGCCGCCTCTGGTCGTGCTGCAGACCGGGGCCCGGCGGTTGCCGAGGTCTGCCGACCGGGTCCGCCGCGGCGCCAGCGCCGGGACGGACTGGCGTCGCCGCACCCGCTGACGGGCCGGCGACGCGATTACAGGCTCCTACGCCGCCGCCGCGTGTGCGTGCGCCGGTGAGTCGCCGTGGGCGTGGTGATCATCGTGATGGGCATCGTCGTGCCCATGCTCGGTGTGCACCGCGCCGGCGAGATAGATGATCGTGAGCAGGGTGAAGATGTAGGCCTGCAGCGAGCCGGTGATGACGCCGAGGAACATCATCGGCAGCGGCACCAGGAACGGCACGATGCTCGCCATGATCAACACCACGAGTTCCTCGCCGTAGACGTTGCCGAACAGCCGGAGCGAGAGCGACATCACCCGCGACGCGTGGCTGATCAACTCGATCGGCGCCATGATCGGCGCGACGAACAACGGCACGCCCGGCGGGATGATGAAGTGCTTGACGTAGGCGACGATGCCCTGCGCCTTGATGCCCTGCAGGTGGTAGTACACCCACACCGTGAGCGCGCAGCCGAGCGTCACGTTGATGTTGGCGGTCGGCGACATCAACCCGGGAATCTTGCCGATCGCGTTGGCGGTGAAGATGAAGATGAAGATCGAACCGACGAGCGGCAGGAACGCCGGCCCCTTCGGCCCGATGTTCTCCTTCAGCAGGCCGGAGATGAAACCGACGATGTCCTCGAGGACGATCTGCAGCTTGCCGGGATTGTCGACGCTGAAGGTGCTGCGGACGGCGAGGCTGAACACCGCGACGCCGATGACGATCAGCGCGCACATCACCAGGTAGTCGGGGATGATCTCGGTGCCCGGCGTCCAGGGACGGCCGAGCAGGGAGGCGACCAGCGGGCCGAGCAGCCGGTTGACGACCTCGACGATCCAGAGTGTGTGATGTTCCATCGGTGCCGGGCGGCTGCGGGGAGACCGGCTGGCGCTACCGCCAGGCCCGGGCCGCTTCCACCGTCGCGGCGATGACCACCGCGGAGACTCCCACCAGCACCCCAAGCGGGTGCAGGTGCAAACGCGCAATGATAACGTACCCGGCCGCCAGCAGCAACGCGTAACGGGACACCAACCCGAGCGCGATCCGGGTCGGCGAGACGGCCGCCCGGCCCTCGTCGCCTGGAGGCGGCGGGCCAATCGCCGCCACGCCGCGCGCCAGGGCCCGGTAGCTGATTGCCGACAGGAGCCCGCCGCCCAGCACTCCGCCGCCGAACCGCCACCCGAGCAGCAGGCCGAGACCGACGGCGCCGCCAATCACCACGAACAGCGCGGTGCGCTCGAGCCTGGCGATGACTCCGGCGACATCCGATCGACCTTCAGGGAGCGTAGAGGTGGCCATGGCCCGCTCAGCGCGGCGGCGTGGACGCGCCGAACGCGCGCCGGGTGATCCGGACGACGTTGAGGACGGCGGCGGCGCAGCCGAGCGCGAAGCCGATCAGCGTGCCCCAGGGACTCGTCTGCCAGGTCCGATCCACCCAGATGCCGGCCGCCGAACCCAGTACCAGGGCCAGGACGAACGACAGACCGAGCGTGCCGAGTTCGCCGACCGCCCGCCAGTAGCCGGTCGGCCGAGGCGTGACCATCGGCTCAGGACTTACTGGCGGCGCCGGAGCAGGGCGCGAGGGTGGAAGCGAGCGGATCGGCCGGCAACGCGGGGGCCGCAGGCTTGGCCGCCGCGGCAGGTGTTGCAGGCGGTGCGGCGGGCGCCGGGGCAGCCGATGCCGCACGCGCAGGCCGGGCCGATGTCGCTGCTGCGGCCGTCGCCGGAGCGTCGCAGTCGGCCGTCATCGCAGCCGGTGCTGTCTTCCGGACGGGCTCGGCGCGAGCGGCCGCCGTCGCTGGCCGTTTCGCTTTGGCGGCGCCGACCGGACTGGCGGGGGCCTTTGTCGCACGGGCTGAAGCCTTGGCCGAGGCCTTGGCTGGGGCCTGGGCTGGGACTGCGGCCACGGCGCGCGACGCGGCCGTCTGGGCGAACACCCCGAGCGTGCCGACAGCAAGTGTCGAGGCGGCAAGCAGGACGACGGTCG
>CBIHOS010000244.1:0-6546 GCA_966211945.1 uncultured bacterium
CCGATCACGGCGCCCTGCACGAGTGCAAGGCGGCGTGTCGGTGTTTGCGCGTACCGGACCGCGACGTAGCCCGCGAGGGTCGTCAGCGTGATGGTGAGCACGTCCGACTGGACGGACGAGCCGAGCATGCCCAACTGCGGTTGGAGAGCGACGAACGCCACGGAGAACGCCGTGGGGAGCCAGTCGTCTGAGCCGAACATGACGCGGGCGATGCGCCACGTCAGCCACACGGTCAGGAGCACGAAGACGAGCGATGCCGATCGCACCAAGTAATATGCAAGGACCGGATTGCGCGTCAGGACGCGCAGGCCCGTCACCATCAGCGCGGCGCTGCCGTAGTACAGGATCGGGTAGTTGAACTGCGGCGCGACGACGACCTTCGTGCTCAACGCGTCGTGTGAATCGGTCGGCTCGTAGGTGGCGCCGGCTTCCAGTTGTCGTTCCAGTGCCGGCAGACGGGCTGGCAGGCCCTGGCCACGCAGGTGCGGTTCGGTGCCGGTGGCGCGCGTCACGGCCCAGAGTTCATCGGTCGTGACGTCGTTGTAGCCGACCGGCGGCGCGACATTGCCCGCCAGGAACCGACCCCAGTCGATGTAGGACAGGTACAGCACGTAGTCGTAGTGCCCGTACTCGTCCGGTGTCTGGAACGGGGGGGTCGCCGCGGCCACGAAGGCGCCGCAGACGAGGCAGGCCACCCGGCCCAACCCGAGCACGAGTCGGTGGCGGCTCTGACCGGACACTCGCCGTCAAGGATAGTGCGTTTGCCATGAGTCACCGCCGATGTCACGAGACCGCGGCTGCTCGGGCCCACTCACTTGACCAGTACCTCGATGGTCTGCGTCCCGTGCTGGCCGGCGGCATTTGTGACGTCGAGCCGCACGATCCGGCGGCCGGCGCTGTCGTAGACGTGATTTGTCGCCGGGCCGGTGGTCAGCCGTGTCGATCCGTCGCCGAAGTCCCAGAAGAAGCTGACGATGTTCGTGCCGGTCGTGGTGGCTGTGAACGTGACGTTGGCGCCAACCGCCGGATTGATCGGGTTGGCCGCCACGGTGACGCCGATGGCGCGGTCCTCCACGGTCACGGTCGTCGCGTGCGTCGTCGAATCGCCGCCGGTGCTCGTGACCGCAACGGTCACCGTGAACGACCCCGCCCGCAGGAACGCCTTCTGAATCGTGCGTGAACCCGTCAGCGGGCCGAGCGACTGGCGGGTGCCGTCGCCGAAGTCGATCGCGACCTCGCGCACGGCATCGGCGCTTGCCGGCGGCTGCACGCTCACCGTGAATGTCGCCGACTCGCCCACGCCGACGGCGGCGGACGGGCCGCTGATGGTCACCGACGGACGCGACGTGACGCGGACAACGGCGGATTGCTGCACGCCGCCGACGGTGGCGGTGACGGTGGCCTCTCGCGTCGTGGTCAGGCGGGTGCGCGCTTCACCCGCCGCGTCGGTGACGATGGTCGCGTCGCGCAGCGTGCCCGCGGTCGTGCCGAACGTCACCGGCACGCCCGGCAGCCGCCGGTTGGCCTCGCCGGTCACGACGGCGAGGATCTCGACGTCGCCTCCGTCGGGCCCGACCACCGCCGGTATCGGTGTGAGCGTCACCGTGGACACGGCTGCCGCGCCGACCTGTATGTCGAGCGCTTCGGCCTGGGCGCCACCGGTGAACGCGCGGATCTGCGCGACGCCGGACGCGGCCCCGGCGCGCAGTCTCACCGTGGCGCGTCCGCCGTTCGTCCTCGCTTCGGCGGGTTCGAGCGTGCCCAGCGTGCTCGTGAAGGTGACCTGCGTGCCGTTCTGTACGGGCACGCCGCCGGGTTCGGTGACGTTGGCGGTGACGTCGGTGCTGCCGTGGAGCGCCACCACCGTGCTGTGCGCGAACAGCGTGATGGCGGAATCGGTCGGCGCCGTCAGCGGCGCCTTGTCACACGACACCGCCAGGCTGGCGAGCAGCAAGACACGAGCGACGCCCCTCGCCCGGTAGGGGCCGCTCCCCGAGCGGCCCAGGGGGCGGCGCCGGCCGATGAGGCCGGCGACCATGAAAGAGCGCAGCGCGTGCGACATACCGCCATGACGCGGCCGGCGCGCTTCGAGTTGGAATCACTTGGGCCGGACGGCGGCCTCTCCGGCGTCCGCGTGAGGACGCCGGAGAACGGATGGCGGTGGCCGGCGGCGCTAGCGCCGGCGCCGTGCGACGACGCCGGCGGTGCTCAGCGCGCAGCCGAGCAACAACAAGGTCGTGGGTTCCGGGACGGCGTCAGGGGGACTGTCGAAGTCGTCACCAGAGACTCCGCCGACACGGATCTGCCGTACGTCGTCCAGTTCTGCGCCGTCCATCGTGATCAGCACGGTGTCGATCAACCGCCCGTCGGCGGCCTCGATGCCGAAGAAGTTCTGGCCGGCGCCGTCCACATCGAAGACGAAATCGAACACCGCGCCACTGTCGTCCACGACACGGATGTTGGCGACGCCGCTGTCCTCGGCATTCAGGTTGGCCTCGAACGCACCGTAGAACACGTCGGCGTCGAGCGCGTCGATGAACAGGCTCTCGAAGCCCGCCGCGGCCTCGTCCTCGACGCGCGCCTGTCCGTTCGACGGCGTCACGAGGCTCTCCATTCCAGTCAGCGTGAAGATGGTGTCCGTCTGATTTGTCGCGCCCTGCACCGTGGGGCCAGGCCCCGCGAACACACCGTCTCCGTGGAAGAGCAGGTTCTCGTCAGGCTGCACGAATCCTGGCCGCGCCTCGAGGATGATCGAGGCGTGTGCCGCCGTGGTGCCGCCGACGAGCGAACTGGCCAGCACGACTGCTGTCCGTAGCGGTGGTCTCATCCGTAGCTCCTTTACGCGTCCGATCGATGGATGCGTACTGCAGGTGTCTACGGAGCAAGATCGGTTCCGGCCCGCGATCGGCCGTCGCAGGAGTGGCCAGCAATTGGCTTCGGTATTCCTGCGTTACAGGTAAGTCAAACGTCACCGGTGCGTGCGCAATCCAGCCGCCGGGGTAGCCAGCGAGACAGACGCTGAGCCGCAGACGGCTGCAAACGCGCGGAATTTCGGGGTCAATAGCCGTCGGCCAGGCCTTGCTCGAACAGCGTGCACACCCACCGCCCGCCGGCAGGCGAGTACACCGCGTGATTGGCATAGGCGGGCACGTCGTTCTTGTAGAAATCGCCAAGCGCGTTCGCATCGAGCAGGAATGTCGGCCGCGCAGTCGCGAAACTGCCGAAGTACTGCTCCTCGCGCGCCGCCGTGCCGTTCTTGCGCGAGACGATGACGGCCCGGCCGAGTTGCGGGAACAGCACGGCCACTGGCGGGAAATCGATGCCCGCCGCCTCGGCCGCGGTCACGAGCTTCTGGAGGGCCGCCTGCTCGACGGCCTTGTAGGTCGCCTGGTCCGCGTCGTACGCACGGCGTTCCGCCGGCCCGCTGGGCGGGGCCAGCTCACTGTTCAGCGCCGCGACGTGGCTCGGCAGGCCCTTCAGCCGGTTCTGGCGCGTATCGCTGGCCTTCCCGAACAACTCCGCGATGCGCTCGGCGAGCTTCTTCTCGGCGAGCGAGGCGCCGCCGGCGGTGGCGCCACCAGCCGCGGTGAAGTCTGTCGCCTTGCCGGCCAGGCCGTGTTTGTGGTCCCACTTGCCCTTGTCCTCGATCTTCTCGAGGTCGCGCTCCAGCATGTCGTCGACGGCGCCTTGACCGAAGTTGACGAGGTATCGGTCGCGGCCCCTGCCCGGGCCGGTGACGAAGCCTTCGCGGCCATGGCGCGCGTGCGCTCTGGCGACCACCTTCACCTTGTCGTTGACCTTGAGTGCCATGGTCTCGCTCCTGCTGTGTTCTGGGGTGCGGCGCGATTATCCCCCGCGCCGGCACCGTGTCAATCGCAACACGCGGATCGGCCGTCAGGGTTCTTCGACGACTTCGATCAGCAGGCCATCGGGCGCGGCGAGGAGCGCCGTCCGCTTCGAGCGAAGCGAGTAGGGGGCGCCTGGGGCCTGGACAGCCGGGGGAATCGGGAGGTCGGTGAATGCACCGACTGCGAAGGCGATGTGGTCGACGCTCCCGGCGTCCCGGGAGGATGCGATGGGTTCCGACGACGTGTGCAACGCCAGCGTGAGGCCGTCGAAGCGTACGATGGCGCGCGTGATGCCGTCCTGGCTCGAACCGGCGTCGCGCGACAGCTCCATCGACCCACCCAGCACGTCTCGATACCACTGCGCCGCGCCGGCAGCGTTGCGAGTGCGGAGATGCAGGTGCAGTTCGGCAGACAGCGACGAATAGGGCGGCGCCCAGTCGACCTCGCGGGCATAGTGCTGCCGGTACGATTGGTCGAGGCTCACCTTGCCCCATCCCATTTGCCAGACCACCGGGCGTTCTCCTCGTCGAGGCTGCTCACTGGTGCTGAAGAGGAGTGCCGACGTGGCGTCCCTGACGCCGGGGTGTCCCCAGTACGTGCCGCGCTCCACGTGCTTCGGCGTGAAGAGCCGGGCGTAATAGTCCGCGAACTGGTTCGGATCGCCAGGCACCAGGTGGACGTGATGAAAGCGCGGCGGCAGCACGTGCGCGGTGCGCGGCTGTCCGGAGTGCGACCACGAACTCAGGTCGGGAGACAGCAGTCCTCCGACGACGAGTGATGCCAGTAGCGACGCCGTCATCCGGGTCACGGACATGTGTCAGCTCGCCACATTGTCGGCGATGACTGGCGGCGAGTCGACCGTCCGAGACGTCTGGTCGACCGCTGAGGATGTCTGTCGAGATTTCTTGGAGCCGACGACCGGACTCGAACCGGTGACCTGCTGATTACGAATCAGCTGCTCTACCAACTGAGCTACGTCGGCCTGAGGCAGGACCGGCCCGGGAGGCCGGCATACAACCCTGCGAGGATAGCACAGCGGCGCACCACCCTGGACGCGCCCGGCCCCGACCCCGTCAGCCCGCCCGCTGCGTGTCCGCGACGAGCGGCTCGCCGCGGCCGAACCGCGTCCAGACCCCGCCAATCCGCCGCTCGTGCGGCCGGAAGCTGGCCTTGTACGACAGGTGCGCCGAGTCGGCGACGTACAGGCCCAGGTACAGGAACTCCAGGCCCTCGGCGATCGCAAACTGCCACTGCTTGAGGATCGTGTACGTGCCGGGACTGTAGCGCTCGTAGGCCGGGTCGAAGCAGCAGTACACCGCCGACAGCGAACGGTCGCCGCGATCGGCCACCGCCACCGACACCAGCGTGTCGCCGTGGTACAGCGCGAACTCGATCGTGTCGCAGCAGGTCTCGACCAGGAACGCCGCGTACGTCTCGACGTCGGTCGTCTCCTCCTGGTCGTCGTTGGTGGTGAGACCGCGTCCCCACTTGTGGCGGGCGTACAACGCCGCCCGCTGCTCGTCGGCCACCGGACGTCCGACCTCGAGGCGGAACGTCGCGTCGCCCAGGCGAAGCGTGCGCCGGTGCGTGGCCGATGGCGCGAAGTCGCGGACCGGAATGCGGATCGCCTCGCAGGCCCGGCACGCCGGGCAGCTCGGACGATAGAGAAAGACGCCCTGCCGGCGATCGCCCGCCATCAGCGCCGCGTCCACCTCGCCGCGCGTCAGCGGTCGCGCCGGCACCCGCAAGGGGAGTCGTGCGACGTGACCGGCCAGGTACGGACACCGGTCCAGCTCGTCGTACACGATGAAGGTCGCGACCACTGTCCTATCGTAACGCCAACCCTCGCGGCCGATTGCCGCCCGCCCAGGCCCGCGCGCCGCACGACGCGCAGGGGCTCCGGCTCGGGCCTTGCGTTATAGTCCCGCGCATGCGTTTCCTTCCTTCCCTCTCCATGGCCTGTCTCCTCCTCGTCCCGTCGGCCAGTCAGGCCGCCGCGCAGGCGCCGTCCGCGCCCGCCGGTCAGCGCGCCGGTCAGCCCGCCGCCACCGGCACGCGTCCGCCTCGCCCGGTTCGCGGTGGGGAAGACTGGGTGCAGTTGTTCAACGGCAAGGACCTGACCGGCTGGGTGAACGTCGGCCAGGAGAAGTGGACCGTCGAGGGCGGCGAGCTCCACGGCGTCGCCGTCACCAAGGGCTACGGCTACCTGAAGACCGAGAAGACCTACAAGGACTTCGTGCTGTCGCTGCACTTCAAGTGCGAGGGCGACGGCAACAGCGGCGTCTTCGTCCACTCGGACTTCAAGCCGGGCACCGCCGACGTCTCGCAGGGCCTCCAGTTCGAGGTCGACTGCGGGATGATGAAGCACACCGGCGGCCTCTACGGCGATGGCCGCAACTGGATCGTCTGGCCGGCGCCCGAGAACGAGTCGGTCGTGCGCCGCGGCGAGTGGAACGAGTACCTCCTCACCGTCGTCGGCAACCGGTACATCTCGCGCCTGAACGGCGTGGTCCTGGTCGACTTCACCGACCCGGCGCCGCGTTCCTTCGACGGCGCCATCTCGCTGCAGCTGCACTCGGGCGGCACCGGCGACATGAAGTTCCGCGAGATCTGGCTGCGCGACCTGACGCAGCGATAGGGAATTGACGCCGGCCTGGTCGGCCGGCGTCGTCTTCACGGCGCGTTCGGGGAACGCGCC
>CBIHOS010000245.1:0-6503 GCA_966211945.1 uncultured bacterium
GTCGTTCACGTGCTGCACGCGAGGCGGTGCTCTTGATACGACCGCGCCAAGGTGCCGTCGCCAACGCCGACGAGCGCTTCGAGCGCGTCGAACAGGACAGCAGAGGCGAGGACGTACCGCGGGTCGAAGCGCACAAGGCATCCTCGTTCTCCTGCATCCACTGCATCGAAGCAGGGTGTGGAGACGTGAACGCCCTACGCGCCACTGCGTTCCCGGTCCGCGCCGCGGCCCAAGACCGGAAGCCTTGCTGAAGCGCTCTGGCTCGTTGCTTCCGCCGGAACGGTCATGAGTGCGGTGGTGTCGGCGCGCGGAGCATGAACGCGGAGTGCCTACTTCGCGTCGCCCTGACGCACGCGTGTCGGCGAACCCACAGAGAGGTAACCCTCGCGCGCCCGCACTTCGCCTCGCTGGTTTTTGAGACGGACCTCGATCCGGTGCCAGCCATCCTCGCGGCCGACGCCGGTAGGCGTGTAGCTCAGCACGTACCGGGCGCGGTACCGGGCCACGAAGTCCGTGAACGTCGCGTCCAGATCGTTGACACGATCCACCTGGACGAACGTGCCGCCGGTCAGGGTGGCCACGCGGTCGAGCAATCTCGGTACGTCGGCCGCTTGCGCGCCGAGCCATGTGTCGGACGCGAGGTATGGTGATGGTCTCCGTTCCCGAGTGTCGAACCAGTCCCGTTCAAGGCCCGCCGCCATCGTGAAGACCACCGTGCTGCTGGCCTGCAAGCTCCTCAGCAACGCCGCGGCGCCGGTCACGCTTGCCGTGTCGGCCCCATCCGTGAACGCCAGCGTTACCGAGGGGCGGCTATCTGCGAAGCTCAATGCGCTGGCGACGACGAGCGCGTCATGAAGGACGGTACCGCCGGACGCTGGCGGTGGCGTGTCGAGCGCCGTCCACGCGTCCGTGGGGGTGGCGACCCGACTCAGGATCCGCACCCGATCGCTGAACGCCACCACAGAGACCCTATCGTCCTCGCCGAGACTGCGCATCAGGGCTCCCACGGCGTTCCGGAGGCGCGCCAGCGTGTCACCCTGCACGCTGGCACTGACGTCGAGCACGACGATGACGTGGGCGTGGCCCGGCACATCGACCGACGCGAGGGTCTGCGCCACGCCGTTGTCGGTGAGCACGAAGTCGTCGGCGCTGAGGCCCCTGATTGGCTCCCGACCACGAAGTGCGAGCACGTCGACGTTGACGGCGTCGGCAGTGGCGCGGAACAGGGGTTGCTGCGCACGCGTGAGCGTCGCGCCGGGCAGCAGCATCAGGACGCCGATCGCGAAGCGCGCCAGGGCGGTCACTGGCTGGCACCCTCGCGCAGCGCGCTGATCAACGACGGCAGGCCCATGGGGCTGCTTGCCAGATACCGTGACCAGGCGTCGGGCTCCTGCTGCCGTGCCAGCATCGAGTTGGCGTCGAACTGTCGGACGAGTTCGGCAGCAGCACCTGGAGACTCGACCAGGCGCAGGCGGAGCAGCGCCACGAGCGCGCTTTGACGTACGTCCAGTACACGAGAGGCGAGAAGGTAGGCGTCCCGCGCGTCCGCGGCCGTGCCGTGCTTGGCATGCCAATCGCCCAGGAAGAGCCACCCCAGGCCGCAGAGTACGGAGCTGCAGTCCCGTGTCGCGGCCACGGCCAGATGGGGCAGTGCTTCGGCGGCCTGCCCGTTCTCGAACAGCATGCGGCCGAGCCGCAACTGCGCTTCGCGATGGGCAGGCGATGCGGCGATGGCGCGGCGATACTCCGCGATCGCGGCCGCGCGCTCGTTGGCGATCCAGAGCTCTCGGTCGAAGCTGGTGGGGTTCAACGCCAAGACTTGCGTATTGGTGGGCCGGTCCCAGAGCGCCTGTCTCGACTGCGCCTCACGAGCCAGACCGCGCGCGCTGTACCACTCGGCGAGAGACTCGGGAGAGAGCTCGTCTGAAGGGACACGCGACCCGGCTCGGTTCACCCCAGCGAAGTCACTGGCCAGCAGGAGGAGATGCAGGCGCGTCAGGTCCCAGTGGGCGGTGAACGCGTTCGGTCCCACGCGCATGCGGAGGGTGTCCCGTGCGTCCTCGGCCAAGCGGAGATACCTCGCCGCCTTCTCGGCGTCGGAACGCCGGACATGTACAAGGGCCAGCTCCAGCGCCATCGCGGCCGACCCCCTCAGGCGCAGGGCGGCAAGTTCCTTGTCAGGATTGTCACGCCACCGAGCCGTATCACGAGCCACCTCGTCGTCAAGGTCCGCACCAGCGATCGCGCCTGCCAGGCCCGTTACAGCGGCGTACTCGCGACGTTGATAGGCCTGCAACGCCGCCGCCCATGTTCCAGCGGAGGAGGCGGCGGCACTTGCGGCTGTCGTGTTGCGAAGAGGCCCCGACTTGTGTGGCAGCAGCGGCTCGAGTCGTGGATCCACGAAGGCGGTCGGCAGCGCTCGGCTCATTTCTGCGACCAGCGCTGACACTTCCGATGGGGACTCGGCCCCGACGTGCAGGTCCAGGGCAACCATACCGCCCAACCCGGTCGTGGGATGCATCGTCGCCACCCGCACTTGCTGGAACCCGGTCGGGAGGTCGACGACCCAAACGGTTCGCAGCCCGGTCGACTGCAGCAACATCACCTGCTCCTGCGGTAACCGCAACTCGACGGAACGCTTCGTTGCTGAACCGAACGTGCCGTTTGCGTCTATGGTGACGAGTGCCTGCTCGATGAGCAGGCGGTCGCCGGTAACGGCCCGTACGAGGGGCTCACCTGCAACCTTCGCGACAATGGCGTACGACGCACTGCCATCGGGGTTCGCGAGGCGGAATGCTCGCAGGGTCATGGGCAGTCCGCCGTTCACGCCGAGGCTTCGGAGCAGATGGGCGGTTGCGTCGGTTACGCCTGGCGCGGCAGCGGCACCGGCCAACGGCCCGACGGCGCGCCCACGTCGCGTGCGCACGCGTACGCCGGGTCTACTGACACGTAGTTCGAGGGGCACCAGGGCGGCGCGAGTCTCGCGTTCCGGCTCGTAGCTGATGACGTAGTAGTCGGCCGCTTCCCTGAGCGTCTCGGCGATGGCGCTCGATACATCGTTACGGTCGGTCAACGCCCGTCCGCCTGTCAGTGCCGCCAGATCACGAAGCAGCGTCCTTCCCGCGACGAAGTCGCGGATGGCGTACGACAGGTCCTCGTGGGCCACCTCACGGCCCGACGCATCGACAGCGCGCGTGAAGCCCTCGATCATTCCATCGGTCGGCGTGTCGAGTCCTGCGGGGTTCAGCGGATACACGGCGAGGTCTGCGCGAGCGGCGCTGGCAAGGGCCTGCTGCAGGGCCTCTGCCGCTGCTGGGCCCGCCCCTTGATCCTCACGAATAGGAGCTGCAGGACCTTCCGTCAACAGGAACAGGGTTTTTCGGCGGCCGGCTGTTGTGCTCAGGCCCTCAGCCAACCCTTCGAGCGCAACAAAAGCCTGAGCGAGTCGGCTGCCATGCTGCTGCATGCCGGCCGAAAGCCCCATGTCATCCCCCAGCATTCGGGGGATCTGGGTCGGCAATGCAGGGGTGTCGAGCAGCACGACCGCCGGAGGTGGGAGGCGCGTGCCCGAGAAGCGTTCGATCAGGTCACTGGCGCGCCGCCGCGAGGTCGTGAACACGCCAGTCGACTGTGTTGGGTCACTGGTAAGGCCTACGAAGAGGAGGTCAGAAGGGCCCAGTTGGTCGACGACTTGCCGAGCCAGCGAGCGAGCACGTTCCGCTCGCTTGGCATCGATGTGCAGGTCGTCGATGAGTAGGCCCACCAAACGGGATGACTTGCGTGTGCCGTTCGACGCGGTCAAGCCGGGTGCGGAGTTCGTGCCTGCTTCCCTCGCGTCGCTATCCAGGCGAACGTGCGTGAACGTGCGAATCTGCTGTTGTTGGCCAGCCTCGAACACCTGTACCTCATCGGGCCGAAGATCAGGAACGGGGCGCCCTTGGCTGTCGACGACGAGCGCGGTCACCTCGATCCGTGTGACACCGGCGCGGAAGCCTGGTTGTGCGTGCTGCGTCTGGGCATCTGCCCAGGACGTGCTAAGTAAGGCGGCCGAGAGGACGAGAACACACCCCTTCGTGAGGCGGGTGCTCGCGCCCCACGAAATGGTCGGGAGGAACTCCGCTACATCCATTCCGAAGTGTTCTGTTGTCAACTCCCGCAATATACCTCGGCGGGCGAACTGACTAGACGTGCCCATACGGAGCGTACGTTCGACCAAGCCGTCACGTGTCGCCGATGCCACGCGAGGCAACTCGTGGCCACCACCGGTAAGCGGCGAGCGACAGGAGCGGTTCGCGTCAGACGCCCATCGACGTCCGCTCGACGCCGCGATGAGGGTGTGTCGGTCGAGTGAACCTCGCCGCGGCGCATCGCCGCGAGTGCAGCATCACTGCTGGGACGTCGCCGACGCCCCTCATCGAGACGTCGGCGCGGTAGCCACCGACCCACGTCGCAGGGCGGTTGATCGCGCGCCTGCGACGTCGACTTCCGCGTCTCCAATGCTGCTGGCGTGCAGGTGGTGGAGAGAGTTGCCGTGCAGCACCAGGCCGGGGCCGTGGCCGCCCTCCTCGCCATGACGACGGCATTGCTGATGGAGGTCACCATCGCGGTGAATACGTGGCCAGGCAGCGCTACGCTGCTGATGCGCGGGCTCGTCCTGCCGTTGGTGGCGGGACAGGTCGTCTGGCTGAGCGCACTCGCCACCATGGCTGGCCGTCGCCCGCCCCTGTCGCTGCCGAAGGCCATCCCGGTGGGTGCCGCATACGCACTGGCGATCTACCTGGTCGCGCCTGCTGTTCCTGCAGCCCTGACGACAGTCGCGGCCATGATGCTGGTCCCCTTCACGTTCGCCGTGACCATCGGCGCCTCGGCCTGGATTGTGCGGAGCCGCAGCCACGCGTGAGCCGAGCCGGCGCAGCCCTCTGAGGTCGGCCTCGAGGTCGTCTTGCTGGTCTCAGACTGTCGGTGTGTCGGACCCAACTCTCGCCCCTTGGTCAACAGAGGGGGCCGAGGATGGAGACGATAGGCCCATGCGCCGTTGGCCCCCCTCGCGAGTCGCTGACCACCGGCCCGGACCGTCTCAGCGAGCTTGTCAGTCGAGGTAGGAGCGCGCACAACCCCTTGGAGGGCTTCGACTTCCAGGCGACGCCCGAGCAGAACCGCGTCGGCGTTCTATGCCGACGCCTGAGCGCCCGAGACAGGGAAAGGGCAGAGGAGAGGCGTGAGCGACCCCGCCTCGCGCCTGCGAAAGCGGATCCCTTCGTGTCCGCGGGGTCGCTCACGCCTCAGGTGTCTGTGTCTGTTGCTGAGAGGGCGCAGCTGCACGTCGCGTCGATGTCGTGGCCGCGAATGGTGACCGGCAGGCGCACGGATCGTGCCGAAGGAATCGGCCAGTGCGTGGCCTTGGTCTTCCCGTCGGTCGTCGAGAGCGCCAACGCTCCGACCGGGATTGTGAGGGAGCGAAGGCGCGCCTCAAGGCTTCCCTCCGTCCCGTCGGCGCTGCGCGGCCTTGACCCGCGCCGTGCGCTCCCGGTGCTCAGGGCAACTATCGGAGCGTCGGCGGAGGCCGCGACGGTTACTGATTTGGCCGGAGTGCTCGCAACAGGTCGGAGACGAGCGCGGCGCAGGAACCGGCCACCACGTCGGCGGGCATCAGGTCGCCCGCCGCGCGGGCCGCCATCTGCGGACCGGCCGCACGAGCATCAGCGAAATGCGCCGTCAGGATGTCTACGGCCTCCCGCGTAATCTCGCGCGCAACCTTAGACTGCAGAAGGCTCGCGATAGTCGTCGCCAGCGTCATGGTCTGCGTGGCCTGCAGGAGTCGCAGGACGTCAAGGGCGTCCTTGTCTTCCAGGCGGCGCTGCTCGCGTTCGGCGACACGCTCAGCGATCTTGTGCGCCTTCGCGATGAGGAGGGCAGTGGGACCAGCGATGGCCACGTCGAAGGTCCTCGAGTCGCCCGGCTCCAAGGCGCCGATCGAGACCGCCGACTTGTCGATGAGCGCGCCCTCCAGGCCGCGCGCCTTGCGAGCCACCTCCTTGGCGTGCCCCTGCAACCGTGCCGCACGTCGTCCCGGACCGCCAACGGCGTCCGGTACCATCAAGTCCACGTCGACTTTCGCCGGGACGCCGTCGACATTGCGTGAGGCGGTCCAGACGCCTGCGTGGCGGCCGCGCTCGAATCCTGCGCCTAGCATCGCGGCTTCGATCTCCGGCACCTCGTTCAGGAGGGCAGGGTCAAGAGTGATGTCAGCATCGAGCGTGAACTCGGGAACTCCGAGGTGGATGGCTCCGGTGTGCAGGTAAACGGCCTGGGCGCCGACGACGATCACGGCGCTGCGCTGGTTGCTCAGCGCTTCGAGCGCGTCGAGCAGGACAGCGCGAGCGAGGACGTACCGCGGGTCAAGCGCGCCAGGCATCCTCGTTCTCCTGCATCCACTGCATCAGCGCCTCGGCCTCATTCGGTCCCCGGCCTGGGCTCGTCAGCAGGTCTGCCGCGATTTGGCT
>CBIHOS010000246.1:0-6473 GCA_966211945.1 uncultured bacterium
CAAAAGGACCGTCAGACGGTGGCCTGGCTCCGGATGGTAGCAGACGGCCTCGGCGCCCCTGCTGCGTCAGGACACGAAAAAGGGCCCCGTTCTGCCGGGGCCCTTGCGCTACCGTGCACGCTGCCCCGGAGATCTCCCGGGCGCAACGCTCGTCCAGTGTCGCCGGCCGACATGTCGATGCGGCGACGCGCCAGTCACGTTCTCACGACAGCCGGAGATGCATGACCGTGGCGCTCGCCGGACAGGCGCCGCGCAATTCCGCCGACGCGTGCAGCGCCGCTGGCACCGCCTCGCGGGTGACCGGCACGAACCCGAAGCGCGGGAAGAACGCTGCCGCGGTGGTCGACAACAGCAGGAGATCGCGCACGCCGCGCGTCCGGGCGTCCTCGATCAACCGCGCGACGAGCGACGACCCGAGCCCGGTGCCGCGCGGCTCGACGACCAGCGATCGCAGCAGCGCCACCTCGCCGTACAGCTCGAGACCGCCGGCGCCGGTGATCGCACCATCCTCGCGAGCCGCCACGACGAAGGCGTCCAGGTGCGTCTCGGCCCCGTCGAGCGGCAGGTGCGCCGCCCGCAGCAGCGCGGCAACCGCCGGCCAGTCGGCGGGCTCGGCCCGACGGAGCGTCGCCATCACGCGACGGCCGGCTTGCGGGCCCGCACGACGCCGCTGAAGAAGTGTCCGTCGGCCGCCGTCAGATCGCCGCACGACTGGCCAGCCTCGCGGAAGTAGGTCTCGGCATCGGCCGAGGCATATTCGCGCCACGACTCCACGCTCACGTCGTCGAAGCCGGCGGCGCGCAGTCCGGCCACGTATTCGTCCTCGCGAAGCGCGCCGGCAAGGCAGCCCACCCACAGTTCCATGTTGCGGCGGACGTCGGCCGGCACCTCGCCGCGCACCAGGACGTCGGAGACCGCGAACCGGCCGCCCGGCTTGAGGACGCGGGCCGCCTCGCGCAGCACCTGCGGCTTGTCGGCCGAGAGGTTGATGACGCAGTTCGAGATGATCACGTCGACCGACGCATCGGGCAGCGGGATCTGCTCGATCGTGCCTGCGAGGAACTCGACGTTGTCGACGCCGGCGCGCCGCTGGTTCTCCCGCGCCAGCGCCAGCATCTCGCCGGTCATGTCGACCCCGTAGGCCTTGCCGGTCGGCCCGACCCGGCGGGCCGAGAGCAGCACGTCGATGCCGCCGCCCGAGCCGAGGTCCAGCACCACCTGGCCCGGCTGCAGATCGATGAGCGCCGTCGGATTGCCGCAGCCCAGTGAGGCCTGAACGGCTTCGACCGGCAGCCCGCCGACCTCCTCGGGCGTGTAGAGGGCGCTGGTGATCGGATCGCCGCAGTCGCCGCTGCCACAACACGACGTGCGGGCGCCTCCGCTCCCCACCGAGGCCGCGAAGGAACCGTACTTCTGCTGCACGACCGCCTGGATGTCGCTCATGATCGTCTCCTCGGACGGCTCGGGCGAGCCGTCGCGCTTGCCAATATATTCGCGCATGCGAATATGAAAGCCACGATATGCGCGCGGGTGTATATTTGTCAACGCGAATGTTGTTCGCGTCTCACGACACCATGACCAGCCGCGCTGCCGCTCCGCCGATTGCCGACCTCGCCGCGGTCTGTGCCGCCCTCGCCGACCCGACGCGCCTGCGCATCCTGGCACTCCTCGGCGACCAGGAAGTGTGCGTCTGCCACATCCACGAGAGCCTCGACATTCCACAGCCGACCGCCTCGCGGCACCTGGCCTACCTGCGCCGGGCCGGCCTGGTCGAGGGCCGGCGCGACGGCCTGTGGGTGCACTACCGCCTCGCGCCGGTGCTGTCGCCGCCCGTCCGGCACGCGGTCGAAGCCGTGGTGCACGCGGCGCGGCATGCGGCGGAGCCGCCGGCTGATGGGCGACAGCTGGCGCGCGCAACCGGACAGTCGGTGCGGACCACCCGGCCGATGGTGGCGGGATGCTGTGCCCTGCCCGCGAGGAGCCGCGCGTGAACGCGGCGCCCGTTCGTGTCGTGTTCGCCTGCGTTCACAATGCCGGCCGCTCGCAGATGGCGGCGGCCCTCTTCAACGCGTTCGCCGATCCCGACCGCGTCGTCGCCGTCTCGGCGGGGACCGCGCCGGGGCCTCGCGTTCACCCGGTGGTGGTCGACGCGATGCGAGAGATCGGCATCGACGTCTCCGCGGCCCGGCCGACGCGGCTGACCGACGACCTCGCCAGCGACGCCGCGCTGCTCGTCACGATGGGGTGTGGCGACGCCTGCCCGCACCTGCCTGGCCTGGCCCGCGACGACTGGCCACTCGCCGATCCGAAGGAACGGCCGCTCGAGGAAGTCCGCGGAATCCGCGACGACATCGCCGGACGCGTGCGGGCCCTGATCGAGGCGCGCGGCTGGGCGCGCGAACGTCGTGATCAGGGCACGGGCACGTCGGCCACGGGCTGAGGATCGTCGGGGCCGTCGGTCGTCACGATCACCACCGGTGGATCGATTGCGGGTTCCTGAGCCCGCGGCAGGAGATCCTGGTAAGCGATGCCGAACAGTTCCCAGGCGGCCTGGAACAGCGCGGCGATGATCGGCCCGATGATGAAGCCGATGGCGCCGAACACGATGATCCCGCCGAGCGTCGAGAACAGGATCATCAGGTCGTGCATCTGGGTGTCGCGGCCGACCAGCCGCGGCCGCAGTACGTTGTCGACCGAGCCGACGACCAGCGCGCAGAACGCCGCAAGGACGATCGCCTTCATCCAATGACCGGTGAGCGCCAGCACGATCGCCGCCGGCACCCAGACGATGGCGCCGCCGAGCAGCGGGATCACCGACAGCACGACCATGATCGCGCCCCAGAAGACGGCGTGCTCGATCCCGAGGGCCCAGAACGCCAGTCCGGCCAGCGCGCCCTGGATGACGCCGATGACCAGCGTCCCCTTGATCGTCGCCCGCGTCACCGACACGAACTTGTCGAGCAGCAGGTCGCGCTCGCCTTCGCGCAGCGGCAGGAAGCGGCGCACCGTGTGCAGCAGCGCCGGGCCGTCGAGCAGCAGGAAGAACACGGTGTAGATCAGGATGAACAGGTTGAACACCGCCTGCACGGTGCCCACGGTCGTGGTCGACAACGACGCCACGATGAAGCCGCCGGCGCTGCTCGCCCACTCCCCCGCCTTCTCGAACAGCTGCTCACGGTAGGGCGCGATCTGCTCGGCGAACGGCAGGCGTTCGAGGAGGGGCGCAAGTGAGGTCGGCTGACGCGCCACCTGCGTGATCCACGGCCGCACGTTGGCGCTGATGCGGATGGCCTCGGCGGTCACCATGTAGACCACCAGGCCGAGCGGCGCCGCCACCGCGAGCAGCCCGACGACCAGCGTCGAGAGCGCCGCCAGCGGCCGGCGGCCTCCCATCAGTACCGTCAGTCGCCGGAACAGCGGATGCCCGATGCCCGCGAAGATCGCGGCCAGCAGGATGGTCATCAGAAAGCTGCGGATCAGCCACAGGAACGCCGCGGTGATCGCCAGGACGAAGATCAGCAGGAAGATCCGGCGGAAACGGTTCTCCCTGAACGGCAGGGGCTGCCCGAGCGTGTCGGAGGTCATCGGCACGGTGGGGTGATCATAGCGCCGCGCCTGGCTCAACGCGTGCCTGCGGCCGGCTGACCGTCGCCGTCGAGCCGAACGACCTCGCCCAGCTTCAACTCGCGAATCCCGGCTTCCACCTTGCGCAGGTCGCCGACGACGATCCAGATCACGTCGGCCGGCCGGATGTAGGCGGCCGCAGCGGCCGCGAGCGCCTTCTCGTCGAGGGCCCGGACGCGCGGCGCGTAGTTCGCGAAGTGGTCGTCGGCGTACCCGAGGTTCACCAGCTGCACCGCCGCCGCCTCGAGCGCGTCCAGCGTTTCGAAGCGGCCCGGCAGGCCGAGCGTCTGGTTGCGCATCGTGCTCGCGAACTCCTCACCGGCCACCGGCCGTGCGCCGGCCACGTCCTTCAGTTCCTTCACGATCTCGACGATCGCCTCCCTGGTCTTGTCCGACTGCACCGGCGCGACGATGTAGAACGGGCGCGGACCGCGCGAGGCTGGCATCACGGCCTGCGTGCCGTAGCTCCAGTGCTTGTCCAGGCGCAGGTTGCGATTGAGCCGCGAGGTCGCGATGCCACCGAAGTTGCGCACGACCGTCTCGATCGCCAGGTCCTGCGCGGCGCCACCCTTCTCGGTGACGTGCGCGGCGACGATCACCGACTGCGGCGCGTCGGGCTTGTCGATGAGATAGACGCGCTGGCCCGCCTGGCGCGCCGCCGCACCGATCGCCTTGGCAGGCGCGGTGCCGCGCGGCCAGCCGCCGAAGGCTGCCTCGAGGGCCGGCTTCAGCGTCGCCATGGTCACGTCGCCGGCCACGATCACCGTGCTGGCGTTCGGATGGAACCACTGGCGGTGCCAGCCGACCAGGTCGTCGCGCGTGAGCGCTGCGACGGCTCCCGCCTCGCCCGATCCGCTGAACGGGTTGCCGTACGCGTGACCCTCGCCATAGAGCAGCCGCGGCAGCACTCGCAACGCCGACGCGACCGGCTGCGCCTTCTCCTGGTCGATCCGAGCCTCCTGCCGCCGCCGCTCGAGCGCAACGAGGTCGGCCGGGTAAGCCGGGTTGCGCACGACGTCGGCCATGATCCGGAGCGACGGCGCGAGGTTGGACGCCAACGCGCTGAGCCGCACGAACGACAGATCGAGCGAGCTCCCGGTCGACAATCGCGCCCCGAGCGCGTCGAGTTCGTCGACGATCCGGAACGTGTCCCGCGTCCGCGTGCCATCGTCGAGCAGGCCGAGCGCCAGTGATGCGGTCCCTGCCTTGCCGGAGGGATCGGCCGCGTATCCGGCATCGACCGCCAGGGCGACGTTCACGAGCGGTGCCCCGTGCCGTTCGAGCAACAGCACCTTCAAGCCGTTGCCGAGCGTCGTGCGCTGCACCGCCGGGAAGTTCACGTCGGGCACCGCGCCGAGCGGCGGCAGCAGCTTCCGGTTGACGGTCGTCTGGCCCGGCGCCAGCACGGGGTATGGACGCACGGTCATCGTGTAGTGCGGCGCGTCCAGCCAGGCGCGCGCCGCCGCCTGCACCGCCGCGGCCGACGAGGTGGCGAGGGTCTCGAGCCGCGAGAGGTAGGCGTCGGAGCGGCCGCCGAACGTCGCCGCTTCGGCGAGCACGTCGGACCGCCCACCGAAGCCACCGAGCCGCTCGGTGCCCCTCACGAACGTCGACAGGACCCGGCTGCGGGCCCGCTGCATCTCCTCCGCCGTCGGACCGCTCGCGAGGAAGCGATCGAGAACGGCATCGATCTCGCGTTCGACGTCGCGCGGATCGACGCCGGGCTTGACGGTCGCGTCGATCAGGAAGAGGCTCGCGAGCTCGCTGTCGAACACCGACGCCGAGACGGCGGTCGCCACGCCCGTGTCGTACACGAGGCGGCGGTCCAGGCGGGCGCTGCGGGAGCCGCTGAGGACGTCGGCCGCCAGTTGCAGCCGCGGCACCGCTGCCGATCGCCACGCCGGCGCGTGGTAGACGCGGTAGACCCGCGCCTGCGGCACCCGATCCTCCATCTCGTCGCGCACGTCCGCGTCGAGGCGCGGCTGCCAGTCGGTGGCGCGGCGCAGAGGCGGCCCCGGCGGAATGCCGTCGAAGTACTTCTTCACGAGCGCCAGCGCCTGCTCCGGCGTGACGTCGCCGGCCAGCGACAGGACGCAGTTGTTCGGCCCGTAGTAGGTGCGGTACCACTGCCGCACGTCCTCGAGCGTCGCTGCCTCGAGATCGGCCATGCTGCCGATCGTCGACCAGCTGTAAGGATGTCCCGACGGATACATCGTCTCGACGATGGACTGGAAGACGCGGCCGTACGGCTGGTTCTCGCCCTGGCGCTTCTCGTTCTGGACGACGCCGCGTTCGCGCTCGAGCATCTCCCTGGTGATGCGTCCGGCCAGGAAGCCCATGCGGTCTGCTTCGAGGTACAGCGTCCGCTCGAGCGCCGACACCGGCACCGTCTCGAAGAAGTTGGTCCGATCGGTGTTGGTCGTGCCGTTGCGGTTGTTGGCGCCGAGGTCGTCCATCGCCTCGCGGAATCCGTGCGGGTAGTTCTCGCTGCCGTTGAAGAAGAAGTGCTCGAACAGGTGGGCGAAGCCGGTGCGGCCGGCCGCCTCGTTGCGCGACCCGACGTGGTACCAGAGGTTCACGCCGACGACCGGCACCGAGTGATCCTCGTGCACGATCAGCGTCAGCCCGTTGTCGAGCACGAACGTCTTGTGCGCGATCGTGTAGCGGGCCTTGTCGAAGGGCGGCGTGGCGGCGCGGGACGAGCGCGTCGCGGCCGGTCGGCTGGGTGACGGCGCGGCCTGCGCCGCGACGATCGCGGGCGCCGAGACAACGCCGAACACCCCGAGAACGACGGCGAGCAGCGAGGTGTACCTGGTCATGATGGGTGGACCGACACTACTGCCGGGCCG
>CBIHOS010000247.1:0-6352 GCA_966211945.1 uncultured bacterium
GGGTAGGATTGGCGCATGATCGGACGACTCGCCGCGTGGGCGGCGCTGCTGGCGGCGCTCGGGGCCTCGGCCTGCGGCACGGGTGAGCGGCCGCCGGCTGGCGACGGGCCGCCGCGCGTCGCGCTCGTGATGAAGTCGCTCGCCAACGAGTTCTTCGTGACGATGGCCGACGGGGCGCGCCGGCATCAGGCGGCGCATGCGGCCGACTACACGCTGATCGTCAACGGCATCCGCAACGAGAGCGACGTCTCGCAGCAGGTCGCGCTGATCGAGCAGATGCTGGCGCAGCGCGTGCAGGCGCTCGTCGTCGCCCCGGCCGACTCGCGGGCCCTGGTGCCGGTGTTGCGCCGGGCCGCGGCCCAGGGCGTGGTGGTCGTCAACATCGACAACAAGCTGGACGCCGCGACGCTCGCCGAAGCCGATCTGCGCGTGCCTTTCGTTGGGCCCGACAACCGGGCCGGCGCGCGCAAGGTGGCCGAGGTCCTTGCCGGGCATCTCACGCGCGGCGACAAGGTGGCGATCCTCGAAGGCATTCCGACCGCATTCAACGCGCAGCAGCGCCGGCTCGGCTTCGAGGACGCGATGGCCGCCGCCGGCATGGTCGTGGTGAGCGTCCAGAGCGGGCAGTGGGAGCAGGACCGGGCCAACACGATCGCCGCGGCGTGGCTGCGCGAGCATCCCGACCTCGAGGCGATTCTCGCGAGCAACGATTCGATGGCGCTCGGCGCCGCGTCGGCCGTGCGGCAGGCCGGACGCACCGCCGAGGTCCAGGTCGTCGGCTTCGACAACATCGCGGCCGTGCGCCAGATGCTCGCCGACGGACGCGTGCTGGCCACCGCCGATCAGCACGGCGATCAGCTCGCGGTGTACGGCATCGAATACGCGCTCGGCCTGCTGCGCGGCGACACCGCGCCGCAGGATCGTGAGACGCCGGTCGACGTCGTCACCCGCCCCTGAGAGACGCGCATGTCGCAGCCCCGGCTCGCCGTGCGCGGGCTCCACAAGCGATACGCCGCGCCGGTGCTGACGGCCGTGGACCTGGACGTCCACGCCGGCGAGGTCCTGGCCCTGGTCGGTGCCAACGGGGCAGGTAAGTCGACGCTCACGCGTGTGCTGACCGGTCTGACCGCTCCGGACCGTGGCGCCCTCGCCCTGGACGGGCAGCCCTACACGCCGAGGTCGCGCCGCGACGCGGAGGCGGCGGGCGTCCAGCTCGTGCCGCAGGATCCATCGCTCATCGGCACGCTGACCGTCGGCGAGCAGCTGTTCCTGTCGCGACTGCCGCACCGCGCCGGCGTCCTCGACCGGCGGCGGCTGGACGCGCTGGCTCGCGCCGCGCTCGACCGCGTCGGCCTGACGCACCTCTCGCCGCGGATCGCCGTCGCCACGCTCGGCGTCGGCCACCAGCAGATGGTGGCGATCGCGGCGGCACTGGCGCGCGAGTGTCGCGTGCTTCTGCTCGACGAGCCGACCGCCGCGCTCGGTCACGTGGAAGCGGCCCGCCTGCTGGACGATGTGCGGCGGCTGCGCACCGACGGCATCGCCATCCTGCACATCAGTCACCGCATGGAAGAGGTCCTGTCCATCGCCGACCGGGTCGCCGTGTTGCGCGACGGGAGGATCATCGAGACGCGCCCGGCCGCAGCGTTCACGGTGCCCGAGATGGTGGCTGCGACGACGGCGGCGATCGCGACGACGACTGGCGCCGCGCCAGCGGCGGTTCCGACTGGACGCGCACCGCGGGTCGCCGGTCGCGTGGCGCTGCGGGTGGACGGCCTGCGCAAACATCCGGCCGTGCACGGCGTGAGCCTGCAGGTGCACGCCGGCGAGATCGTCGGGCTCTATGGCCTCGTCGGCGCCGGGCGCACGGAACTGCTGCGTGTCATCTACGGCGCCGATCCCGCCGACGAGGGGCACATCGCCCGTGACGACGGCCCGCCCATCGTCGTCGACTCGCCGCGCCGTGCCGTACGCGCGGGCATCGGTCTGGTGCCAGAGGATCGCGTGGCACACGCGCTCCTGGCGCCGCTGTCGGTTCGCGACAACGTCTCGTTGCCGTCGTTGGCGCGGTTCACCCGCCGCCGTGCGCTGGTACGACGGGCCGCGGAGACGGCCGCCGTGGCGCGGACAGTGGACGCGCTCGACGTCCGGCGGCAGTCGCTGGCGCAGCCGGTCGCCGAGCTGAGCGGCGGCAACCAGCAGAAGGTGGTCGTCGCGCGGTGGCTGCTGCGTGATTGCCCCGTGCTGCTCGTGGACGAGCCGACGCGCGGCGTCGACGCCGCGGCGCGCGCCGTGATCCACGCGGAACTGCTGCGGCTGGCCGCCGCCGGCCGCGCCCTGCTCGTCGCGTCGAGCGAGCTCGAGGAATTGATGCTCGTCTGCGACCGCATCATCGTCCTCTCGGCGGGCCGGACCGCCGGCGTGTTCACGAGGGCGACATGGGAAGCCGACGACATGCAGGCGGCCGCCTTCGCCGGGCACGTCACGACGCACGAGGCGGCTGCCCGATGAGCGTCGGTCGCTGGCCGGCGCGCGTCGAATCGCTCGGTCTGGCGATCGTGCTCGGCCTGCTGATCGCGCTCTTCGGCCTGCTGACCGACAACTTCGTGAGCCGCGTCACCCTGTTCACGATCGTGAACCAGATGCCGGCGCTGCTCATCGCCGCAGTCGGCATGACGCTGGTGGTCATCGCCGGCGGCATCGATCTCTCGGTCGGCTCGGTGATGGCGCTGGCGGCGGCGGTGATCGCCGTGGCGCTCACCGGCTGGCACGTGTCGCCCGGCCTGGCGCTGCTGGCCGGTGCCGGGGTTGGCGCGCTCTGCGGTGCGCTGAATGGACTGGTCACCGTTGGCTTTCGCGTGCCGTCCTTCATCGTCACGCTCGGCACGCTGGAGATCGCGCGCGGCGGTGCGTACCTGGTGACAGACTCGCGGGCGGTCTTTGCCGGCGGCCGGCTCGATGCGATCGGTGCGCCGTGGCCCGGCCTCGGTGCCTCGACGGCGGCGCTGATCGCACTCGGCGTGGTCGTGGTGGGGCAGTTCGTCCTCACGCGGACGGTGTTCGGGCGCTACCTCGTGGCGATCGGCACCAATCGCGAGGCGGTGCGGCTGGCCGGCATCGACCCGCGGCCGGTGGAGCTGGCGGCGTTCACGGTGGCTGGCGCGCTCGCGGGCGTGGCGGGCGCGTGTCACATCGCGTATCTCGAGTCGGCCGATCCCAATGCCGGCGTCGGGCTCGAGCTGTCGGCGATCGCGGCCGTCGTGATCGGCGGCGCGAGCCTGCTCGGCGGGCGCGGCAGCATCGTCGGCACCTGTCTGGGTGTGCTGATCATCGCGGTGCTGCAGGCAGGGCTGGCGCAAGCCGGCGTGAGCGAGCCCACCAAGCGGATCGTCACCGGCGCGGCCATCGTCGCCGCAGTGATTGCCGACGGCTGGCGGCGGCGACGGGGCAACGAAGCACTGCCTCGATCCTGACGCCTGACCTCCTGCCTCCTGATCCCCTGACGTCCTGATCGCGTACCATCGTCGCCGCACGTCAACGAAGACGGGAGAGCTCGACGATGTCGTCCGCGCATCGGGACGCGACGGTGTATGCCCATACCGCGGAGGCGCTGGTCCGCGCCTACGGTGATCGCGACGCCGCCGCCCTCGACGAGGTGAACCGGTACTACGGCACGTCGTACTCGTTCGACGATCTGTTTGCGATCGTCTGGCGACGGATCTACGCCGTGAGACAGCGCCTGACGCGTGGCGGGCCGCGTCAGCTGCAACTGACGGAAGCCCAGCTGCTGCTCGCCCAGGACGCCGGCTTCGGCAGCTGGGATGCGCTGCTGCTCGCCGTCGAGACCGGTGACGCCGGCGTGCCGGCCCATGCCGTCGACGCCGCGACCGCTGCCGTGAGCCTGCGCCGCCCGCCGACGATGCGCGAGTGGGACGAGCTGATCGACGCCATCGACACGCACGGCATCGCGCGGCTCGATGCCAACGGCTACATGACCGACGACGTCATGCGCCGCGTGGCCGCGTGCCCGAGCCTCACGAGCCTCTCGCTGGGCGGATCGCGCCAGCTCACCGACGAGGGACTGCTGGCACTGGGGGCGATGCCGCAGCTCGAACGCCTCGAGCTGAACGAGTATCCGGGTGGCCGGCTCACCGACCGCGGGCTGGAGGTCCTGCGCCGCCTTCCGGCCCTGCGCACGTTCGAGATGATGTGGCAGAAGGCCATCACCGATGCCGGCGCTGCGCACCTGCGGCACTGCGAGGCCATCGAGGCCGTGGACCTCATGGGGTCGCCGACCGGCGACGGCGTGGTGGCCGCCCTCGAAGGCAAGCCCCACCTGCGCCGGTTCGGCAGCGGCCGCCTGCTCACCGCCGAAGGCGTGCGGCGCCTGCACGGACTGCCACGCTTCACGCGCTGGCACGGTCCGCGCGTGCCCGACGGCCAGCGTGATGCCAGCGGCCATGGCGCGCGGCTGCTGATCGACGGGCCGATTGGCGACGACGGGATCGCGCACCTCGCGGGACTCGACGGCGTCGCCGAACTCGATCTGTTCTGGCACGTCTCGGGCGTGCGCACCGCGAGCTTCGCGGCACTCGCCGCCCTGCCGGGGCTGGTGTCGCTGGCGGCCGACGGCGCGCTGAGCGACGACGAGGCGATGCGTCACTTCGCGTCGATCCCGGACTTGCGGGCCCTGCGCGCGCAGGAGAGCGCGGCCACCGACGATGGCTACGAGGCGCTGGCGCGTTCGCGGACGCTTCAGGGCCTGTGGGGCCGCGAGGCGCCGCACCTGACCAGTCGCGGCTTCCGCGCTCTCGCCACGCTTCCGTCCCTGCGTGCACTCGGCGTGAGCCTGCGCCAGGTCGACGACGCGGCGGTGGCCCTGCTGCCAGACTTTCCGTCACTCCGCGAACTGACGCCGATCGGTCTTGGCGACGAAGGGTTCAGGCACGTCGGCCGGTGTACACGGCTCGAACGCCTCACGTGCATGTACTGCCGCGACACGACGGACGCGGCCACCGCGCACATCGCGGCGTTGCCGATCACGTTCTACTACGCCGGGCTGACGCAGATCACCGATCGCAGTCTCGACCTGCTGGCGGGCATGCCGACGTTGGAGCAGGTGGACCTGTACGAGTGCCAGGGCGTGACCGACGCCGGCGTTGCGCACCTGGCGCGTCTGCCCCGGCTGCGCGAAGTGAACCTGGACGGCCTGCCCGGCGTGACGCTCGCGGGCACGAAGGTCTTCGCGCCAGGCGTGAAGGTCGGGTACACCACATAGGCGGCCAGGCCGACGATCCGGACCGATGCGGCAAGTCGTGTCAGAATCCGGCCATGACGGTCAGGTGTGCGCTCCTCGCGTGGCTGGCAGCCTGTGGCACGGCCATGGGCCAGTCCTCCGGACCGTTGTCGCAGATGACGCTGCCCACCGTGTCGCGGTCGACGACGGTCCGCAGCATGGTGCCAGCCTGGATCGCGCTGCCGCGGACGGCACGCATCCTGACGAGCACCGGCCTCGAGGTCCGCGCATTGCGTAACTCCGCGGTGACCGACGAGAACACCCGCGTCGGCGTGCTGGTCGGGGCGGTGACCAACACCGGCCGCTGCGCGCGTCAGGTGCGGGCCTTCCTGCAGTACACCGACGACAACTGGCGCCCGGTCGGCGATCCGATCGAGAGCGAAGCGCGCGTGTCGGAGGTCGAACCGGATGGCGTGCTGCCGTATCGCTTCCGGCTGAAGCGGATCGACGACTTCGACACGCAGCCGTCCGGTTATCTGCTGCAGGTCGTCGAGGACGGCAAGCCGGCCGCCTCGACACTCGAGTGGGTGAGTCGCGGCGCCAAGGTCGATCGGTCGCCGTGCGCGGCTCCGGCCACCACGGTGTCGACGCAGGTGACCGAGTCGAGATCGACGCTGCGCGGCTACCGCGTCGCCGGCACCATGACCGTCGACACGGGCGGTCCGGTCCGGCCCGACGCGGTCACACTCACCGCGCTGCTCCGCGACGCCAACGGCGATGTGCTCGACGTCCTCGTCGGCGTCCCGCGCGTCGATCCGAAGGCCGACGGACCGGTCGAGCGCGGCGCCTCCGTGTCGTTCGTCCTCACCACCGGCCTGCCTCTCGGCAAGAGCGTCGCCAGCGCCACCGTCTTCGCCGAGGTCCTGCCCGACGCCGCCCCGGGTTCCGCCGACCGCTGAACGTCACGTCGCCGTCGCCGTTCAGGCACGCGACGGTTCGACCAACCTGCGGACGAGGCGGCGGGCGGGGTTGACCCGCGCGCGCCGACGCGCTACGGTGGGTTCAGGTTCTCGTCATGATGCGGTCGGAGCGCAGTGCCCATTCGTTGCAGACGAT
>CBIHOS010000248.1:0-6349 GCA_966211945.1 uncultured bacterium
GAGCGCCGCGCCATCGACTTCCACGACGATCGCCACCGTGCTCGTGCGCCCATGACGTTGCGTCACGTAGGTCTGCACCCGCATCGTCAGCGCGTCTGCCGGGACGACGGCCGAGAGCAGGGTGGCCAGGGCCGGCGACAAGCCCTCTGACACCTTCACGCGGGTCGCACGGCCGGCAGGCGGCCGATAGCCACGGCGCGCGAACACGCGCACGTCCGGGCGCCGCACCTTCACCTCGATGCGCCGGTACTCGTTGCCCCGTGCGGGCGTCTCCGGCTCGTAGGTCAGCATGTAGTGCCGGCCGGCGGCCTCCATCGAACGGTCGATGGCCGCGAGCGTGTCGTTGCTGTCCACCGACGACACGCCCCCGGTCATGGCGGCGAGATCGCGAAGCATCTCCTTCGACTGCCGCGCTTCGTCGAAGATCGCCTGGCGCTGCGCCTCGCTGATCATGGGGCGCAGGCCTGGAACCGAGATGAGATCGGAATCCGCGACATCGAGTCCCAGCGGGTTGACAGGATGAATCGCGACATTGCCGGCCGCCGCCGATGCCAGGACGTCGTTCATCAGCCGGAACGAGCCGCTGCTCGCATTGACCCGGCCTTCGCCCGTAGCGCGCGGCATGCGCACCTCCATGTCGTCCATCGCGGCGCCGTACGACGAGCCCTCGCTGATCAGCAGCAGCGTCTTGCGGCGTCCGCTGACGTCGCGCAGCGCGGTGGCGACCTTGGCGATGGTCTCGCACGAGCGCCGGTAGTGATCGACCCGCAGGTCCTCGTCGTAGACGGGGCTGAACAGGCGGCCGATGGTCTTGTCACGAAGCCGCTGCCCGTGGAACCGGTCGATCATGTCGAGCGCGTAGGCGCGGTCGCGGGTGAAGTAGCCGGTCGACTCGCCGGCACCTACGGTGGCGACGAGCAGGAGGTCCGACGGGTCGAGTTGCGCGACGAGGCGGCGCGCCGCGGCTCGGGCGCGCGGCGTGCGCCTGACGTCCACGTGGAGATCGTCGAGGACGAGCGCGAAGATGCGGGCCTGTGACGTGTGGTAGTTGCTGGCCGGTACGGCGAGGGGAGGCCCGCCGTCGGTCGCGTCGATGCGTGGTTCAGGCAGCGGGAGTCCGCCGATGGGATGCCAATACGGCTCGAAGGAGCGAATGACCTGCGGCACGCCTTCCTCGATCACCTCGAAGTCCGACGCCGAGAGCCCTGGCACCGGCCGGCCGTCTCGATCGAGCACCACCGCGCTCACTTCGACGCGCGTCACGGCGGCGCGGAAGACAGGCTCGGCGTCCCGCTCGCGTGGTGGTTGCGGCGGCTGCGGAAGCTCCAGACGAGGTACGCCGCGGATGCCCTGCGCGAGCAGTGCACTCGTGGTCAGCACCAGAACGATGGCCGTCGCGGCTCCCCGCATGCCCTCTCCGCGCCGGCGCGTTTGCGGCAGGCGATCAGCGCGCGGCGGCAAACATCGGCCGCAGGCGGGCCGCCGAGTCGTCCAGCGATTCGGGCAGCACGCGGCTCTCGCCGACGGTCGTCATGAAGTTGGTGTCGCCGTTCCAGCGCGGCACGACGTGGATGTGCAGGTGATCGGCGACGCCGGCACCTGCCGCCTTGCCGATGTTGATGCCGACGTTGAGCCCGTGCGGCGCGTAGGCGGCCCGCAGCACGCCCTCGGCGCGCTGCGTGAGCCGCATCAGCTCCTGCAGTTCTTCGGGGGTCGCTTCGCCGAGCGTGGCGATGTGACGGCCGGGCACGACCATCAGATGGCCGTTGTTGTACGGATACAGGTTGAGGATGACGTAGCAGGTGGCGCCGCGATGGACGACGAGCGCGGCCTGGGTCGGATCGGTGCCGGTGTCGGCGATGCAGAAGACGCAGCCCGGCGGCGCGATGCCGCCGGTCACGTACTGCAAGCGCCAGGGCGACCAGAGGTGGTCCACCATCGCGCTCAGGAAGCGACGGGCGCGGTGGCGGCCTCGGGCTCGGGCACGCCTGCATCGTCGGCCGCGGCGCTGGCGTTGATCAGGTCCTTCAGTTCCTTGCCCGGCTTGAAGTACGGCACCTGCTTGGAGGGCACGTCGACGCGGTCGCCGGTCTTCGGATTGCGGCCCTTGCGGGACTCGCGCTTGCGCAGCCGGAAGCTTCCGAAGCCGCGCAGTTCGACCTTGTCGCCGCCGTGCAGCGCACGGATCACGGACAGGAACACCGTTTCGACGATCAGCTCGGCGTCCTTCTTCGTGAGATCGGAGACGCGCGAGACCTCTTCGACGAGATCCGCCTTGGTCATGAGGGGTCGCCTCGGTGGGTCGGGACGCCTCCGCGAGACGTCCACCATTGCCAACGACGAACGTGACGTCGGTGGCACGGGAGCCCGTGCCACCGGCCGTCAGTCCGGACCTTACTGCTTCTGCTTGAAGTGATCGCCCAGCGTGGCGCCGCCGGTGGAGGACGCCTCGCTGATGTACTGGCCCCAGTCGGCCCGGTAGTTGTCGTCCTTGAGCGCACGGATGCTCAGGCCGACCTTCCGCTCCGACGGCGACAGCTTGATGACCTTCATCGGGTAGGTCTGCTCGACTTCGAGCGTGACCTTCTCGCCGCTCTCCGCGTCGAACTCGGACACGTGGATGAGGCCCTCGATGCCCTCGGCGAGCTCGACGAACGCGCCGAACGAGGTCATGCGCACGACCTTGCCCTCGACCACGTCACCGACCTGGACACGACCGAAGAAGTCGTCCCACACGTCGGCGGCCAGCTGCTTGAGGCCGAGCGACAGGCGCTGGTTCTCGGCGTCGATGTTGAGCACCATCGCCTCGACCACGTCGCCCTTCTTCAGCATCTCGGACGGGTGCTTGAGGCGCTTGCTCCACGACATGTCCGAGATGTGGATCAGGCCGTCGATGCCGTCTTCCACTTCCACGAACGCGCCGAACTCGGTGAGGTTGCGGACCTTGCCCTTGATCTTCGTGCCCACCGGGTACTTGTCGGTGAGCTCGTGCCACGGGTTGGTCTCGACCTGCTTGAGGCCGAGCGAGATGCGGCGGGCCGACGGATCGACGCCGAGCACCATCGCCTCGACGTTGTCGCCGACGTTGAGGATCTTCGACGGGTGCTTGACCCGCTTGCTCCACGACATCTCGCTGACGTGGATGAGGCCCTCGACGCCCGGCTCGAGCTCGATGAAGGCGCCGTAGTCGGTGAGGCTGACCACCCGGCCGGTGACGCGCGCGGTGACCGGGTAACGCTCGACCACGTCCGACCACGGGTCGGTCGTGAGCTGCTTGTGCCCGAGCGACACGCGCTCGTTCTCCGGGTCGAACTTGAGGACGATGACGTCGACCTCGTCGTTGACCTTGAACAGCTCCGAGGGGTGCTGGACGCGGCCCCACGACATGTCGGTGATGTGCAGCAGGCCGTCGATGCCGCCGAGGTCGATGAACGCACCGTAGTCGGTGATGTTCTTGACCACGCCGCGCATGACCTTGCCCTCGGCCAGCGTCTCGAGCGTGTGCTTCTTCTTCTCGGCGTTCTCCTCCTCGAGGAGGACCTTGCGCGAGAGGACGATGTTGCCGCGCTTCTTGTTGACCTTGATGACGCGCATGCGCAGTTCCTGGCCCTTGAGGGCATCCAGGTTGCGCACGGGACGAACGTCGATCTGGCTGCCGGGCAGGAAGGCGCGCACGCCGATGTCGACCGCGAGACCGCCCTTGATGCGCTCGACGACGCGGCCGATGACCACCTTGCGATCGGCGAAGGCCTTCTCGACCTCGTCCCAGATCTTCATCTTCTCGGCCTTCTCGCGCGAGAGCACGATGTGGCCGTCCCGATCCTCGGTGCGTTCGAGCAGCACGTCGACGGTGTCGCCGGGCTGGACGATCACGTCACCGTTCTCGTCGAGGAATTCATCGAGGGGGATCATCCCCTCGGACTTGAAGCCGACGTCGACAATCACCGCCGAGGCGGATACCGACAGGACCGTGCCCTTGACGACTTCGCCTTCGGTGATGTTCCGGAAGCTGTTGTCGTACAGGTCGAGCAGGCTGGCGAATTCCTGCGGATCCATCTCCTGATCATCTGCCGTCCACATGGCCTTCGTGGTGGCGGCAGCGGACTGCCGGGCACCCCCTTCGCGTACGTCCGGCTGGTCCGTGTGTTGATCTGACATGCGTACTGATTCCTCCTCGGTGGCGTTTGCCGGCTTTACGGCGCCGGCGGGCCGTCGGTGGTGGCGCGCACTATGCGGGCAACCGACAGAATTTACACTATTTAGCTCGCCGCGTCAAAGGTTGGCACGGTCCCTGCCGGGCGGTCGGACGGCGGACGGTCAGGCGCGGGTGCGGACCGCCTCGACGAGCGCGAGGACCTGTGCGACGACGTCGGCGACGGGAACGCCGGTGGTGTCGATGTAGGTGGCGTCGGCAGCCTGCGTGAGCGGCGACACCGTGCGACTGCGATCGCTCTGGTCGCGATGGCTCAGGGCGCTCGCGATCGTGGCCACGTCGCCCCCCTGCGCGGCGTGCGCCGTGTCGCCGGCCCGCCGACGGGCGCGTTCGCCCTCGTCGGCGTCGAGATAGACCTTGACGTCGGCATCGGGCAGGACCACCGTGCCGATGTCGCGCCCCTCCATCACGAGATCGCCGTCGGTGGCATAGGCGCGCTGCCGCGCCACGAGCACCTCGCGCACCTGCGGCAACCGCGCGACGCGGGCCGCGGCCGCGTCCATCGCCGGCGTCCGGATGGCGGTCGTGACGTCGGTGCCGTCGATGACGACACGCCCCTGTTCGGCCGTGAGTGTCGCCTCGCGCGCCAGCGCCGCGAGGGCCGCTTCGTCATCGAGATCGAGCCGCTGGTCGACGGCGCGCCACGCGACCGCCCGGTACATCGCGCCCGTGTCCACGTGGCGGCACCGCAGCGTGTTGGCGATGGCCCGAGCCACCGTGCCCTTGCCCGCTCCGGACGGGCCGTCGATCGCAATCAGCACATGGCACAGAATACCCGCCTTCGCCCGCTCCGCGGGCTCCGGCGCGGCAAGCCCGCTTCCCCCGCTCCGCGGGCTCCGGCGCGGCAAGCCCGCTTCCCCCGCTCCGACGGGCTACGGCGCGACAAGCCCGTTTCGCCCGCTCCGACGGGCTACGGCGCGGCAAGCCCGCTTCCCCCGCTCCGCGGGCTACGGCGCGGCAAGCTCGCGTGGCCGACGCCTACAATGCCGGCGTGCGACTCGCGCTGATCTCCGTCCTCGTGCTCGTCGCCCTCGGGCTGGCCGCCTGGGGCGCGCTGTCCCAGAGCCGGTACGGGCGGGCGATGTCGCTGCTCGTGCGCATGGGCCGCGTGCCCGGACCGATCGCTGCGCACGTCGGCGGCTGGCAGACAACGACGGTGCAGCGCGAGACGCTGACGTTCACGGCACGGCACGGCGAACGCGTCGCCCGTCTCTACCGGCCGGCCCGCGTCCGCACCCGGCCGCTGCTGCTGACGGGTGGCGTGCACGCCCTCGGCATCGACGAGCCGCGCCTGATCGCCTTCGCCGAGCAGCTGGCCCGCTCGGGCACACCCGTGATCACGCCGTCGCTTCCCGACCTCCGCGAGTACCAGATCACCACGCGGCTGACCGACGACATCGAGGATGCCGCGCTCGCCGTCCTCGCCGCGCCCAACCTGCCGCACCACGCGGACCGGCGCATCGGCCTGCTCGGCATCTCGTTTGCGGGCGGCCTGTCGATCGTCGCCGCCGGCCGCGACACGCTGCGCGACCGCGTCGCCTTCGTCTTCTCGGTCGGTGGCCACGCGCAGCTGCCCGACGTGATGCGCTACCTCTGCACCGGCGTGCAGCCCGACGGCCGCCGCCATCCGCCGCACGACTACGGCAGCGTCATCCTGCTCACCAACCTCGCAGACGATGTCGTGCCGGCCGCGCAGGTGGCGCCCCTGCGCGCGGCAGTCCACCAGTTCCTCCACGCGTCGCACGTCGACATGTTCGACAAGCCGACCGCCGCCCGCGAGTTCGACGCGGCACGGGCCATGGAGATCGACCTGCCGCCCGAGGGACGCGCGCTGATGCACATGGTGAACACCCGCGACGTGGCGGGCCTGGGGGCGCGCCTGCTGCCGCATCTGGCCCGCTGGGGCCAGGAGGACGCCCTCTCGCCGGCCCGCTCGCCGGCGCCGCGCGCACCGGTCTTCGTGATGCACGCGGAGGGCGACGATGTGATCCCGGACAGCGAGGCGGCGGCGCTGGGCGCCTACCTCAGGTCGCAGGGCACGCCGGTGCGCGTGCACGTGACCTCGATGATGAGCCACGCCGAAGTCGCCCGCACGCCGTCGGCGAGCGAACTTGTCGCGCTGGTGCGGATGTGGGG
>CBIHOS010000249.1:0-6302 GCA_966211945.1 uncultured bacterium
TGGTGGAGGCGGCGGGAGTCGAACCCGCGTCCGAAGGCACATCCCCGCAGGACTCTACGTGCGTGTCCGCTCTTGAAATCTCGCTGCCAGCCTCAAAGAGCGACGAGAAAAAACTGGCAGCCAGTCCCGGTAAATCTCGCCCCCGCCTGCCGGAACACCCGGCGGGAGCCAGCCCTCTGAATGGCGCGTCAGCCCCGGTCGAGGGCGCTCTGGAGCGACGCGTCGCCGTTAATTAAGCGGCGAGTGCAAGCTGCGGTTCCGCAGTTACATTTGGTTTCCACCGGATTAACGAGGAAGCTGGAGCCCTCGGCACGCATCCCACGGTTCCACACCCCCGTCGAAGCCGTGACGCCCCCTGGGGATTGCCGCCGCGAGCGAGGCACCCTGCACGACGGCCGGAAACCGACCACCTGCAGGACACTCACCGTGTGCTCGCGACGCTCGCCGCCGACGCGCCAACCCGATTGCAGATCCAGCAATTCGAGGAGTGACGCCAAAACGACGATATTGAGAGTGTACGTGGACCCCGTTCCGGCGTCAACGCGGTGTCTGGCCGATTCCCGGCCATTTCCGCGCCTTGACCAGCTGGTACGGGGCTCGCATAATCCCAGCACGGCCAGACAGTCGCGCGTGGGGCGGACGACACTGCCACCCAGGACGATCATGCCGTTCGAGACCCGTATCACCGAGGCCGCCCAGTCGGCTGTTCGCCGATTGGAAGAAGACCTTCGGACCCGGCTCGCAAGCCTCGAAGAGGAGTTGCACGCCGCCGCCACCGAGGCCGCCTCGGAGGCGTCGACCAGCCGCGCCGAGGTCCTGTCCACACTCGATGGCCAGCTCACGGCCCTCAGGGACGAGCTCGCGAGCCGCGACGCAGAGCTTGCGAGCCTCAAGTCGGAGCTCGATACCCGCGACCATCGCTTCCTCGAGATCGAGGAGCAGCGAGCCCAGGACCGCGAGGCACAGGCGCACGCCGTGTCCCAGTTGCGGCAGGAAGCCGACGCCGCGCTGGCCGAAGCCGAACGGGCGCTGGCCGAAGCCGTCCGGCAGGCGCAATTGCACGCCGACCAACAGGAAGAACATCGCGCCGCGCTGGCGCAGGCGGCCGCCACCGTGGCGCCGACTGCCGACGAGGCGCCACGCATCCAGAAGCTGGCCCACGCGATCAGCGGCATGGACCAGGCGACGAGCCTCAGCGAGGTGCTGGACGCCCTGAGCGACGGGCTCGTCCCGCAGGTGCCGCGCAGCGCCGTGCTCGTGTTCCAGGCCGACCGCGCCCGCATCTGGCGACGCAGCGGCTTCCCGGCCGACGCGCCTGGCCTCGGCGCCGATCTCCATTTGCCCGACTACACCGACCTCGCGGCCATCGTCGCGAGCGCCACCCCGGCGCTCGTCGATGCGCGCGATGATGACGGACCGGTGCTGGGCCTGGCGGCACTGCCGGCAGGGCAGCAGGGGCTTGCCGTGCCGGTGGCCATCGGAGGGCAGTCCGCAGCGCTGGTCTATGCCGACGGCGGCGAGGACTGCGCGCTCGCGGAAGGCTGGGCCGACGTTGTCGAGGTGCTGGCGCGTCACGCCGCCCGTTGCCTCGAAACGCTGACCGCCATGCGCGCGGCCGGCTACGCCCGCGCAGAGCGCCCGGCCGTGGTCGTGCCGATGCCGCCGCACCTGCGTGTCGTGCAGCGTCCGGTGCTCGACACGCCGATGGGCGACGCGCTCGACCAGGCGCGCCGTGTCGCGCGGCTGCTCGTCTCCGAGATTCGCCTGAACCGCGAAGCGGACGTGATGGAGGGCCGTGCACAGGGCGACCTGGGCAGCCGCCTCGCCGAGGACATCGATCGCGCCCGCCGTCAGTACCAGCAGCGCGTGCCCGATGCGGTCCCCGGCCGCGACACGCTCTTCGACGAGGAAGTCCTGCGCACGCTCGCCAACGGCGATGCGGCCCTGCTGAAGACCGGTTCCTAGTTCAGGCGGGTCGCCAGCCGGCGCGTCCCGTCGTAGAGTGCTGAGATGACCCCTCACGCCCGCTTCTCGAGGTCCCTCCGCCGCCGGCCTGCGACATGGGCGGCGATGGTCGGGCTCGCGGTCGCGGTGGTGGCGCTCGTCGCCTCGGGTGCCCGCCCGAACCAGTTGTTGCTGGCGCCGCACGCGGCGCAGCGGCTGTCGCCGACGTCACATCCCCCGATTCCGGCGTCCATCGACGAGGCGTGGCTCGTCGCAACGCCGCGCGAGCGGCAGCGCATCGCGCAGCTGCCCGCCGTGCGCGCGCTGCGCGCCGCCTCGGACGCGGCCCGGGCCAACAACTACGCCGACGTTGCCGCTGCCCTGCAGGGCGTGTCGCTCGCCGGCACGCCGCTCGAACCGTACGGCGAGTACTACGCCGCGCTGGCCGACCTCCGGCTCCGGCGCGTTGCCCCAGCCCGGGCGCGCCTGACCGCACTCCGCTCGTCCCTCAGCAGCGGACGGTTGCGCCAACTGACCCTGTCGGCCGAAGCCGAGGCCGCATTGAGCCTCGACGATCCGGCGTCAGCCGCCGATATGCTGGAAGAGCTCTATCCCGGTCTCACCGGCAACCGCGACGTCGTCCTCGATCAATGGGCCACGGCATTGCGCGCGGCGGGCCGTCCAGCCGACGCCGCGAAGCTGTGGCTGCGCCTGTACTACGAGTTCCCTACGAGCGACCTTGCCCTGCCCGCGCTCCGCCAGGCGGAGACGACGATGCAGGGGGCGGCGGTGGGAACGCCGGACACCTTCATGCGGGACCTGACGCGGGCCGAAGCCCTGCTCGCCGCCGGCCGCACCGCTGACGCCGAAGCGGCGCTGCGGCGCCTCGAGAAGAGCCTGGCGGGTCACCGCGACGCCCCCGAGTCGAAGGGGCGCCAGGACCGCGTCCAACTGCGCCTCGCCCAGGCGGCCTGCACGCTCGGCCGCTGTGCCGCCGCCATCGCGCCGCTCACCGATCTGGCCGAACGCCAGGTGGGCAACGGCGAGGCCCACTATCTCCTGACCGTCGCGCTGCGCCAGGCCGGCCGCGGCGAGGAGTATCGTCAGGCGATCGATCGCCTCGCGGCGATTGCGCCTGGCGGCGCCGCCGATCCATGGGTCGAGCGCGGGTTGAACGAGCACGGCACCCACCTGATCAAGACCGACAACGACACCGAGGCCGCGGCGCTGTTCCGCCGCCTGTTCGAACGGAATCGGTCGGGCCGCTACGGCGAGCGCGCCGCCTGGAAGTACGGCTGGTGGGCCTACAGGCAGGAGCAGTTCGCCGAGACCGCGCGCGTGTTCGAGGCCGCGGCGGCCAGCTTCCCGCGCGCCAACACGCGGCCGGCGTGGCTCTACTGGTCCGGCCGGGCCCGCGAGCGGATGAACGATCGCGACGGTGCGACCGGCCGGCTCACGCTGGCGGCGGTCGACTACCTGCACTCCTACTACGGCCGTCTCGCCGTCGAGTCGCTGACCCGGCTCGGCGCGCCATTGCCCTCGAGCGGCGACTCGCCGGCCGCCGACGTCATCGTCTCGACGGTCGCCATCGATGGCGGCGACGCCGAGCCCGATGCGGATGGCAACGACGTGCGCGAGGACAACGACACGCTGGCCGCGCACGACCTGCCGCCGACCTCCGATCTGATTGCGTGGCTCGTGTCGGGCGGCCTGTACCGCGAGGCGATCGACGAGATGCGGCACGCGCAGCGGGCTCACGGCCGCAGTGCGCGGCTCGACGCCACGCTCGCCTGGGTCTACCGCGCGCAGGGGGAGAACCGCCCGGCGATCAACACGATGCGGCGGGCCTACCCGCAGTACCTGTCGGTCCAGGGTGCCGACCTGCCGCGCGAGATCCAGGAAGTGATCTTCCCAATCGACTACGTGCCGCTCATCAAGCGCTACGCGGCGCAGCACGGGCTCGACCCGTTCATCGTCGCGGCGCTCATCGGCCAGGAGTCCTCCTACGTCGCCGACGTCCGATCGCCGGCCAACGCGTGGGGCCTGATGCAGATCCTGCCCTCGACCGGGGCGCGCCTGGCCCGGACCGACGGCGTCCGGCGCTTCCGCACGGCGATGCTGACCGACCCGGAGACCAACGTGCGTCTCGGTACGCGGCATTTCGCCCGGCTGGTGCGTGACCTCGGTGGTGTGCCCTTCGCCCTGGCCGGGTACAACGCCGGTGAGAGTCGCGTGATTCGCTGGAAGGCCGAACGGGGCCCGCTCGAGCAGGCCGAGTTCATCGACGACATCCCGTTTCCCGAGACGCAGATGTACGTGAAGAAGATCCTCGGCACCGCCGTGGACTACCGCCGCCTGTACGGCGACCGTTTCACCGAGTAGCGGGCGGCTTGCGCGCGGCGGATCGGCCGCGACACAATCGCCGCGTGGCTCACCCGTACACCGCGACCGACTCGACCTGGACCCTGCCCGCGCGACAGCCGCGCGCCCTGACCATTCAGGCCGGGCTGGTCCTGGCTGCCGCCTGGCTCCTTCCTGCCGCCATTCACCTGCTCGGCCTGCCGGTGCGGCAGTTGTTGCCGATGCACTGGCCGGCGATGCTGGCCGGCCTCGTCTACGGCTGGCGGTCGGGCGCGGCAATCGGCGCGCTGTCGCCGATCGTGAGCTACGCCATCTCCGGGATGCCGCGACCCGCGGTCCTGCCGTCGATGACCGTCGAACTCGCGGCCTACGGCGCGATCGCCGGGCTGTTCGTCGAAGTGCTGCACCGCGGGCGCTTCCAGGCGGCCCTGGCCTCTGCAATCGGCGGCCGGCTGGTGTTCGTCGCGGTGATGGTCGTCACGGGTGCCATCGCGACGCCGCTCGGCACGTACCTGCAGGCCGCGATGCTGCCGGGCCTGCCGGCGGCGATTGCGCAGGTCGTGCTGCTGCCGCTGCTCGCGGCCTATTGGGTGCGTCGCGAACAGCGTTCCTGACGGGTGTCGCGGACCCTCTGTTACGCAGGCCGGGTTGGGACAACCGGCCCTACCGGATACCTCCGCACCCGGCACCCGACCCCGCGCGCCTACGTGAACGCGGCGAGCAGGCGGGTCTCGGCCGCCGCGAGCGTGTCGTCCTTCTTGCAGAAGCAGAAGCGCAGGCACTGCTGTCCGCCGGCGCCGTCGCGGTAGAAGCTGCTGCCCGGCACGGCCGCCACCCCCACTTCCGCCGCCAGCCACCGCGCGACCGTCAGCGCGTCGTCCTCGATCGGCCCGCGGCCACGGGCCCGGATGCGCTGGAGCGGCACGCGCGTGTCGGTCATCACGTAGTACGCGCCGGCCGGCGAATGCGGCGCGAAGCCGCACGCGTCGAGCATGGCCACGCACCGCCGCCGACGCGCGTCGTAGTGCGCCGCCAGCGACGCGAAGTACGCGTCGGGCATCCGCAGCGCGAACGCCGCCGCTTCCTGCAGCGGCGCCGGTGCGCCGACGGTGAGGAAGTCGTGCACCTTGCGAATCGCCCCGGCCAGGTGCGGCGGCGCGATCGCCCAGCCGATCCGCCAGCCCGTCACGCTGAACGACTTGGAGAGGCTGCTGATGGTGACGGTCCGCTCCGCCATGTCCGGCAGCGTGCACAGCGGGACGTGGCGCACGCCGTCGTACGTGATGAACTCGTAGATCTCGTCGGTGATCGCCAGCAGGTCGTGTTCGAGGCAGAGTGCCGCAACCAGCTCGAGTTCATCGCGGGAGAAGACCTTGCCGGTCGGGTTGTGCGGCGAGTTGACGATGATCGCCCTGGTTCTCGGCGTGATCGCGCCGCGCAATTCGTCCGGATCGATCGACCAGTCTGGTTCGTGCAATCGCACGTAACGCGGCGTCGCGCCGGACAGGATCGCGTCGGGCCCGTAGTTCTCGTAATAAGGTTCGAACACGACGACTTCGTCGCCGGGGTCGATCGTCGCGAGCAACGTGGCGATCATCGCCTCGGTCGATCCGCAGCAGACGGTGACCTGCTCGTCCGGGACGATGGCCGCACCGTAGTGCCGGGCCATGTGCGCGGCGATTGCCGCGCGCAGCGGCGCCGCCCCCCACGTCACGGCGTACTGGTTGATGTCGTCGTCGACGGCGCGTACGGCGGCCGCCTTGACGTCATCGGGCGCCGGGAAGTCGGGGAAGCCTTGCGACAGGTTGACGGCGCCATGACTGAGCGCCACGCGCGTCATCTCGCGAATGACCGATTCGGTGAACTGCGTCGCCTTCTCTGACGGTCTGGGCATACGTGTCGGCCGGCAGGATACCGCGCGTGCAGGCGGGGTGGCGAGATCATCGCCGGTCGGGCCGGCCCGCCGCAACGCCGGCGATGACATAGATGCGCCGACG
>CBIHOS010000250.1:0-6302 GCA_966211945.1 uncultured bacterium
CGTTCGGCGTTCGGCGTTCGGCGTTCGGCGTTCGGCGTTCGGCGTTCGGCGTTCCTCCTGTGCTAGGGTTCCGGGCCATGCGATTTCCCCGTGCCCTTTGCCTGGTCCTGGCACTCGCCTGCGCGCCGGCCGCCGCCCTGGCGCAAACCTCTGCCCTGCCCCGGCCCGAGTTCCCGCAGCCGCAGTTCGAGCGCAAGGACTGGCTCAACCTCAACGGCCCCTGGCGCTTCGCATTCGACGACGGCAATGCCGGGCTGCGGGAGGCGTGGTACGGCGGCGGCAGGCGCTTCGACAAGTCGATCGTCGTGCCCTTCGCCTTCGAGAGCCCGAAGAGCGGCATCGGCGACCCGTCGTTCCACCCGGTGGTCTGGTATCAGCGCGACGTGACAGTGCCGGCGGCATGGAAGGGACGACGCGTGCTGCTCAAGTTCGGCGCCGTCGACTACCACGCGACCGTGTGGCTGAACGGCCAGAAGCTCGGCGAGCACGAAGGCGGCAGCACGCCGTTCACGTTCGACATCACCGACCTCGCGAAGGACGGCGCCAATACGCTCGTCGTGCGCGCCGAAGATCCGCCGACCGATCGCTTCATCCCGCGCGGCAAGCAGTACTGGAAGGAGAAGTCCGAGAGCATCTTCTACACCCGGACGACGGGCATCTGGCAGACGGTGTGGCTCGAAGCCGCGGGCGACAGCTACCTCTCGCACGTGCGGGTGACGCCGACGATGGACGGCAACGTGCGGTTCGACGGCCGTCTGGCCCGGCCGGCCGCGGACCTGACGCTGCGTGCCGTGGTGAGCTTTGCCGGGGCCGAGGCAGCGCGCGGCGAGGCCAAGGCCGATGGCGGGCGCGTCTCGTTGGGGCTCACGGTCGCGGACCCGCGCCAGTGGAACGTCGGCCAGGGCAATCTGTACGACGTCCGGCTCGAACTCCTGAAGGGCGGCACGGTCGTCGACACGGTGCACACGTACTACGGCTATCGTCAGATCAGCGTCGACGCCAAGGGCCTGCAGTTCAACGGCCGCCGCCTGTACCTGCGGATGATTCTCGACCAGGGCTACTGGCCCGAGTCGCTGCTGACGCCGCCGTCCGACGAGGCGATCCAGTACGACATCAAGACGTCGATGGCGATGGGCTTCAACGGCGCGCGCAAGCACCAGAAGGTCGAGGACCCGCGCTTCCTCTACTGGGCCGACAAACTCGGCTACCTCGTCTCGGGCGAGATGGCCAACGCGTACCTGTACGACGACCAGTACGTCGGACGGTTCACGCGCGAGTGGCTCGAGGTGCTCGAGCGCGACATCAACCACCCGTCGATCGTGATGTGGATTCCGATCAACGAGAGCTGGGGCACGCCCAACCTGCGCGACACGCGGCAGCAGTTCCACCTCAAGGCCAACTACATGCTGACCAAGTCCATCGATGCGACGCGGCTGGTCATCGAGAACGACGGCTGGGAGCACGTCGACACGACCGACGTGTTCGGCATCCACGACTACGCGCGGACCGGCGAGGACTTCTACCGCAAGTACCAGGCGCTCGACTCGCCCACCGCCCGCATCCCCGACAACAGCCGCGCCGCGCTCGTGCCGGGCTTCGAGTACAACGGCTCGCCGATCTTCCTCTCGGAATTCGGCGGCATCGCCTACCGCGCGCCGGGATCGCCGGTGCCGGAAGGCGCGTGGGGCTACTCGGGCGTCGAGAAGACGCCGGAGGACGCGCTGGCGCGGCTGCGCGGCATCTACGACGCGATTCGCAAGGTGCCGCGCATCATCGGTGTCTGCTACACGCAGCTGACCGACGTCGAGCAGGAAATCAACGGCCTGCTCACGTACGACCGCAAGCCGAAGTTCGACGTCAACGCGATCAAGGCGCTCAACGACAGCCTGCGACCGTAGGGAGGGCCTGGGGCCTGGGGCTTGGGGCTTGGGCCTTGGGCCTTGGGCCCTGGGGCTTGGGCCTTGGGCCTTCGTTCGGCATTCAGCATTCGGCATTCGGCATTCCCGTGCCCGTACGGTTACCGTCAGCTCAGGGGAGACACCGCGGCGTTCGACGTGCGCAAGCGGTAGTACTGCTTGCCGATCTCGATGATCGTGATCACGATCACCACGCCGAAGCCGATTCCGAAGCCGATGTTGACCCACTGCACGACCTCGGCGGCCCGATGGTTGCCGAGCGTCGTCACGCCGGGCTCGGCCACGACCCACACCTGGGCCGACAGAATCGACAACGCGACCACGAGCTGCGCGCCGAGCAGCCCGAGCTTCAGCGAGATGCGGCGACGATTGAGCGCGGGCCACACGACGGCGTGTGCATCCAGCGCGAGCTGCGCGGCGGCCACGATGACCAGTGGGACGTACCACGTGCGCCACACCGGCGCGAAGTCGAGCACCGCGGCGAGCGGCCCCATCGCAAACCAGGGCGACGCCGGCACCGAGAGCAGCCAGCCGAGGCCGACGAGCCCGAACACGAGTTCGACGATCGCATTGACGCGCGCCGGCCGGGGCTGCGCGCGTACACCCACCATCCAGTCGGGGATCTTGCGCGGGTCCCAGTCCGGCTTGATCTGCCCGCGCGTGCCCATCATGTCCAGCGCCGCGAATGCGAGCGTCGTCCAGCCGAACACGATCAGCGCCCGCTCGGGAAACGCCAGCAGGCCGTCGAGCAGGTGCGGCGCCGAGGCGCCATTCCAGGCCGCGCCAATCACCGAGAGGGCGACCGTGACCACAGCGGCCACGCCGAGTCCGATCTTCAGCGCGATCACGTAGATCGGAAAGAACACCGGGCCGATCAGCTGCTGGCGCTGCCCGTAGCGCCCGGCGACGACGACCGGATGCCCGTGGCGACGCAGGACGTCTGCGATCTCGAGCTCGGTCAGGTCGCGGCCGAGCGCGTCGGAGCGCGCCTCGATGTCCGACGCCAGGTTCTCCGACAGCTCGCGGACGATGTCGTCCTGCTGGCGGCGCGGCAGGAAGAAGCGGACGGCACTCAGGTAACGTTCGACGAGGGTCATCGGGGGAACTCCCGCAACAGGCCTTCGAGCGCGCCGTCGAGCGCCTGCCACTCCTCGAGCAGCAGGCCGAGCATCGGCACACCCGACGGCGACAACCGGTAGAAGCGCTTGTTGCGCTTCCCCTCCTCACGCCATTCGCTGGCGAGCAGCCCCTGCGATTCGAGCCGGCGCAGCAGGGGATACAGCGTGCCTTCGTCCACGTCCAGCCCTTCGTCGGAGAGCCGCTTTCGAAGGGAGTAGCCGTACTGCTCGGTCTGCAGCGCCGCCAGCACGGCAACGATGACGCAGCCGCGGCGCAGTTCGAGCTTCAGGTTCTCGAAGAGGGCGAGATCGACGATGGGTGCTGTGTGAGACATGGTGTACGCCATACAGTGTGTACCACACAGTATACGGAGACGCCCGTGCGCGGTTCGCACAATCTGCAACGCGGCTCAGCGCGGACAGCCGGAGCGGCGGAGCCTGTCGGTCGATATCGTCGCGGCCACGGCGCCCGCGATCAGGCTCCAGACCACGATGTGGCCGACCCGGATACCTGCACCGCCGAACCTGAACCAGTCCGCGCAGGTCAGCAGCGCGCCGACGCCTGCCGCCGACTGAAGACACCGGCCGAGCCAGAATTGCCAGAGCATCGCGCGTGGATCAGCCGAGGCTGGGGGCGAGGAAGGGATGGGACGCGAGCGCCGCCAGCGCCGCCCGGCCGCGGCGGTCGGGGCCGCCCGCGTCGCGCCACACGGCGTCGGCTGCCACCGGCCCGCGCAGGGCGTCCACGGCGATGTCGAGGCAGGCACGCAGGGCCCGCAGGTCGTAGCCGCCCTCGGTGACAACGGCGATGCGTCCGCCGCACGTCATCTGGGCGCGAGCCCGAATCGCCTCGAGCCAGGCGCCGAACCCGGCGGTCGTCATCCGCTGCGACCCGAGCGGGTCGTCCTGGTGCCCGTCGAAGCCGGCCGACACCACGATCAGGTCCGGCGCAAACCGCACGAGGGCCGGGTCGATCACCTCGTTCCACACCAGCGCGTGATCGGCGTCGGTCGCTCCGGCCTCGAGCGGCACGTTCAACGTGTAGCCGAGACCAGCGCCGTGGCCGATCTCCGTCGCCGCCCCGGAGCCCGGGTAGAACGGGAACTGGTGCGTGTTGACGACCAGCACCGATGGGTCGGCGTAGAACGCCCACTGGGTGCCGTTGCCGTGGTGCACGTCGATGTCGACGACCGCGACGCGCGACACGCCTGCGGCGCGCGCGGCGGCGACCGCGATGGCGACGTTCGAGAAGAGGCAGAAGCCCATCGCCTGCGATCGCTCGGCGTGATGGCCCGGCGGCCTCACGATGGCGAGCGCCGCCTCGCCGTGCTCGAAGGCGTGCAGTGCGGCCTCGCATGCCGCGCCGGCGGCCAGGCGCGCGACGGCGTAGGTCTCCGGCGACGTGAACGTGTCGGCGTCGATCGCCGAGGCCCGGCCGCGCCGCGAGGCGATGTCCGCGAGGTAGGCGGCGTCGTGGACGCGCAGGATCTCCGCGTCTGTCGCTTCGCGCGGCTCGCGAACCGCGACGCCGAGGTCGGTGGCCCGGAGCGCTGCGGCGCGCATCACGTCGCCGCGCTCGGGCGACTCGGGGTGCCCGGCCGGCGTGAGGTGATCGAGCACGCGTTCGGTGAAGTACAGCACCATCGCCACAGCGTAACCCGGCACCTGCCCCTCTGCAGTCGCGACTGTACCAGCCGGTCGCAGGCTCGCGGGCACCCGAACACCTCCACGATGGCGTCGAACCTGTCGACCATGCGGCGATCGCCAGCCTGCGCGGACGGGCGACGCAGACGTTAGAATTGCCCCTCCCGTATACAGCCGCCCCGAACGGAGGCGATCCATGCCACGCGCGCGACGTCCGACGACGGCCAGGGCGAAGGTAGCCACGGCGTCGACCACCGGTCTCGATCCTCACGTGCTCGCCCACGCGACCGACGCGGAACTCGCGGAGGTGTTCCGCGGCGTGTCGACCTTGCCGCTCGACGCGTTCGTCAACGGCGGCGGGCACAGCGTCGATTCCGCCTCGCGGACGTTGTTCAACGACGAGCACTGGAAAGGCTGGCTGCCGCGCGGACTCGCGCTGCGCGACATCTTCACGCGCCTGTCGACCGGGTATGCCAAGCGGTTCTGGAGGCACGGCTCTCGGTATCTCGGCGAGACGCTGTATCTCGACGGGCGCATCCGCGTGAAGCACCTGCTCGAAGAGCTCACGCTCGACACGCCGACGAACGATCTCGCTCCCGGCCGGTACATCCTGCTGCGCTACACCGATCCGGTGTTCGAACACCTGTTCTACGACGTGATGAAGGCGGCCGACGACGGCGTCATCGTCTACGGCGGCTACTCGGGCCGGTTCCCCGAGGGCCGGCGCGGCTTCACGAGCGTGCTCATGCGCCGCTACTCGTTCGCCGAGCTCGGTGTCCGCGATCACCAGCAGTTGACGCGCACGGGCACGCGCCCGGCGGCCGACGCGCTGCTCGGCCGCTGGCGTGTCGATGCGGTCGCCACGTCCGACCATGCGGTGCCGCTCGCTGCGCTGACCTGCGAACCCGGCGCCAACGGCACGCCTCAGATGCGCAGCGACGCCGTCGCCGATGCCGCTGTGCTGGTGCCCGCATTCGTCCACGAACACTTCACGGGCCCGGTCGCAATCGTCCTGAAGGAGATGCGGCAGATCGACAACGCCACCATCGTCGGTACCTGGCAGGCCAGCATCGGCCCGCTGTATGCCCGCTTCGTCTCGGCGTCGCCCGGCGCGTTCCATCGTGCCCCGGACCGTGGCCGCGGCCAGTACACGCTGCGCTACATGCTGACGCGAAGGTAGGGGCGCCTCCCCGAGGCGCCCTGATCGCCGACAGGTTGATGTGTGGATGTCGCCGGCCTGGTCGGCCGGCGCCGGTTGATGGGCCGCTCGGGGAGCGGCCCCTACCAGCGACCGTCGCCGCCGAAGGTAGGGGCGCCTCCCCGAGGCGCCCTGATCGCCGACAGGTTGATGTGTGAATGTCGCCGGCCTGGTCGGCCGGCGCCGGTTGATGGGCCGCTCGGGGGAGCGGCCCCTACCAGCGACCGTCGCCACCGAAGGTAGGGCCGCCTCGGCGAGGCGCCCGCGTCGCGCGATCGGGAGCGCTACGCGAAGTTCGCAGACCGCCGGACAAGTGATCCATGGCCTTGCGGCCACCACGGACCATGACGATGGTCGAGCAGCCTATCGCCTGTCGCCTGCAGCCTACCTGACGCTGTAGGCCGTAGGCTGTAGGCTGTAGGCCGT
>CBIHOS010000251.1:0-6097 GCA_966211945.1 uncultured bacterium
TGCAGGCGATCTACGTGCCGGCCGACGACTACACCGACCCGGCCCCGGCGACCACCTTCGCCCACCTCGACGCGACGACGAACCTGTCGCGCGACATCGCCTCGCTCGGCATCTACCCGGCCGTCGATCCGCTGGCTTCCACCTCGCGCATCCTCGACCCGCGGATCATCGGCGACGAGCACTACTCGGTCGCCCGCCGGGTCAAGCAGGTGCTGCAGCGCTACAAGGACCTGCAGGACATCATCGCGATTCTCGGCCTCGACGAACTGTCCGAAGAGGACAAGCTGACGGTGTCGCGGGCCCGCAAGCTGCAGCGCTTCCTCAGCCAGCCGTTCCACGTCGCCGAGCAGTTCACCGGCTTCAAGGGCAAGTACGTGACGATCGCCGACACCATCAAGGGCTTCAAGGAGATCGTCGACGGCAAGCACGACGACATCCCCGAGCAGGCCTTCTACATGGTCGGGACGATCGACGAGGCGCTCGAGAAGGCCGCCTCGATGAAGTCGTAAGCGGAAGGCGACCGATTCGATGGCCAACCAGCTCACGCTCAGCATCGTCACGCCCGAACGCGAGATCGTGCGCGTGCAGGCGGACGAAGTCGAGCTGCCGGGCACCGAGGGCTACTTCGGCGTCCTGCCCGGTCACACCCCGATGCTCGCGACGCTCACCGTCGGACGGCTGACGTACAGGACCGGCCAGGAGTCGCACCTGCTGGCCATCGCCTTCGGCTTCGCCGAGGTGCTGCCCGACGCCGTCACCGTGCTCGCCGAGATCGCCGAACGCGCCGAGGACATCGACCTGGGGCGGGCCGAGTCGGCGCGCACCCGCGCCGCGGAGCGGCTGACCCGCGCCGAGGCCGACCTCGACTACGCTCGTGCGCGTACTGCGCTCGACAAGGCCTCGCTGCGCGTGCAGGTGGCCTCACGCGCCCGCGCCCGATGACCCACTTCCGCCTGCGTGCCCGCCTCTCCTTCGTCGGCCGGTGCCCGTCGGCCGGTCCCGCCGAGGGTCCCTCGCAGCCGCCCCTGGAGCCGGCCTCCACCGGGGCCTGAGCGATCATGCGCGTCCGATGGGCGGCCGCCACGCACCCGGGCCGACGGCGGGCCTCCAACGAGGACGCGTTCTGCGCCCGTCCCGACCTCGGCCTGTTCATCGTCGCCGACGGCATGGGCGGTCACGTCGCCGGCGAGATAGCCTCGCGGCTGGCGGTCGAGACGATCGAGGCCGTGGTCGCCGCCGGCGAATGCTGCCCGCCCGACAGCCGCAACTGCACGCTGCCCGAGCGGCGGCTGCAGGAAGGCTTCGAGCGCGCCAGCCACGCCATCGCCGATCACACGACGCGCAATCCGCGGCTGCGTGGCATGGCCACGACCGCGTCGGCCCTGCTGATTTCGGCTGGCGCCAGCGCCGTCGGCCACGTCGGCGACAGCCGCGTGTACCTGTGGCGCGACGAGGTCCTGCAGCAGCTGACGCACGACCACTCGTGGGTGGCCGAGCAGGTGACGCTCGGACTGCTGTCGGCCGCCGAGGCGCGCCAGCATCCGTGGCGCAACGTCGTGACGCGGGCGCTGTCGGCCTCCGACCCGCCGCAGGTCGAGCTGTCGCCGCTGCACCTGCAGCACCGCGACCGGCTGCTGATCTCGTCGGACGGACTGCACGGCGTGATCAGTGACGACCGCATCGGCGTGGTGCTCGGGACGACAGAGTCGCTCGAGCGCGCCTGCCAGCAACTGATCGAGGACGCCAACGGGGCTGGGGGGCCCGACAACATCACGACGCTGCTCCTGGAGATCGATGTTCCATAACCTCCGCCAGCTGTTTCGCTACCGCGCGCTCATCCAGAGTCTCGTCACCCGCGAGCTCAAGGCCCGGTACCGCGGCAGCGTCCTCGGCTTCTTCTGGTCGTTCATCAACCCGCTGCTGCTGCTGGTCGTGTACTCGTTCGTCTTCACGGTGGTCCTGCCGGGCACGCACCCGCCTGAGATCGAGCCCTACGCCTTGTTCCTGTTCTGCGGGATCCTGCCGTGGACGTGGTTCTCGTCGTCGCTGACCGAGGCCGCCAACAGCCTGATGGCCGGCGGCAACCTGATCAAGAAAGTGCTGTTCCCGGCCGAGATCCTGCCCATCGTGTCCGTGCTCGCGAACATGATGCACTTCTTCTTCGGCCTGCCGATCCTGCTGGCGTTCCTGCTGTATTTCCGGCCCACGATCACCTTCGTCGAGGTGCTGTGGTTCCCGGTCGTCGTCGCGGTGCAACTGGTGTTCACGCTCGGCCTGAGCCTGCTCCTGGCCGCGTTGACGGTGCACTTCCGCGACATCAAGGACATCCTCAGCAACCTGCTGACGCTGTGGTTCTTCGCCACGCCGATCATCTACCCGATGCACCGCGCGCCCGGCACGATCAGCAAGGCCGTGCTCAATGCCAATCCGTTCTCGCATTTCGCGGTGTCGTACCAGGAGATCCTCTTCTACGACGGCCCCTTCGGCCACTGGAAGTGGCTGATGGGCATCTTCGGTGCGTCGCTGGTCCTGTTCCTGGTCGGCTACTTCCTGTTCGACCGGCTGCGTGATTCGTTCGCGGAGGAAGTGTGAGCGCGATGGCCACTCCCGCATCCCGGCTGGCGATCCGCGCGGAAGACGTCACGAAGATCTACCGGCGCTTCGCCCACAAACGGCAGTTCGCGACGCTGAAGAGCGCGATCCTGTCGGGCAGCCTGGTGCGCGACCTCAAGCCGGACGAGACGTTCCGTGCCCTCGATGGCGTGACCTTCGACGTCGAGGCCGGCAAGACCTACGGCATCATCGGGCGCAACGGCAGCGGCAAGAGCACGATGCTCAAGTGCGTCGCCGGCATCACCAAGCCGACCAGCGGCAAGGTCACGGTCGACGGCCGCATCTCCGCGCTGATCGAGCTCGGCGCCGGCTTCCACCCGGAGATATCCGGCCGCGAGAACGTCTTCATCAACGGCATCATGCTCGGCCTGTCGAAGGCGGAGATCGAGAACCGCTTCGACGAGATCGTCGAGTTCGCCGAGCTCGCGCCGTTCATCGACGCACCCGTGAAGACCTACTCGTCGGGCATGTACATGCGGCTCGGCTTCGCGGTGGCCGTGCACGTGGACCCCGACGTGCTGCTGGTGGACGAGGTGCTGGCGGTCGGTGACGAAGGCTTCGCGCACAAGTGCCTCGACAAGTTCGCGGAGTTCCGGCGACGCGGCAAGACGATCATGCTCGTGACGCATTCGCTCGGCCTGGTCGAGCGCTTCTGCGACGAGGCGCTGTGGCTCGACAAGGGCAGGGTGCGCGCCGTCGGCGATCCCAAGCGCGTGATCGACGCCTACGTCACCGAGATCGAGGAGAGCGAGGAGGCCTTCCTCGCGTCGCAGGACGCCCGCGCCCGTGAGCGCGTCGACCTCGGCGCCGGCACCTCGGTGCCCTCGCAGGCGGAAGGCACCGGCCGCGTCGGCGTCACCGCCGGCAACGTGGAAGCACCTGCCGACATGTTCAAGGCGGAGGCCGGCCGGTGGGGATCGGGCGACATCGAGATCGTCAGCGTGGATCTGATCGGACCCGACGGTACGCCGGGGCACGTGTTCCACTCCGGCGAGGCGATGACGATCCGGCTCGGACTGAAGGCCCGCACACCCGTCGAGGACTTCGTGTTCGGCGTCGGCCTGTTCAACGCCGATGGTGTGTGCATCTACGGCACCAACACGAACATCGAGGAGATGGCCGCCGAGGAGTTGTCGGGGGAGGGGGAGGTCCGCTTCGTCATCGACGACCTCGCGCTGACCGAGGGCACCTACAAGCTCGATCTGGCCGTCCACAAACTCGATGGCTTCCCTTACGACTATCACCGCCAGCTCTATACGTTCCGCGTGAAGTCGCGGGTCAAGGACGTCGGCTTCTTCCGCCCGCGCCACTCGTGGAGCTTCAGTCCGTCGGTGCGCCTGACGCGCCTGCAGGGCCCGGAAGGCTGGCGGCCGCACATGAAGGACGATGACCCGCAGGGCTGACGCCGCCGCCCGCGTCGTGTCGCTGGAGGAGGCCGCCCAGCAGATACGCGCCTGGCAGGCCGCCGGCCTCAGCGTCGCCGCAACCGGCGGTGCCTTCGATCTCCTGCACGAGGGCCACCTCCACCTGCTGACCAGAGCACGCGGCGAAGCAAACCGCCTGCTCGTGGCGATACACGAGGACGATCGGGTACGCCGCTCGCGTGGGGCTGGCCGGCCCGTCCACCCGGCCCACGAGCGCGCCGAGCTGCTGGCCGGGTTGACCCCGGTGGATCTGGTGACCGTGGCGTCGGCCGACGATGCGGGATGGATCGCGGAGTGCCGTCCGGACGTGCTCGTGTTGTCGACCGACGAGGGCTACCCGTCACCCGGAGCGGCCGAACTCCTCCTGCCGCCAGACACCCGTGCGGTGTACATCCCCGTAATTCCCAGCGAGTCGTCGTCGACGCTCCTCGCCAGGGCGCAGGCGTCCGAATAGCCCTACGCCGGCACGCGGCGGCAGACTCCTCGCGGAGTAGCGAGTTCCCAGCGCCTGTGGCAACAGTTCCCGGGCTCGGGCCGCCGCGCATCCGAAGGACGGTGCCAGTCGCCGCGATCGACGCGCCTGCGTGGCACGGCGCCTGCTGTGATCGTGGGCATGCTCGTCTGGCTCGACACCATGCACGCCATCGCCATTCCCACCCAGGAACAGGCGGCCACCGATCTCCACGCGCCAGCGGCGCCGCGTCCGGCCCGCCGGTCGGCAGCGCCGCGAGGCACAGCTTCCGGACCCAAGGCCCCGCCGCGTCCGGCTGCGTCTGGCCAGGCCGCCGCTACGCCGGGGCCGCGTGGCGCGGCAGCGCGCGCAGCGCGTTCGCCTGGTACACCTTCCTGAGGATGGCCTCGGGCAGGCCGAGCCCGTAGATCTGCCAACGTCCCTGTGGCGGCACGGGTGCCGGCGCGTAGTCGAAGTACTCGTCCTCGGTTTCGAGGAACCGGTAGTAGATCTGGTACAGGTCCATCCCGAAGATCTGCTGCGGCGTCTCCGTGCCGTTGGGCACGGCGTCGGTGCCGAACATGATCCGGTCCTGGTAGCGGTCGAAGAACTTGCGTGACGTGCGGGGCTGGCGTCCGAGCTCGCCGATGCGCGCGCCGATCTCGATGTGGACGTTCGGGAAGGTGTCCAGCATCTCGCCGACGGCCGGCAGGTTCTCCGCCCAGTGGCCGACGTGCAGCGCGACGAACGTCGTCTTCGGATGACGCGTGAAGACGCGATCGCGCGCCTCGAGCACGGCCTTGAACGAGGGGAAGTCCCGGCCGTGGAAGGACCAGTCCGGGTGGTTGGCGAGCTCCTCGTACCGCTCGTTGTAGCGATCGGTCGGCAGGAAGAACGCCTCGGGGTCGCCGACGTGGATGCAGACCGGCAAACCGAGCGCGCCCGCCTGTTCCCACATCGGATCGAAGCGTGGGTCGTCGATCTTCACGAGCGCGCCGTCCTTGCCCGACGCGTCCTTGTCGCGCAGGAACAGGCCGAGCGTCTTGAGTACCTTGATGCCCATCGCCCCGGCGGCCTTCGACCTGGCGAGTTCGTCGGCCTGCCACGTGGCGTAGTCGGGGCGCTGCGCCTCGGTCCAGCCCGGCTCCGTGAAGGTGAGGAACCGGCCCGGGTGGGCCTTGTCGAGGCCGGCGACGGTGTTGGCCAACCGCTCGCCGTAGCTGCCGGTGAGGTTGACCATCGTGCGGATGTTCCGCGCGTCCATCACCTTCAGCAGGTCCTCGGCCGGCACGGCGCGGCGCGACGGCCGCTGGTTCGCCTGTGTGTTGCGGCGCACCGCCAGGTGCGTGTGCATGTCGATGACCGGGAAGGCCGATCGCTCGATCTTCGTGACCGGTACGTGCAGCATGCTCTTGGGCTGGTAGTCCACGAGCTCGAGCGACGCGTCCGGCTTGGCGGGCGCCTGCGCCGCCTGGAGGAGGTCGGTCTCGCCGCCGCGCGCGACGGCCTCCGCCGCGGCACCTGGGGTCATCGCGGCGCCCACTGCGGCACCGGTCGTCTGCAGCCACTCTCGTCGGTTCACTGTCACTCCATTTGGCCTACGGCCTAC
>CBIHOS010000252.1:0-6089 GCA_966211945.1 uncultured bacterium
ACGGCTCGGTGGCGGCATTCGTGCCGGCCCGTCGCGCCGTGTCGTGGCAGCTGACCGACGCGGCCGGCACGCCCGTCGTACGCGAGCGTTACTGGATCACGATGCAGCCGGGAGAAGTGCGCGTCTGCGGATCGTGCCACGGCGTGAACACGAAGGACCAGGCCCAGCGCGCCGTGCCCACCAACGCGCCGCAGGCGTTCCGCCAGCTCCTGGCCTACTGGGCGTCGGAGCTCGACACCGGCGGTCCGGCGCCAGCTCCTGTGACGCTGACCGTCACTCGCACCGGCAATGGCGCCGGCACGGTGTCGAGTTCGCCGGCCGGCATCGCCTGCGGCACGACGTGTGAGAAGGCGATGGCAGCGAATGCGGTGGTGACGCTGGCCGCCGCACCTGCGGCTGGGAGCGGGTTTGCCGGCTGGAGCGGCGCCGGCTGTTCGGGCGTCGGCACGTGCACCGTGACGCTCTCCAGCGCCACGACGGTCACGGCGAGTTTCACCCAGGACGCTCCGGCGCCCACCGTCTTCACGCGCTATCTGGCCGAGGGAGTCGCGAGCACGTTCTTCGACACGGCGATCGTGCTGGCGAACCCGGGCGGGGGTGCGGCCAACACGTCCATCGACTTCCTGCGCGACGATCAGCCTGTCGTGACGATGACGCTCAGCGTGCCGCCGCTGTCGAGCCGTACCGTGCGGCCAGGCGACGTGCCTGCTCTCGCCTCGAGTGCGTTTGCCTCCGTCGTGACCGCCGACCAGCCGTTGGCCGTAGACCGCACCGTCAGCTGGCGGGACGCGCAGGGCCGCATCTACGGGTCGCACGCGGAGACCGGCGTGGCGAGCCCGGCGCCGCGCTGGTATCTGGCCGAAGGCGCGACGCACAGCGGCTTCGATCTCTTCTACCTGCTGCAGAACCCTTCGTCGGCGCCGGTCGTCGTCGACGTCCGGTTCCTGCGGCCGGTCGGACCGCCACTCGAGAAGTCCTACACGCTCGCGCCGCGATCGCGGACGAACATCTGGGTGGATCACGAAGTGTTCGGCAACGGCGAGACGCTGCTGGCCGACACCGACGTGTCGGCCGTGCTCGAGACGACCGACGGCAGCGGCATCATCGTCGAGCGGGCCATGTACTACACGCCGGGCAGCACGATGTTCCAGGCCGGACACGAGAGCGCTGGCGTCACGGCTGCGGCGACCGCGTGGTATCTCGCCGAGGGGATGACGGGACCGTTCTTCGACATGTTCCTGCTCCTGGCCAATCCGTCGGAAACCGCCGCGACGGTGGACGTCTCGTACCTGTTGCCGGACGGCACGCGTCTCCGGCGCACCTACGAAATCGGGGCCGCGCGGCGATACACGATCTGGGTCGATCAGGAGGCCGAGGCGCTCGCGAATACGGCGGTGTCGATGGTCGTCGAATCCACCAACGACGTGCCGATCGTCGTGGAGCGATCGATGTGGTGGCCGGGCGACAGTCGCAGCTGGACCGAAGCGCACAACTCGCCGGGGACCACGACGACCGGCGTGGCCTGGGCCGTCGGCGACGGGGAAGTGGCGACGACGCCGGTGGCGAAGGCGACGTACTACCTGGTGGCCAATCCAGGCGGTACCGCCGCCACGGTCAAGGTCACGTTGCTCTTCGAGGACGGCAGCGCCGTGCAGACCCGTACGTTCACGGTCGGCGCCAACAGCCGCTTCGGCGTCAGCGTCGGTGACGAGTTCCCGGCTGCGGCCGGCAGGCGGTTCGGCGCGCTGATCGAGAGCCTTGGTCCGTCGCCCGCCCCAATCGTGGTGGAGCGGGCGATGTACGGCGATGCCGGCGCCGACGTGTGGGCGGCCGGCAGCAACGTGCTGGCCACGCGGCTGCGCTGATCGTCGCGCGCGGGGCCATGCGGCCTACCAGATGCGGGCGCGCTGATCGGGAGCGAGGTAGAGCGACTGTCCCGGCACGACGTCGAACGCCTCGTACCAGGCATCGACGTTGCGCAGCGGCGCGTATGCCCGGATGAAGCCCGGCGAGTGCGGGCCGTTGACGATCTGCTGGCGCAGCGCATCGTCCCGGAACAGCGTCCGCCAGACCTGCGTCCAGCCGAGGAAGATGCGCTGACGCGCAGTGAATCCGTCGAGCACCGGCGGCTCCGCGCCTTTCAGCGACAGCGTGTGCGCCTCGAGTCCGAGGAGGACACCGCCCAGGTCGGCGATGTTCTCGCCCATGCCGATCCGTGCGGTGAGCTTCAGGCCCGGCAGCGATGGGAACTGATAGGCCTCGTACTGCGCGCCCAACCGGTCGGCCTGCGTTTCGAACCGCTTGGCGTCGTCGGCCGTCCACCAGTCGCGCAGCACGCCCCGGGCATCGGACTTGCGGCCCTGGTCGTCGAAGCCGTGCGTGATCTCGTGGCCGATCACGCCGCCGATGGCGCCGTAGTTGATCGCCGTGTCGGCCTTCGGATCGAAGAACGGCGGCTGGAGAATGGCGGCGGGGAAGACGATCTCGTTCTTGGCGGACTGGTAGTAGGCGTTGACGGTCTGCGGCGTCATGCCCCATTCCTCGTCGTCCACCTTGCGCCCGAGGCGGCCGAGATCGAACGCCCACTCGAACGCCGCGGCGCGCTCGACATTGCCATAGGCATCGCCGGGGCGCGGCTGGAACGCGGCGTAGTCGCGCCACTTGCTCGGATAGCCGATCTTGACGTCGAAGGCGGCGAGCTTCTCGAGCGCGGCGGCCTTTGTCGCGGGCTCCATCCAGTCGAGCCCCTCGATGCGGCGGCGCATCGCGGCGCGGAGATCCGCGACCAACTGCTCCATCTTCGACTTCGACTCGGGCGGGAAGAAGCGGGCGACGTAGGTGCGCCCGATGGCTTCGCCCATGGCGTTCTCGGTGACCTGCACACCGCGCTTCCAGCGGGCCCGCTGTTCCTGGGCGCCCTGGAGGAACTTCGAGCGGAACTCCCAGTTGGCGTCGACGAAGCGCCGCGAGAGATAGGGCGCCGCCTGATCGACGGTGCGGAAGGCCTGCCACGCCTGCAGCGTCCCGACCGGCGTCTCGGCGAATACTGCGGCGATCTTCGGCACGGCCGTGTTCTGCGCGACGACGGCACGCGGCGACGTGTCGATGCCGGCAGCCCCGGCAAACGCCGGCCACGGGAAGCCGGGCGCCGCGGCGGCCAGTTCGGCCCACGTCATCGGGTTGTAGGTCTTGTCGCGATTACGGCTCTCGGCCCGCGGCCAGTGCGCCTCGGCGATGCGCGTCTCCATCGCGACGATTGCCGCCGCGTGGGTGTCCGGCGTGGTCCAGCCGGCCAGGGTGAGCAGGCGGGCGACGTACTTCTCGTACTCGGCCTTCTGCCTGGCGAAGTTCTCGCGGAGGTAGTACTCGCGGTCGGGCAGCCCCAACCCGCTCTGACTCAGGTAGAGGGTGTATCGCTCCGGATCCTTCACGTCGTCGCCGACGCGCACGCCGAAGAACGACGCGCCCGGGCCGGTCGGCGCCTTGCCCATCAGGGCAGCGAGAGCTTCGCGACTCGAGGCGGCGCGAATCGCTGCGAGGCGCGGCGCCAGGGGCGAGGCGTCCAGCTTCTCGATGGCCGCGTCGTCCATGAACGCGCGGTACACCGTGGCCGCCTTGCCCTCGTCGCTCGTGGCAGCCAGTGTGCGGCTCGCGGCCCACTCGTCGAGCAGGGCATGGACCTGGTTCTCGGCGACGTCACGCAGCACGGCGAACGCGCCGTAGCTGCTGCGGTCGGCGGGAATCGAGGTGCGGGCGGCCCAGGCGCCGTTGACGAACCTGAAGAAGTCGTCGCCCGGCTCGACGCTGCGGTCCATTCCGGTGAGGTCGAAGCCCCACGCGCCGTAGCGCGGCACAGCGAGCGCGTCGGACCCGGTACTGCTGCCACCCTGCGGCGCGTCGTCGAACAGGGACGTCGCGGTGCAGGCATCGTCCACGCATCGATGGACGTGGTCCTGGGCTGCTGCCGGTATCGTGGCCGCCAGGAACAGGGTGAGAGCGCTGCTGGTCTGGAATGCCCGTGACATCTGTCGGTCTCCTCGGGCGACATCGTACGACGGCTCAGCCGGCACGCGCCGCCGGAATCGCCCCGTGAGCGACACTACACGGGTGATCGGTCGTGCCCGAGCGTGGCTGGCGGCGCAGTCTCGCCTGATCCGTGTCGTCATCCTGGCCGGCGCGATCGCCGTGTGCGCCGGCACGGCGTGGATCTGGAAACAGACCTGGGCGGTGCACCAGTTGACCCGCGGCATCGGCGACACCTGGTTCCACACCGCCGACGGCCGGCGCTGGTTCCGGCTGGACGAACAGCGGCGCGACGTCCCCCTCTCGGGCATCGCTCCGCACCTGCAGCAGGCGTTCATCGCGGTGGAAGACCACCGGTTCTACCTGCACCCAGGCATCGACCCGATCGGTCTCGCCCGGGCGGTCTACCGCAACACGTTCACCGGCCGATCGGAGGGCGCGAGCACGCTGACCCAACAGTTGGCTCGCACGCTGTTCCTGACCAACCGCAAGAGCTACGTCAGGAAGCTGCGCGAGGCCGCGCTCTCGATCCAGTTGGAACTGCAACTGTCGAAGGCGCAGATTCTCGAGCTGTACCTGAACCGCATCTACTTGAGCGCCGGAGTCTACGGCGTCGAGAACATGGCGCAACGCGTGTTCGGCAAACCGGCCCGGTCACTGTCGCTGGCCGAGTGCGCGTTCATCGCCGGACTGGCCCGGGCGCCGGCGGCGCTGTCGCCATGGTCCAACTTCGACGGTGCGCTGGCGCGCAGCCACGTGGTCCTGGGCCGGATGCGCGAGGCCGGCTTCATCTCGGCCGACGAGGAACGCTCGGCGAAGCGAGCGCGGCTGCGGGTGCGCCCGTATCGGCCGGCCAGCAGCGCCAGCGACGCCTATGCGCGCGCCTACGTGCGGCAGTTGTTCCGGGATGCGGTCGGCGGCGACCACCCGCCGGAATGGCGCGTCGACACGACCATCGTCCCGGCCCTGCAGGAGATGGCCGACCGCGTCGTCCGGGAAGGGCTGGGGCGCTTCGGCAAGCGCGACCTCCAGGCGGCGCTGGTGGCGATGGACCCCGAGACCGGCGACGTGCTGGCGCTCACCGGCGGCCGCGACGCGGCCAAATCGCCGTTCAACCGCGCGACGCGGGGACGACGACAGCCGGGCTCGGCGTTCAAGCCGCTCCTGTTTGCCGCCGCGCTCGAGCACGGCTTCTCGCCCGTCAGCGTGCTCGACGGGCTGGACCGCATCGCGCCGCAAGGGCCCGACGAGTGGGCGCCGCAGAATGCCGCCGGACAGACCGCGGCGTCACTGACGCTGCGGGCTGCGCTCATCGAATCGAACAACCGCGCCGCGACGCTGCTCCAGCAGCGCGTCGGCACGCGGCGGGTCATGCGATTGGCGGCCGACGCCGGGCTCGGCGACCTCCCGAACGTGCCGTCGCTGTCGCTCGGCACCGGCCTGGTCACTCCCCTCGAACTGACGACCGCCTTCGCGATCTTCCCCAACGGCGGCGCCGCCGTGCGGCCACGCGGCCTGGTCCGCATCGTCGATGCGGACGGCGCCACGGCGTTCACGAACGGCGTGCAGCGGCAAAACGTCCTGTCGCCGGAAGTGGCGTTCCAGATGGTGACGATGATGCAGGACGTCGTCGAACGCGGCACCGCGGCAGGAGCGCGGCGCATGGGCGTCCGCTTCCCGGTGGGCGGCAAGACCGGCACCACCGACGACTTCAAGGACGCGTGGTTCGTGGGGTTCTCGTCGTCGCTCGTCGTGGGCGTCTGGGTCGGATTCGATCAGCCCGCGACGATCGGACGCGACGCATACGGTTCGCGGTACGCCCTGCCGATCTGGGCCGACTTCATGCGCCGCGCAGCGCGTGTCCGTCGTCCGGAGGCGTTCGAGCGGCCCGCCGGTCTGCACGAGGAGACGTTGTGCCGCATCTCGTACATGCGCCCGGTCGATGGCTGTCCGGTGTACACCGAATACCTCAAGCGCGGCGACGATGTGTCCGAGAAGCTGTGCCCGTTGCACCGCGGCAGCCTGCGGCAGCGGATGGCGCGCACGTTCGAGGGATGGACCGCGGA
>CBIHOS010000253.1:0-6066 GCA_966211945.1 uncultured bacterium
GTGAGCGGACGCGCGACGAGTTCCGCGCCGCGGCGGTCGAGAACACCGTCCGCGACGTGCGGTTCGGTCTGCGCGCCCTGATGCGCGCACCCGCGTTCGTGATCGTCGCCGTCCTCACGCTCGGACTCGGCATCGGCGCCACGACGGCGATGTTCAGCGTCGTCAACGGCGTGCTGCTGCGGCCGCTGCCCTACCCGGCGCAGGATCGTCTCGTCGAGACGGCGGCGTACGCGCCCAGTTCCGGTACGTCGGCCTCGTCGGCATCGCCGGCGATGTACTTCGGGTACCGCGACCACAACCGGACGTTCGACGCGATCGGCCATTGGGACTGGGACAGTTCGCCCGTCACCATCACCGGCGCCGGCGAGCCGGAGTCAGTGGCCAGTCTCGAGATGACCTACGAGGTCCTGGCGATCCTGGGCGCCACGCCGGTGCTGGGCCGCAACTTCGATGCCGGCGACGACACGCCGGGCGCGGCGCCGACGGTCATCATCTCGCACGGTTACTGGCAGCGGCGCTTCGGCGGCACCAATCCGGTTGGACGGACACTCATCGTCGAGGGCGTGTCGCGCGAGATCATCGGCGTGCTGCCGCGCACGTTCCGCTTCTTCGACTACGACGCCGACGTGTTCTATCCGCAGCAGTTCGTGCGGGCCGAGGCGCGATATCCCTCCGGGGACGGGAAGGCCATCGCGCGTCTCAAGCCGGGCGTGACGCTGGATCAGGCAAATGCCGACGTGGCGCGGATGGTGCCGCTGCTCTGGGAGGAGTTCAACCGGACTGCCCAGCGCCGCGAGCTGCGGGCCACGCCGATGGTGCGCCCGCTGAAGGACGCCGTGGTCGGCGACCTGCGCGAGACCTTGTGGCTGCTGATGGGCACGATTGGCCTGCTCCTGGTCATCGCCTGCGCCAACGTCGCCAACCTGATGCTCGTGCGCAGCCAGTCGCGCCGCCCGGAACTGGTCCTGCGGTCGGCACTCGGCGCCGGTTGGGTCGCGATCGCCCGCGTCGTGCTCACTGAAAGTGCGCTGCTCGGCGTGGCCGGCGCGCTGGTCGGCGTCGGCGTGGCGTACGTCAGTCTGCCGCTGGTGCTGTGGCTGGCGGCCGACGAGCTGCCGCAGGTCATGCACGTCCGCGTCGACGCGCTGAGCGTGCTGGTCGCCGCGCTCGTCGCGGCACTGGCCACGATGCTCTTCTCGGTCGTGCCCGTCGTGCAATTGGCCTTCCGCGCGCCGCGCCAGGCCGATGCCCTGCAGGGCGGCCGGTCGATCGGCGAGGAACGTGGCGTGAGCCGCATCCGCCAGGCGCTGCTCGTGGGACAGGTCGCGATCGCGCTGATTCTCCTCGTCGGATCGGGGTTGATGATCCGCACGTTCACGCAGTTGCGGCGCGTCGATCCTGGCGTCGGCCACCCGGAGACGGCGCAGACGTTCCGCCTGACCGTGCCGAGGCTCGATCCGCTGGCCGGCGAGGCGGGCGCCGCCAACCGGGCCCGTCTGCTGCAGACGCAGCGCGCGATTCTCGAGCGCCTGTCGGCGGTCGGCGGCGTGACCGCCGTCGGGTTCTCGTCGGGCAACGACGGCCTGCCGCTCGACGGCGACGGCCGGCAGATCGCGCTGGTCCCCTACGTCGACGGCCGCCCGTCGCCGGATGGCGTCGTTCGCACGTGGGAGATCCAGCAGGTCTCTCCCGGCTACTACGAGGCGCTGCAGACGCCGATTGTCGCCGGCCGCGGCCTGACCTGGGACGATGTCGAGAACCAGCGGCGCGTGATGCTGATGTCGGACGGACTCGCGCGGCGCGAGTTCGGCTCACGCACCGCCGCGCTCGGACGGCGCATCAGCGCGTTCGGCAACGACCCGGGCGACGAGATCGTCGGCGTGGTCGCCGACGTCCACCACGACGGACTGCACCAGCCGGCGCCCGACACGGTCGTCTACGGGCCGCGGGCGGTTCCGACCGCGTCGTTCGTCGTCCGCAGTTCGCGCGCCGGTGACGCGGCGTTCCTGCGCGATCTTCAGCAGGCAATCTGGCTGGCCCACCCGGAGCTGTCGATGGCCGGCGTGCAGACGATGGGCGACCTGCACCGGCGCGCGATGGCGCGGGCCACGATGACCCTGCTGCTGCTCGGCCTCACCGGGACGCTGGCCTTCGTGCTCGGGCTCATCGGCACGTACGGCGTGGTCGACTACGCCGTCACGCAGCGGCGCCGGGAGATTGGGCTGCGTCTGGCGCTGGGCGCGTCGCGCCGCACCGTCGTCGGCATGTTCGTCCGGCAGGCACTCGCACTCGTGGCGATCGGCGTCGTCATCGGCCTGGCCGCGGCGGCCGGCCTCACGCGCGTGATCGCCTCGCAGTTGTACGGCGTCGGGCCGCTCGATCTCGCCACCCACGCCACGATGGCGTTCGGCCTGCTGGCGGCCGGCGCGCTGGCGAGCGTGGTCTCGGCCCGTCGCGGCGCGATGGTCGATCCGGCCAGCACGCTGAAGGGCGAGTGAGCGGTTCTCGGCGTAAACAGGCCCACCTATTGACACGCTCTGCTGGCGTGATACTAGATATTGCGTTCACGGTCGCCAATCATGTCGATTGGGCGAAAGAGGGAATCCGGTGCGTCGCGGTCGCCGCGGCAAGTCCGGAGCTGACTCCGCAACTGTGAGCGGCGAGCCATCCGCCTGTACGCGCCACTGGTGCACCGCACCGGGAAGGCCGGCGGACCGAGCGACGACCCGCAAGCCAGGAGACCTGCCGTGAACCCGAACTTTCGTTCTCGGGCGGGGATCCCCGAGTGCGCCTGCCGACATGCGGCTCCCGCTGGGGCCGACCGTCCCGCGGCGTCCTCCTCCCGCGCCGATCCAGGAGGAGTCGATGTCCAGTCCGTCGGTTGCCACGTTCCCCCCAGTTTCGCGACTGGACGTCCCTTCGCATGACGACGACGCCGTCGTATTGCGCGTCATCAAGCGATCGGGCGTCGTCTGCGACTGGGATCCCGGCAAGATCAGCGCCGCGATCGCCAGGGCCTTCCTCGCCGTGGAAGGCCCGAGCGCGACCGGCTCGGCCCGCGTCCACGATCTGGTCGCGTCGCTGACGGCGGCGGTCACCGTCGCGCTGACGCGGCGGGCCGACGCGGCCCGCGCCCTGCACATCGAGGACATCCAGGACCAGGTGGAACTGGCGTTGATGCGGGCCGAACACCACAAGGTGGCGCGGGCCTACGTGCTCTATCGCGAAGCCCGGGCCGAGGCGCGCCGCCAGGCGGCCGTCCTCACCGCGCCACCGCTGCCGCGCGTGCGTCGTCGCGACGGCCGCGAAGAACCGCTCGACGAAGCGGCCTGGCGGGCGCGGATGGACCGCGCGTGTGACGGCCTCACCGGCGTGTCGGTCGAACGGCTCCATGCCGATGCGCAGCGCAACATCTACGACGGCATCCCGGAGCACGAGCTGCAGGTCGCGACGATCATGGCGGCCCGCGCCCTCATCGACGTCGATCCGGCGTACACCTACGTGGCGGCGAGGCTGCTGCTGGACGACCTGGTCGCCGAGGCCGCGACCGCCGTGCTCGGCACGCGCGACGCCGGCGCCAGCGTCGACTACCTGCGCTACTTCCCCGCGTTCGTGCGTAAGGGCATCGCAACCGAACTGCTGACGCCGGAGCTCGCGTCGTTCGACCTGGACCGGCTGGCCGCGGCGATCGACCCGCGCCGCGATCGCCAGTTCCAGTTCCTCGGCCTGCAGACCCTGTACGACCGCTACGTGCTGCACCACGACGGCACACGCATCGAGCTGCCGCAGGCATTCTTCATGCGGGTGGCGATGGGCCTGGCGTTGCGCGAGGACGACCGCGAGGCGCGGGCGATCGACTTCTACGACCTGCTCTCGTCGTTCGACTTCATGTGCTCGACACCGACGCTGTTCAACGCCGGCACGCGGCGCCCGCAGCTCTCGTCGTGCTTCCTGACGACGGTGCCCGATGAGCTGGACGGCATCTTCGCCGCGGTCAGGGACAACGCGCTGCTCTCCAAGTACGCCGGCGGACTGGGCAACGACTGGACGCGGGTGCGCGGGCTCGGCGCGCGGATCAAGGGCACCAACGGCGAATCGCAGGGCATCGTGCCCTTCCTCAAGGTTGCCAACGACACCGCCATCGCCGTCAACCAGGGCGGCAAGCGGGCCGGCGCGGTCTGCGCCTATCTCGAGCCATGGCACATCGACGTCGAAGAGTTCCTCGACCTGCGGAAGAACACCGGCGACGACCGGCGACGCACCCACGACATGCACACCGCGCTGTGGATTCCCGACCTGTTCATGCAGCGGGTCGAGGCCGACGGGCCGTGGACGCTGTTCTCGCCCGACGAGTGGCCGGCGCTGCACGACGCCTACGGCGCGGCGTTCGCCCAGGCCTACGCGGCGGCAGAAGCGGCCGCGGCGCGCGGCGAGGTCCGCGTCTGGAAGCGGGTGCGCGCCCTCGATCTGTGGCGGCGCATGCTGACCATGTTGTTCGAGACCGGCCATCCGTGGCTGACCTTCAAGGACGCCTGTAACGTCCGATCGCCGCAGCAGCACGCCGGCGTCGTGCACTCCTCCAATCTCTGCACGGAGATCACCCTCAATACCGCCGACGATGAAGTGGCGGTCTGCAACCTCGGATCGGTCAACCTGGCCGCGCACGTGACCGCGCACGGCCTCGATCCGGCGAAGCTGCGGCGCACCGTGCACACCGCCGTCCGCATGCTCGACAACGTGATCGACATCAACTTCTACACGATCCCGCAGGCGCGGCGTTCGAACCTGCGGCACCGGCCGATCGGCCTCGGGGTGATGGGTTTCCAGGACGCGCTGCACCAGCTCCGCCTGCCGTACGCCTCACCAGAGGCGATGCGGTTTGCCGACACGAGCATGGAGCAGGTCGCCTTCCACGCCGTCGAGGCGTCGGTCGACCTGGCCGCCGAACGCGGCCGCTACGAGACGTTCGAGGGGTCGCTGTGGAGCCGTGGCGTGTTGCCGTGCGACTCGGTGGCGCTGCTCGACCGCGAACGCGGCGAGGACGTGGCGGTCGAGCGATCGGCGACCCTCGACTGGCAGCCGCTGCGCCGGCGCGTCGCCGACACCGGCATGCGCAACTCGAACGTGCTGGCGATTGCGCCCACCGCGACGATCAGCAACATCTGCGGCGTGAGCCAGTCGATCGAGCCGACCTTCCAGAACCTGTACGTGAAATCGAACATGTCCGGCAACTTCACGGTCGTCAATCCGTGGCTGGTCGCCGACCTGAAGGCGGCCGGCCTGTGGGACGAGGTGATGGTGAACGACCTCAAGTACTACGACGGCAGTCTCGCCGCGATCGATCGGGTGCCGGCGCCGCTGCGCACCCTCTATGCGACCGCCTTCGAGATCGAGCCGGCGTGGCTCGTCGAGGCCGCGGCTCGTCGTCAGAAGTGGATCGACCAGGCCCAGTCGCTGAACCTGTACGTCGATCGCCCCGACGGGCCGAGGCTGGACGCGATGTACCGGCTCGCCTGGCGCAGCGGCCTGAAGACGACCTATTACCTGCGGTCGCGGGCCGCGACCCACGTCGAGCGGGCGGCGATGGCCGGCCCCGATCGGCGCCTGAACGCCGTGGCGGCGACGCCGCTGGATGCCGTGTCGTGCACGATCGGCGACGCCAGCTGCGAGGTGTGCCAGTGATCGCCCCGACGACAGATCCGCAGGCCGCCACCGGCCTGGGCGACATCGACCGCGACGGCGGCCGGCTACGCGTCGACGACAAGGCGATGATCAACTGCCGCGCCGACGTGAACCAGCTGCTGCCGCTCAAGTACCGCTGGGCGTGGGAGCGCTACCTGGCGGCGTGCAACAACCACTGGATGCCGACCGAGGTGGCGATGCAGGCCGACATCGCGCTGTGGCGATCGCGCGACGGGCTCACCGAGGACGAGCGGCGGATGGTGAAGCGCAACCTCGGTTTCTTCGCCGCCTCCGAATCGCTGGTCGCCAACAACATCGTGCTGGCGATCTACCGGCACCTGGCCAATCCGGAGTGCCGCCAGTACCTGCTGCGCCAGGCCTTCG
>CBIHOS010000254.1:0-6045 GCA_966211945.1 uncultured bacterium
GTGCATGCCTTCGGGGTCTCCGTTGCAAAGGCGTTGAGCCGAGGCTGACGATGGCGCGGGTGCCGACTACCGCAGAGGACGCGGAAGCGGCGTTCCTCTGAGCCGTTCGTCTCCACAATGTCTCCACAAACCAGGTCGATTTCGGGCGTGTCCGGTCGACGCCTGTCCACTCGCGTCGAATCGCCAACGTACTGCCGCTCAAGGGTTTAACGCCAGAACCCCCATGCCGTCAGTAAGTTAACGAAAGCCTCTTCTTACGTTTCTATTCCTTCCCGGCTCACCACCGTAAGTCTTTCCTGTTCAGCCGTTTACCTGGCTTTCTGGCACGCCATCTCGCCTCGTCGTCACAACCTTCTTCGTCAACGGCGCATGAAGCCGGCTTGTTGAAGGGTCCAGTCGCTGAACTCTGGGGCTGATCTCGAATGGCGTCGGCACCCGGGAAGGAACCTTCACTTCCGCTACGGAGCAAGCCCTTGACGGACTGCTGCATTTTGCCGTCGAGACGCGTCTACGCGTGTGAACCATCGTGAAACCTACCGATAGGTTTATACTGCTCGGGTGACCTGGGCCGAGGTGATCCGCAAGCTGAAGACCGCTGGGTTCGTCGAGGTCCGGTCCGGCAAAGGCAGCCATCTGCTGCTGAGGAACCCCGTCACAGGCAAGGAAGTGTGGGTGGCGGTGCACACGAAGAAAGATGCCGGGCGACTTGGCGCGCGCATCCTGCGGGAGGCAGGTGTTCAATGACCATGCTCTATCCCATCGTGCTCGAGACCGAGGAAGATGGTGCCGTCAGCGCGTACGTGCCCGGGCTCCCCGTCTACGCGGCCGCCGACACGCAGGCCAAGGCCGAACGTGCGATCCGCGCGGTGCTCAAGGCGTACCTGGTGGAGCATCCATCCAGCAAGCCAGACGCACGTCTGCGCGTGGCTCGGTTCTCTGACGCCGGCACCGGCAGCGTAGAGATCGTCGGGGTGGCCGCGCTGGTGGGTGCCAGGCGCACCCCCGCCAAGGCACGGGCATCACGAGCGAATGGTCGGCTCGGGGGTCGGCCGCGAAAGCCCGTCGGCGCGAGCACACGTCGCAAGAAGGCGTGACCGTACACAGCGAGTTGTGTCATCGGTGGTAGGCACGCATCGGCGACCGTAAGGATGCCCTCATGGCCAGGCAACGTCACGACGCCCGCTCCAACGGGCTCCGCGGCAACAGCGTAGCGGAAGAGATCCTGGCTCGGCAGCAGCATGATGATGCCGGCCGGCCGCCCCAGCGCACGCTCAGCTCCGTCAGCGGGCCGAGCAGGCTGGCCAGGTCGAGACTGGATGGGGAGGGCGGCAGCGCGTCTGGGACGAACGCCCGCACCCGTTCACCCGCGACGGATGTGGCAACGAAGCGACCAAGGCGAGCGCGCTTGTCACAAGGACGCGCGCCGGAGTCGAAGGGCATTCCCGATGACCGAGACGGAGCTGAACGTCATGGCGGCGCTCGCGACGATGGGGCTCAGCAGCACGCCGAAGAACGGGTAGAGCACGCCGGCGGCGACGGGCACACCGAGCACGTTGTAGACGAAGGCGAAGAACAGGTTCTGCCGAATGTTCTTCATCGTCAGACGGCTCAGACGCCGTGCGCGCACGATGCCGCGGAGATCGCCTTTCACGAGTGTCACGCCTGCGCTCTCGATGGCGACGTCCGTGCCGGTGCCCATCGCGATCCCGACGTCGGCGGCGGCGAGTGCAGGCGCGTCGTTGATGCCGTCTCCAGCCATCGCCACCCGTTCGCCGCGCTCCTGAAGACGCTTCACGACGGCGGCCTTGCCGTCGGGGAGGACATCGGCTTCCACCGCATCGATGCCGACCGCGCGGGCCACGGCGTTGGCGGTGGTTCGCGTGTCGCCCGTGAGCATGACCACCTTGATGCCCTCTCGATGGAGCGCCTGAATGGCCTCGGCGGTGGTGGCCTTGATGGGATCTGCCACACCCACGAGTCCAGCCGGGCGACCGTCGACCACAACGAACATCACCGTCTGTCCGTCGGCCCTGAGCTCCTCCGCTCGCTCGTGAAGGGTTCCTGGGTCAATCTGGAGATCTTCCAGGTGACGCAGATTGCCGATGGAGACCACGCGGCCGTCCACCTTGCCGGTCACGCCCTTGCCGGTCACCGAGCGAAAGTCCTGCACATCGGTCAGCGCCACCCCACGCTCCCGCGCGCCTCCGATGATCGCGGCGGCAAGCGGATGCTCACTCACGTTCTCGAGGCTCGCCACCAGACCGAGCAGCGTGGCCGTGTCCATGCCCGGCTGGGGCTCAACGGTGACCAGGCGCGGCTTGCCTTCCGTCAGCGTGCCGGTCTTGTCGACCACAATCGTGGTGACTTTCTCCAGGACCTCGAGCGCCTCGGCGCTTCGAATCAGCACGCCCGCTTCGGCGCCGCGGCCGGTGCCGACCATGATCGACATCGGCGTGGCAAGCCCCAGCGCACACGGACACGCGATGATCAACACGGCGACGGCGTTCACGAGCGCGTGCGCGAGGCGCGGTTCTGGTCCAAGCTGCGACCAGACGACGAAGGTGACGACCGCAATCGCGATCACGAACGGCACGAACCAGGCAGACACCGTGTCAGCAAGCCGCTGGATGGGCGCCCGCGAGCGCTGGGCCTCGCTCACCATGCGGACGATCTGCGCCAGCAGGGTGTCGCTGCCCACCCGGCGGGCCTCCATGACGAACGCGCCCGTACCGTTCACAGTGCCGCCGGTCACCACCGCGTCGGCCGTCTTCTCCACGGGAATCGGCTCGCCCGTCACCATCGACTCGTCGATCGTGGTCGTGCCATCGATGACGGCACCGTCGACCGGCACGCGCTCACCCGGCCGCACCCGCAGGCGGTCACCCACGGCGACGCGCTCCAGCGGCACGTCGACTTCTGAGCCGTCCGCTTCGATGCGACGCGCAGTCTTCGGCGCGAGGCCGAGGAGGTTCCGGATCGCGGTGCTCGTGCGGGAACGCGCCCGCAGTTCGAGCACTTGCCCAAGCAGTACCAGTACGACGATGACCGCGGCAGGCTCGAAGTAGACGGCGACCTCGCCCATGCTGCGGAAGGACGCGGGGAAGAGGCCGGGCGCGAGCGTCGCGACCACGCTGAAGCCGAACGCCGCGCCGACCCCGAGCGCAATCAGCGTGAACATGTTCAAGTGGCGGTTGACGAGCGACGCCCAGCCGCGCACGAAGAACGGCCATCCGCCCCAGAGCACCACGGGGGCGGCAAGCGCCATCTGCATCCAGTTCATGGAGCCGTGCGGGAGCGCGGTCTGCAGGGGCCTGCCAGGCAGGAACTCCGACACCATGAATGCGAGGATGGGCGCCGTGATCCAGGCAGACCACCGGAAGCGCCTCGACATGTCGTCGAGCTCTGGATTGGTCTCCTCGAGAGTGACGGTGCGTGGCTCGAGCGCCATGCCACAGATCGGGCATGCGCCCGGTTCGTCGCGCACGACGTCGGGATGCATGGGGCAGGTCCACTCGGTCTTCATGAGTGGCGACACGTCGATAGGCTCGAGCGCCATGCCGCACTTCGGGCACGCCCCAGGTCCACGCTGACGCACCTCGGGGTCCATCGGGCACGTGTACTCACGCCCCATGTCTGCTGTGCTCGTCGCTGCCGGCACCTTCGGCTCGAGAAACGCGTCCGGATTGGCAGCGAAGCGGTCCAGGCAGCTCTGGCTGCAGAAATGAGCGGACACAACGCTCGTGTCATCGCCCTGGGTTTGGCTCCCCGCCATCGTCCTCGGCCTCGGACGGCGCCACTGGCTGCCCTTCCGACACCATGTTCTCCTCCTGATCCGCCTGCGTATCCTGCGGCCTGCCGTCGGGGTTGTCAGGATCCTCGCCTTCTGCCTTGCCAGGCGTGCGTTGGAACGCAGGACCGCCGTCTTCTGCCGCGTTGGTCTCGTCAGCGTCCGGCTCCTCAGGCTTCGTCTGTTCAGTCATGGTGCCCTCCGCGATCGGAATCTCCTGCAGGTGTAGTTGGATGCTCCGGAGATCGTTCTACCGCCGTGTTCGGTCCGCCGGCTCGCGCGTTGCAGCCCGTCGTTGAAGAATCCGCTTCGCGCGCTCGAGTTCCGCACGCCGGCGGGCGCTGAGGCTCTTCCCGCCGCGATTGATGAAGTACTGAATCATTCGAATCGCGGAGCCGAGCCCACGCGGCGACACATCCTTTCGCGCCATGGTCCTGGCGATACTTGCCGCCGAGCCCGTGAAGACTCCGGACGGCGGGTGGGTCGAGTCGGTCGTGACGCTCGATACCCACCTGCCTGTCCGCTTCCGCGTCCGATGTGTCGTGGACGTTGACATCAGGTTCTCCTCGTTCGGGTCCACTCTGCTGGCTCACGCCATCTTTCCTATTCTTTCCTATCAGCGGCGGGCGTGGGCAGCCATCCGTCGAGTGCGACGTCGCAACCTCGGCACCTTTCGCAGCCGCGCCGCAGCCGAGAAGCACGAGCGCGCCGTGCAGTTCTTCAAGCGCCAGCACTGATTGGACGCGTAGATGGCGTTCACCCCCCGAGGCAGCGCTCGAGGAACACACCCACAAAGGCCAGATCATGGGTCGGCACGAGCGAGTGCGCTAACGTAACGGTCCAGGAGGACGCCACACCCGCGATGGACCGCAAGGATCACTGGCAACAGGTGTTCAGCACCAAAGGCGAGCAGGACGTCAGCTGGTTCGAAGCGCTGCCGGCGATGTCCCTGGAGATGCTGGAGTCTGCCGGCCTGGGGCCGGAGACGTGCGTACTCGACGTCGGCGGCGGGGACTCACGGCTGGTCGATGCCCTGGCCTCGCGCGGTCTGGACTGTCTCGCCGTGCTCGACGTCTCGGGAGCCGCCCTGCATCGCGCTCAAGAGCGGCTGGGCGCCCTGGCCGGCGCCTTCACGTGGATCGAATCGGACGTCACCGCGGCCTGGTCGCTGAAGCCGATGGACATCTGGCACGACCGCGCGGTGTTCCACTTCCTGACGACCGCCGAAGAACGCGCGACATACCGGACGCACCTGCTCGAGACGGTCAAACTCGGTGGCGCCGTCATCATCGCCACGTTCGCGCTCGACGGTCCCGAACGGTGCAGCGGACTGCCTGTCACCCGCTACTCGGCCGACACCCTGGCCAAGGAGTTGGGCACGGAGTTCGCGCTGCTCGACGCCAGGCGTCACGAGCACCGGACACCGTGGGGCGTGACGCAGCCCTTCGTGTACGCGCGTTTCCGTCGTGAACCGGACGTGGCGCCGATCCTCAACGGCAAGGATGCGAGCGCGCCGGCCGTCTTCGCTCCCCTCACGGTCCTTCGCGAGGCAAGGCGCCAGCGGCAGCTGCCCGGCCTGCGCGTGCCACCGGTGTGCCTGCTCGATCCCGATGGCGACATCGTGCGGTGGCTGAAGCGCACGGGTATCGGCACGCTCAGTGAGACGTGGGCGTGCTACCACTCGGAGCTGTACGAGTTCGAACTCGCAGGTGAATGCATCGGCGTGGTCGGCTGCGCCGTCGGAGCACCCTACGCCGTGCTCGTCGCCGAGCAGATGTTCGTCAGCGGGTGTGACGTCTTGTTCAGCATCACGTCGGCAGGCCGAATCGGTGCGCGTGCGGTGCCGCCATACTTCGTGCTGGTGAACAGGGCGCTCCGCGATGAGGGCACGAGCTACCACTACCTGCCGGCCTCACGCTTCGCCGACGCCGATCCGGCGCTGGTGGCGTCGGCACGTGCGGCCCTCGAGAGAGCCGGTGTCGACATCGCGGAAGGCGCCAGTTGGACGACCGACGCGCCCTTCCGGGAGACCGCGGCGGCGATCGCGGCGGCGGACGCTCAGGGCGTGCTCGCGGTTGAGATGGAGTGCGCCGGCCTGTACGCGTTCGCCCGCGCGAGGCGGCAGCCGGTGTTGTGTCTCGCCCACGTCACGAACACGATGGGCCAGAGCGAACTGGAGTTCGAGAAGGGCGAAGACGACGGCGTGCACGCGTCGTTTCGTGTCCTCGAGCCGCTCATTCGTGCACGCGTCGGCCGCG
>CBIHOS010000255.1:0-5995 GCA_966211945.1 uncultured bacterium
TCAGCCCGCCACGCTCGACGTTCTCGCCGGCGATCTGCGTCACCGGCAGCCCGTTGAAGCCGACCTTCGCCGCCGCCACCGCCGCCGCGACGTTGATCTCGCCGGCACCCGCCGCCGCCACACCGGCTTCGGCCACGCGCGACGCGGTCAGCTGCAGCACCGCCTTCACCTGGTGCGGCTTCAGCGACGGATTGGCCTGCAGCACCAGCGCCGCCGCGCCGCTCACCATGCCCGCCGCCATGCTCGTGCCCGACAGCCGCTGATACAGCTTCAGCGCAACGCCCGTGCGCACCGCGTCCTTCTTCAGCGCCAGCGTGCTCAGCTCCGAACCCGACGAGACGATGCGGCGACCGGGCGCCGAGACGTCCGGCTTCATGAAGCCATCCACCGCCGTCACGCCGCGCGAGCTCCAGTCGGCGACGCGGTCGTCGCTCCGGACCGCCGTGCCCATCGTGTCGAGCGCGCCCACCGTGATCGCCGACGGCGCGTTGCCCGGCGAAGTGATGCCGTCGCGCACCCGCGTGCCGTCGGGCAGCGTCCCCCAGTTGCCCGCCGTCGTCACCACCACGATCCCGGCGCGGCTGGCACGCTCGACCGCCTGCACCAGGGGGTCGTCGCTCCAGCTCTCCAGCACCGGCTTGCCCAGCGACAGATTGACGATGCGAATCTTGTAGGCGTCGCGGTTGGCGACCGCCCAGTCGAGCGCCGCGATGACGTCGCTCGTCGAGCCCTGGCCCTTGGCGTCGAGCACCCGCAGGTTGACCAGGTGCGCGCCCGGCGCCACGCCGCTGAACCGGCCCTGGTTGTTGCTGACGTCGCCGGCGACGATGCCCGCCACGTGCGTGCCGTGGCCGTACGCATCGACGCCGCGCTGCCGGCTCTGCACGAAGTCCACGAAGGCGACGACGCGACCGCGCAGCGCCTCGTGCTGGCTGGCGATACCCGAGTCGATGATCGCCACGCCGACGCCGGCGCCCGTGACGCCCGGCAGGTCGAAGAGACCCGCCCACGCCTGGTCGGCGCCGAGCGAGACGATCTCGTTGGCCATGTGGGCCGAGACCGTGGCATCTTCTGCCACCACCGGCACCGCGGGATCGGCGGCAAGCCGACTGAGCGTGGCAGAATCTGCCACGCTGACGACCGCGCCGCGTTCGAGCTGCTTCTCGATCCGCAGGCCGTGCCGCGCCGCAATCTCACGCACCTGCGCGGGCGACCCGGAGAGGATGATGCTCTTGGCCCGTCCGCCGCCGATCGCTTCCGCCAGGCCGCGCGACAGGCGGGCCCGGTGCCCCTGCGCCTGCAGCGGCGACGACAGCGCCAGCATGACGAACGCGATGGACACCCAGACAACGGTGCGAAGGATGGAGGGGCGCGCGGCTGCGGCGCGCAGCTCCGGGGAGCGGTGGAACGACATCGTGAACTCCAGAAGAGAGGGCCGACTCCGGCACTGAGGCCCCAGAACACCTCCATCGCGTACCGCGCAATGGAGGCAAGGCGTCAGGTCCCGGCGCGTCTCAGCAATTCACGCGGCGTGCCATGTTGCAGAAATTGCGATCAACGCCGATAGTCGGCGGAATCGAACAAGCCCTGCAGCACGAATTCTCTGAGGCCGACACAGGATCGGGCGGTGCATGCGACAGTTCTTTCCGTCCATGCCGACACCCGGAGGACGCGCGAGCCCGTTCAATGCACGCAATCGATCGGTCAAGATCTTGGCCGACGCAGCCAAGGAGTTGTCCCTTCGCATGAACCGCCCGCTCGTCTCGCTCGTCGGCGTCGTGCTCGCAAGTGCGCTATCTGTCGTTAGTTGCAGCAGGTCGCAGTCCCAACCTGAGATAGTGGCAACGATGCGCGCCGAGCCGCGCAGCTTCAACCGTCTGCTCGCCGGCGATCGCGCAACCCTCATCGTCAGTCAACTCATCAATGAGCCGCTCGTTCGCGTCAACCACGTGACGCAGGCGCTCGAACCCGCGCTCGCCTCGGCATGGACCGCCGATGCCGACGGCCGCAGCATCCACGTGTCCCTCCGCGCCGGCGCACGCTTCTCGGACGGCTCGCCGATCACCGCCGGCGATGTCGTGTTCTCCCTCGCGACCGTGTTCGACGAGAACGTCGGCAGTCCGCTGACCGACAGCCTGACGGTCGGCGGCAAGCCTGTGACCGCCACCGCCACCGACGCCGCGACACTGGTGGTCCGGTTCGCCGAACCCTATGGCCCCGGCCTGCGGCCGCTCCATGCGCTGCCCATCATCGCGAGGACCCGCTACGCGCCGATCGTCGCGAGCGGCACGCTGGCGGCCGCGTGGGCGCCGGGGGCGCCGGCGGCCGGCATGGTCGGGGCCGGGCCATTCACCATCGCCAGCGAGCAATCGGCAGGCGCGATCGCGCTCGTCCGCAATCCACACTACTGGCGCACGGCCGACGACGGCACGCCGTTGCCGCGGCTGGCCAGGCTGCGCCTCGACATCGTGCCGTCGCAGGATGCCGAGATGCTGCGGCTCCGGAGCGGCGACGCCGATCTGACGACCGCGGAACTGCGCGCCGACGACCTGCCCGAAGCGCGCGCGCTGGCCGCGCAGCAGCGACTGCAGCTCTTCGACCTCGGGCCGTCGCTCGACGTCGACATGCTGTGGTTCAACCTCGCGCCCGGCGCGCCGGGCGGCGAGGCGCGCGCCTGGCTGCGCCGCCGCGAGCTCCGCGAGGCGATTGCCCACGCGGTCGATCGGTCCGCCTACGTGAACGCCGTGTATCGCGGCGCCGGCGTGCAGGTGGCGTCGGTGATCACGCCCGGCAACAAGGTGTGGCACGCCGACATCGCGCCGCGGCCATTCTCGCCGGCGCTGGCTGGCGAACTGCTCGACCGGATCGGCGTGCGGGACCGCGACGGCGACGGCGTGCGCGAGGACGTCTACGACGCACCGGCGCGCTTCACCGTCCTCGTCCAACAGGGTCACACCGTGCGTCAGCGAGCCGCTACCGTGCTGCAGGAGTCCCTCCGCAAGATCGGTCTGCAGATGGAGATCGTGGGGCTCGATCCGAAAGGGCTGCAGGAGCGCCTCGGCGCCGGCACCTACGAGGCGATGTTCCACGCGCTGCCGTCCTCGGACACCGATCCGTCGGGGCTGATGGAGTTCTGGCGCTCGTCAGGCCAGTTCCACCTCTGGCATCCCTCACAGGCCACGCCCGCGACGCCCTGGGAAGCCGAGCTCGACCAGCTCATGACGCGTCAGTTGTCGGTGACCGATGAACAGGAGCGGCGCCGGCTCGTGGCGGACGCCCAGCGCCTGCTCGACCGCGAACTGCCAGTTCTCGTGTTCGCAGCCCCCCGCGTGACCGTGGCCACCAGCCACCGCCTCTCGCACGTGACACCGGGACTGCTCTCACCGGCCGTCCTCTGGAACGCCGCCGAGCTCGGCACTCGCTAGCCGCCCATGCGCGCACTCGCGGGCCGGGTTCTCTTCGCCGTACTGCTGGTGCTGGTGGCGTTCGTCGCGGCCTTCGTGCTGACCGCTCTCGCGCCCGGCGACGAGGCTCCCGACGACGGCCTGTCGACGCGGACGTCGGTCAGCCGGACGCGCACGCGCCTCGGGCTCGACGCGCCGGTGCTCGAGAGACTCGGACGCCGGCTCGCCGGCGCCGCCAGGCTCGACCTCGGCGACTCGACAGTGTTCGGCCGGCCGGTCCTGCCGCTCGTCCTCGAGCGCACCCGCTACACGCTCGAAGCCGGGGGCACCGCACTGGTGGCCGCGCTCGCGCTCGGACTGCCGCTCGGCGTGCTGGCCAGCCGCACCAGACGTCGCGCGCTGCGGGTCGCCATCGCCACGGCGTCGGTCGTGCTGCTGTCGCTGCCGGCTCTCGTCATCGCGCTGCTGCTGTCGCTTCTCGGCACGACCATCGGCCTGCCGTCGTTTGCCGTGATGACCATCTCGCTCGCGCTGCCGGCCGCCGCGCTGCTCGAACGCCTGCAGGCGCGCGCGATGACGATGGCGTTGGACGAGACCTGTCTCCGCGCCGCGGAAGCCCGCGGCGTGCCCCGCCGCGCCGTGACCTGGCGGCATGCCTGGCCGCTGTCGCTGCCGGCCGTCCTCGGCGCCGCCAGCATCGTCGCCAGCCATCTGTTGAGCGGTGCGCTTGCCGTGGAGTTGATCACCGCACGCAGCGGACTCGGCCTCCTGACCTGGCAGGCCTTGATCGGCCGCGACGCCAACCTCGCCGCCGGATGCGCTGCGATGGCCGCCTCGCTGGTCGGCATCGTGACCTTGACGAGCGACGCCACGCTGCTCGCGATCGACCCTCGTCTCCGCACGGACAGTGCGTCGCGCCGCGTTCCCGTAGGCACGGCCGCCACGACTGGGTTGCGGCCGTGATCGCTACTCTCTGGCAACGCCTCCCGCAGGCCGGGAACAGACCGGTGCGCATGGCCGGGATCACGGTGCTCGCAGCCATGGCCGTGCTCGCCACTGCCGCCCCACTGCTCTCGACCGGAACGATCACCGCTCAGCATCCCGACCTCGCGCTGGCCCCGCCATCACTCCATCGCCTCGAGCTGATCGAGCGGCTGCCGCCGCAGTACCGCGTGCGCGACCAACGCGTGCCGCTCGCGTGGTTCGACGGGTCGATCGTGCGCGGTGCGGATCCGGCGGCACCGCTCCTGCCTCTTGGCGCCGACAGCCTCGGCCGCGACGTCTGGACACGCCTGCTGCACGGCGCGCGCCTCTCTCTCGCGCTGACCGTCGCCGGCCTCGCCGGCGCGATCGTCATCGGCCTGGCGGCAGGCCTGCTTGCCGGGGTGCACGGCGGCTGGCTGGATACGACGTTGATGCGCATCGCGGATCTGTTCATCGCGTGGCCGGCCCTGTACGTCGTGCTGGTCCTGCGTGCCGCGCTGCCGCTGTCGCTCGGCGTCGGGACGTCGTTCGCGCTGATGGCGGGCGTGCTCGCGCTTGCCGGCTGGCCCGTCGTGGCCAGGGCGGTCCGCGGTGTGGCGGCGCTCGAGCGCACCCGCGACCACGTGCACGCCGCGGAGGCAGCCGGCGCCTCGCCGACGTGGATCCTGCGCCGGCACCTGCTGCCCGCGGTGCGCCCCGTCGTCGCCACCCAGGCGCTGCTGCTGACGCCGGGCTTCGTCCTCGCGGAGGCCACACTCTCGTTCGTCGGGCTGGGCTTCGGCGAACCGCTGCCGTCGTGGGGGACGATGCTCAAGGACGCGGCCCAGCCCTACACGCTGCAGCACGCGCCGTGGCTGCTGGCGCCGGCGGTGGCGATCGCGCTCGTCACGCTCGGCGCGATGCTGGCGGCCGATGCCGAACGCTGAAGCGCGCGCGGCGCGCGCGCTGGTGCCACAATGGAGGCCATGATCCGCGGCGTCTTTCCCCCGCTGCCCACGCCGTTCATCGACGACGAGCTCGATACGGGAGCGCTGCGCGACACCGTCGTCGCGCTCATGCGAACGCGCCTGAACGGCGTGCTCGCCCTCGGCACCAACGGCGAGTCCTTCCTCGTCGATCGCGACGAGGCCGACCGCATCATCCGGGCGACCCGCGACGCGATGCCCGAGGGCCGGCTGCTGCTCGCCGGCGCCGGCTGCGACTCGACGCGCGCGACGATCGACGCGTGTCGTCGCGCCGCCGATCACGGCGCCACGCACGCGCTCGTGCGGCCGCCCGTGTCCTACACGCGGTTCATGTCGCAGGAAGTGCTGATGGAGCACTACGGCCGCGTCGCCGACGCGAGCCCGATTCCGGTGCTGCTGTACAACCAGCCGGCCGTGTTCGGCGCCGACCTCGCGGCGACGACCGTCGCCGTCCTCGCACGCCACGACAACATCGTCGGCATCAAGGATTCGAGCGGCAACATCGCGCACGTCTCGGACGTGTTGTCACGCGTGACCGACGGGTTCAGCGTGCTGACCGGTGTCGCCGGCATGATGTACGCCGGGCTGCTGAGCGGCACCAGCGGCAGCATCGTCGCCGTCGCCAACGTCGTGCCGCAGGTC
>CBIHOS010000256.1:0-5900 GCA_966211945.1 uncultured bacterium
GCGACAGGAAGCCACGGATCTCGCCTCCCGGGAACGTGGAGGTGTGCACGTTGAAATAGGCCGATCCGTTCAGCATGCCTGCCAGCAGCGCCGCCTCAGCGCCGGTCGTCGTGCCGCCACCGAAATTGTTGAGGAAGCTCGCCGTGTACCTGCTCGGGTCCGACAGGTCGAGGACTGGCGAGACATACGTGCCCGCCGAGGTGCCGACGGGGAACCCGGGGAGCGTCCCTGGCGTGACTGCCACGCCGACCGTTCCGGTGCCCGGCGCCAACGTGCAGCAATGGATGTGGGCGACGGTCGTGGTGCCCGACAACCCAGTCCAGTCCGCCTCGATGCGCAGTTGGTTCGCATCCCCGTCGAAGACGACGGTCACGAATCCGGATCCCGTTGCGCCGGGGGCCTCTGGCGAGAGCGGCGAGACGAACGTGATGGGCGACGCGAGCGCGGCCGGCGCCAGCAAGACTGTCGTCAGCACAGCGACCGCGGCGGCGCGGACGCTGTGACGGTTCCAACCAGCCAGATGGGACATGGACTCCTCCTGCTCGGACGTGAACGGCGATGGGTCGGGCTGCTCGACCAAAAGCAAAAGTCACTCCGATGTCGACACCTTGCAGGGATCGGGCGTGTCGCCGGTCGCAAGCCTGGCGAGCGTAGCGAACTGCTTCGCCTCGACGCGTTGGACGCGTGTTCAGCCTGCTCCTGACCTCGAGCACTGGCGTATTCGGGTAGGCTCCATCGTCGTCGCCATGTCTCTCGACAGTCCTGCCAGCACAGAAGAACCGAACACGCCGCAGCAGCCCGGGCACACCGTCGGGCGGGGCGAGACACTCGCCGTCGGCCTGATCGTCACGCTGGCAACCCTCTGGTTCGTGGCGCCGGTGTTCAACCTCCGCTTCATCGACCGCGCCCTGTACTGGGGCGACGTTCGCCTGAACGTGTGGGCGCTGGCGTGGAACCATCAGGTGCTGACGGGCCGCGCGTGGCCCTACTTCGACGGCAACATCTTCCATCCACAGCCGGGCACGCTGGCGTACTCCGAGCACCTGTTCGGCATCGCGCTGCCGATGCTGCCCTTCCATCTCCTCGGGGCGTCGCCGGCGCTGGTCTACAACCTGGCATGGCTCCTGTCCTTTCCGCTGCTCGGGATCGCCATCCACCTGCTGTGCCGCCGGAGCGGACTCGGACGATCCGGCAGTGCCGCGGCCGGCGTGCTGGCCGCGTGCAGCTTCGCGCGGATCCATCACACGGGCCATCTGCAGCTGCTCTGGATCTTCGGCCTGCCACTGGCGATCTACCACCTCGATCGCTGGCGTGAGCATCCGTCGCCGCGGCGCCTGGTGTGGTGGACGCTGTCGGCGCTGACCACGAGCCTGGCGTCGTGGTACCTCGCGGTGCTCGTCGTGTTCGTCCATGCCACGTGGTGGCCGCGTTGCGTCTGGCCGCATCGCCGGCGGCGGTTCGCGGTCCACGCGACGATCGCCGCGCTCGTGGTCGCGGTGGTCCTCGGCTGGTTCGCGAGGCCGTATTCGGGCACGGCACCCGGATCGCTCGCGGAGATGCGCGCCAATGCCGCAGACGCGCCCTCCTACGTCGTGCCCGCGGCCGCCACGCGCCTCGGCCACGCGATGAAGGCGGCCGGCAGCACCAGGCCCCGCTGGAGCTTCGGCGAGCAGACGCTGTACGCCGGCATCGTCGTCCTGCTGCTGGCCGGAGCCGGCGGCGTGCGCCTCTCGAGGCGACAGGGCATCCGGCGCGACATCTGGACGCAACTGGCAGTCACCGGCGTCGTGAGCCTGCTTCTCAGCTTCGGCCCGTCGCCAGACGATGCGGCGGGCCTGCTGCCGTTCGACCTCCTCGCCGGCAGCACCGGTCTCTCGCTGTTCCGCGCGCCGGCCCGCTTCGGCCTGCTCGTGTCGCTGGTGCTGGCATGCCTCGCCGGTGCCGCGCTCGACGGCTGGACGGGGCTTCGCGGGCGCCTGCTGGCCGCGGCCCTGGTCGCCGTCGCGCTCGTGGAGCTGCGACCGCAGCACTTCGAACTGCCGCCGCCGCAGCCCGAGGCCATCTCGCCGCTGTACGACCACCTCGCCACGCTGCCGCGCGCCGCAGTCGTGTCGTTGCCGATCGCGAGGAATCACCCCTTGCCCTGGTACGACGCGGACTACGAGTGGTACGCAACGCGCCACTGGCAGCCGATCGTCAACGGCTACTCACGCTTCGAGCCGCCCGGCCATGCCGAGCTCGCCACGACGCTCTCGCAGTTTCCCGGCGACGAGTCCCTCGACGCCATGTGCGGCCTCGGCGTGCGCTACGTGGTCGTGCACGCGCGTCGTCCGGTGGCCGATCTGCGAGCCGCGATCGCTGCCGCCGGCGACGTGCCCCGCCTTCGCCGCATCGCGAGGGCCGGCGAGGACGTGCTCTACGAACTCGCGTGCACGTGACCGTACCTCGACCAGGCACGACGGCCCGATGTTGCAAGATGGCGGGAGTGAGGAACTGCCCGTGAAACAGCTCTGCATGATCGCCGCGACACTGCTCTGCTGCAGCGCCGCACACGCACAGACGCCGGAGCCCGAGCGTGAGGTCCAGGGCACGACGGTGACGTCCCGCGATCCGCCGATCCGCGTGACCGTGCCCAAGGACGCCCGCTACGTCGGCGCCGACCGCTGGCCGCTGCGCGGCGTCGCGGACTGCGAGATCCACGTGTTCGTGGACGCTGACGCAGACAAGTTGATCCAGCGGCTGTACTGGATCCAGTTCGAGGCCTTCCTGCCGAGCCAGCCGGGCGCCCGGTACGACTACGACCGCGACGGCAGGACCGAGATGAACGGCCTCGTGGTGCGCCACCGCGAACGGTTCGGCGAAACAGCCGGGACGCCCCCCGCCGGATCGGATCTCGAGCACGTCCAGACGCTGGTGGCGAAGGCCGGCTACACGTGGCCGCGCGAAGCCGTGAACACGCGGCTGGTCCATCTGCCCGACGACACGAAGCGTCGGGAGGTGATGGTGATCTACATCGAGGACATGGCGCCGACCGGCAAGACCTCCGCCGACTTCCTGTCGGAGGGCAAGATCAGCGCGGCGTGGACGCCGGTGGCGGCAGGCGTGCTGCAGCGCGCGAAGGAGCGGATCACGTTCGAACGGGTGTCGCCGTAGCCGCCAGGGTGCGTCCGGGACGCGCGGGGCCGTGCGTCAGACGCGGCCCGCGACCAGCCAGCGCCGCGCTTCGCCCTCGTCGGCAAACGTCGCGACCGCGTCGCTGGCCCACTGCTGCTCCAGCATGCGCGCGAAGCCGTAGGAGGCGCCCGGCAACGCGACGAATGCGATGCGGGGCGGCGGCGTCGCGAGGAGCTGCCACGCCTCGGTCCGGCGCTGCATCTCGGCAAACGCCGGCGTGCCGGCGATGGTGACGCGCCGGAGATCCATCAGCACGGGTCGAGCGGACCGCCAGAGACCGCTGTCGCGCAGGTGTTCACGGGCCTGCCGGCTCTGCTCGGTGTTCAGCCATTGCCCCACGAACGTGATGCGCAGCAGCTCGGACTCTTCGTCCACGAGGAGGTAGTCCTGCCACTTCCCTTCACTGAGCATGCGAGCCGCACTTCTGCTGAACCATGTGTCCGAGGAACCGACCGCCGGCACCGGCCAAGCGAGTCGTCTGCCAGACCTACCCTTTGATAGGGTATGCGCCTCTAGTGTGACACGTCCGGCGCCTTCTGGAGCCGCGCACATCCACTTTCAGAGGGAGCGCGGCACGGCCGCGGCATCGTGCGGCAGCCGCTGCCAGGCCCAGTACGCCGCCCAGAGCGCGATCGACAGCACGACCAGCACGACCGGGATGACGCCGACGCCCGCGCCGTCGGCGACCAGCCCCACGCCCGCGGGCACGACCGAGAGGCCGAGCGCGCCGGCTGCGATCTGGAAACCCACGGCATTCTCCAGGTGCGCGGCCCCGACCCGCTCGGGCGTGAGCGCGGTCAGCGTCGGGAACACCGGCCCGGCCGCCACGCCAACCAGCGCAATCGACGCCGCCGTCACGGCCGGTGCCTGCGCCAGCCAGATCCCGACGACGCCGATCGCCATGCCGGTGAGCGCGAGGCGCAGCACCGTGTCGGCCGTGTAGCGGCCCGCGCCAACGGCGCCGAGCAGGCGTCCGGCCGTGAGACCGCCCCAGTACGCCGCGACGATCATCCCGGCCACCGCCGGCGCGACGCCGCGCCCGAGGGTCAGCACCGTATAGGTCCACGCACCTACCGATGCCTCCAGCCCCGTGTACGCGAGAAACACCACGATCCCGAGCCTGGCCGCCGGGAGTCGCAGCGTTGCCGACAGTTGTGCGCTGCGCTCGTGCTCGGCTGGCGCCTCCACGGCAGGCCAGGCGCGCAGCGTCGCCGCAAACGCGACCGCCAGGCCGACGAGGATCATCGCGGTCAGGGCGTATCCGCGCTGCCACGGCCGTCCGGCCTGGAGGATCGACGTCATGAGCAGGGGGCCGATGGCGGCGCCGATGCCATAGCAGGCGTGCAGCAGGTTCAGCGTGCGTGCGCCGTGGTTGGCAGCCACGTAGGTGTTGAGCGCCGCGTCGATGCCGCCCCCGCCCGCGCCCAGGACGACGGCGAGCGGCAGCAGCCACCAGAACCCCGGCGCGACCGCATATCCGCCCAGCGCGACGGCCGAGCACACGCAACTCGCCGTGAGGACGCCGCCGAGCGCGAGCCGCGTCAACAGCCAGCCGTTGGCGAAGCTCGAGGCCACGTAGCCGCTGGTCGAGGCGATGAGCAGGAGCCCGAGATCGTCGAGGTCGCGGCCGAACGTGCCTCGGATCGACGGCCACGCCACGCCAAGCAGCCCGTCCGGCAAGCCGAGGCTGATGAACGCGAACGCGCAGAGCAGGACGAGGAACCGCACGCGTCAGTCGTACGCCTTGCGTCGCAACGCCAGGAAGCCCGTGGCCTCGGCGAGGTCCAGTTCGACGACGAGCAGCCCCGGTTCGCCATACGGCTGGTACGCGAGCAGCGTGCCGTCCGGCCGCACGACCGCCGACGTCGTCGGCGATCCGTCGCTCGCATAGTTGACCGTCGCGAAGAAGCAGGTGTTCTCCGCGGCGCGACACAACGCCGCCTTCTCGTGAAAGGTGTTGGCGGGATCGGCGAACGTCGTTGGCCGGTAACCGCCGGCTTCCGCTTCGTGGAAGGCCTGATGGAACACGACATGTGCGCCGCGGCGGGCCGCCCAGCGGACGGTCTCCGGGTAGCGCCATCCCTCGTGGCAGATGGCCACGCCGAAGGTGATCGGACCGGCCGGGAACACCTGCCGGCCTTCGCCTGCCGTGTAGACGCCCTCCTCGGACGGATCCAACTGCACCTTGTCCTGGAACCCGGCAACCCGGCCATCGGTCTGGATGACCGGCGCGGTGATCAGCAGGCGCCCCTGGACGCTGCGCTCGCTGCCGAGGATCGCGGTGACGCCGGCCTGACTCGCTGCCTGTCCCACGCGCTGCCACGCCGCTTCGAGATACGCCGGATCGGGTGGCGGCACCCGCCGCACGCTGGTGCGATAGCCCGGCACGTAACACTCCGGGAAGCACACGACACGGGCCCCGGCGCGGCCGGCCTCGAGCACGGCCTGCTCGGCTCGCAGGACCGCGTCCCCGGGACTGGCCGGATACGGCAGATTCGCAAGCGCGATGCGGCAGGTCGTCACGGCCGTACGTTACCGCACCCGGCCGGGCGCGTCGGGCCGCGACGACGGTCCGGCGAGCGAGCTCAGCGCCTCGCGCAACTCGGCATCGTCGGGGGGGGGGGGGGGGGGGCCCCCCCCCCCCCCCCCCCGGCCCACCCCGCGCGCCCCCGGCCCGCGGGCCCCCCGCCCCGGCCCCCCCCCCCCGCGGGGGGGAGGGGCGCCCG
>CBIHOS010000257.1:0-5860 GCA_966211945.1 uncultured bacterium
TGAGCGGGATGGCGGGGTCGACGGGGCTCGAACCCGCGGCCTCCGGCGTGACAGGCCGGCGCTCTAACCAACTGAGCTACGACCCCGCAATGTGGTGTCCGATGCCTGCCGCCACCCTGAGAGGATGGCGCCCACCGCGTCTGGGTGGTGGGCGGTACAGGACTCGAACCTGTGACAGCCGGTGTGTAAGACCGGTGCTCTACCAACTGAGCTAACCGCCCTCTCGCCAGCCGTGCCGGCCCCGCGCCCGAACCTCGGAGGCGTGGTGCCCGTGCCGCGTCACCAGACCGCGACAACCCACGAAGTATACACGTCGCCACGGCCCGTGCGTCAAGCACCGCGGACCTCTCGGCCGCCGCGGTCGCGCCTTCCGGCGCTCGTCCCGACCGGCGCCACCGGGCCGAAGTCCTGCGTGACGGCCGCGGAGAATTCCGCGTCCCCAGGAGAAGTTCCGCACGCATCGCCCCGTGCGGACGCGCGCGCGGCCCGCACGGGGCCACGCGGCATCGGCCTCGGACTTGCACCGGCGCACGGCCATGACTTCTTCGCCGCCCCGCACCGACGCCCGCCTGCTGCCCGAGATCATCCAGGGCGGGATGGGTGTGGCCATCTCCGACTGGCGCCTCGCCCGGGCCACGGCGCGCGCCGGCGCGCTGGGCGTGGTGTCGGGCACGGCCCTCGATCAGGTGCTGGCCCGCCGCCTGCAGGATGGCGATCCCAGCGGCGAGATCCGCCGCGCCTTCGAGGCGTTCCCGGAGCCGGCCGTCGCCCAACGCGTGTGGCAGCGGTTCTTCATCGAGGGCGGCAAGGCGCCGCACGCGGCCTACGCCACGCTTCCCCTGCTCGACGAGACGCCCACCCGCGATCAGCTGCAGTTGTGCGTCGTCGCCAACTTCGTCGAGGTCTGGCTGGCCCGCCGCGGCCATCAGGGTCCGATCGGCATCAACTATCTCGAGAAGATCCAGATTCCGCACCTGCCGTCCATCTACGGCGCCCTGCTCGCCGGCGTCGACGTCGTGCTGATGGGCGCCGGCATTCCCCTCAAGGTGCCCGGCGCGATCGATGCCCTCGTGGTGCACGCGCCGGCAACCTATCCGCTCACGGTCACCGGCCTGCCGCCGGGCGAGACCGTGTCCCTGCACTTCGATCCGCGCGAGGTCATCGCCGACGGGCTGGCGCCGCTGCGTCGTCCGGCCTTCCTGGCGATCGTCAGTTCGCCCACGCTCGCCAAGACGCTCTTGCACAAGGCGAACGGCAGTGTCGACGGCTTCGTCGTCGAGGGGCCGACCGCCGGCGGGCACAACGCGCCGCCGCGGGGACGCCTCCAGATCGACGCCCGGGGCGAGCCCGTGTACGGCCGGCGCGACGTCGTCGATCCCGCGGCGTTCAGCGCGCTCGGCGTGCCGTTCTGGCTGGCTGGGGGCTACGGCGCGCCCGGGCGCCTCGCCGATGCACGTGCGGCCGGCGCCGCCGGCATCCAGGTCGGCACGGCGTTCGCCCTGTGCGACGAGTCCGGCCTGCGCGACGATCTCCGGCAGGCGCTGCGCGACCGCCTCCAGTCACAGGAGCTCGAGGTCCGCACGGATCCACTCGCGTCGCCGACGGGTTACCCGTTCAAGGTCGTGCAGCTGCCCGGCACGATCGCCGACGAGCAGACGTACGCGGCCCGGCCGCGCATCTGCGATCTGGGTTACCTGCGCGAGGCGTATCGCACGCCCGACGGCACCGTGGGTTTCAGGTGCGCCGCCGAGCCCGTCTCCCTCTACGTGCACAAGGGCGGCCACGAGCCGGACACGGCCGGTCGCCGCTGCATCTGCAATGCGTTGATCGCGAGCGCGGGACTGCCGCAGGTGCGGGCCGGACATCTCGTCGAAGCGCCGATCGTGACGGCTGGCGACGGAGCAGCGGCCGCCGTGGCTCTCCTCGAACCGCCATCGGCATGCGGCTCGGCCGAAGACGTCGTGCGCCGCCTCAGCGGCCTGCCATCATCTGCTGAATCTTGAGGACCGTGGCCCAGTTGCGGGTCGTGGTCCGATCGGCGAGCGCCCGTCCGACCGCGTCGACAAGCGTGCCCTCGAGCACACCAGCCGGACACCACAGGTAGGCGGCGCGCGTCCCCACCGCCAACTGCTCGCGACCCCATGTCTGCGCCGACACCGGCGCCAGCGCGGCAAGCGTCCCGGCATCGCGCGCAAAGGCCACGAGCAGGCGCGACGGGTTGTCACACACATCCGCCAGCGTGTTCTCGCCGACGACGGCGTCCACGTCCTCGCGGGTCACGACGATGACGTTGCTGCGGAAGCCGGCGCCTTGCTCGATCGCCTGCTCGAGGCGGCCCGCGACGCGGGACGGCGCCGCACGCGGCCCCTCGAACACGACGTTGCCGCTGTTGAGGAGTGTGCGCGGCTGCGTGAAGCCGGCCGCCTCGACGAAGCGCCGCAGATCTGCCATCGCGAGGCGCTTTGCCTTGCCGACATTGATGCCGCGCAGCAGGGCCGCGTAGGTGGTCATCCGAGCTGGTCCTCCGTGGACGCCATGGCCGAGGCCACGACGTCGAGCCGGTTGGCGCGCCCCAGCATCTCACGGCGCCTGCGCACCCGCGCGGCGGCGTCGCCCGTAAACCTTCCAGAGGCTGTTTCCGTCTACTGGTCCATCGTGCGAATTTCTTCGCCCCCCTGCGTCCTGCCGATATGCGCCCGCGTGGCGCTGTGCCTGCTCGCCCTCGCGGTTGGGCCAGCGGGCGCACAGACAGCCAGGCCGGACGCCGCTGCCGCGCCGGCCCCGCCGACGGCCCGACCGCAGCTCGACGCCGTGCGCCTGACCACGCCGCCGACGATCGACGGCGTCCTCGACGACCAGGCGTGGACCACGGCGCCACAACCGCTCGGCGACGGATGGCGGTCGTACAACCCGCTGCACGGCGATGCCATCGCGCAGCACACCAGCGTCTGGATTGCCTACGACGACAAGGCCGTGTATTTCGCGTTCAAGTGTGACGATCCCGATCCGGCCGGCATCAAGACGTCGGTGACGCGGCGCGACAACATCTGGGCCGACGATTGGGTTGGGCTGAGTCTCGACGCACTCGGCACCGGACAGACCTCCTATCACCTGATGGTGAACCCCAGCGGCATTCAGCTCGACATGATCAACACGGTGTCGGGCGACGAGGACACCTCGCCCGACTGGGTGTGGGAGAGCGCCGGCAAGCCGACCCCGACCGGCTACGCGGTCGAAGTCCGGATGCCGCTGCAGATGCTGCGCTTCCGCGGCGGCGATCAGGTGAAGATGGGCATTCTCTTCTGGCGGCGGGTGAGCCGGACCGGCGTCTCGGTGGCGTGGCCGGCCCTGCAGCCCGGGCGCTGGGTCTTCGACACCCACGCCTCGCTCCGGTTCCGCGACCTGAAGTCGCCGCCGCTGCGCGAGGTCATCCCGTCGGCGACCTACTCGCACGTCGACTCCAAGGCGGACACGCCGTCCTGGCTGTCGGACGACACGGCCAATGTCGGGGTCAGCGGCAAGTGGGGCCTGACCTCCACGATCACGCTCGACGCGACGCTCAATCCGGACTTCAGCCAGGTCGAGAGCGACGCGGTACAGGTCGAGGTCAACCAGCGCTTCCCGGTGTTCTTCTCGGAGAAGCGGCCATTCTTCATGGAAGGTGCCGGGGCCTTCAACCTCGCCGGCAACGCTCAGGGCGATGCCAGCATGCTCTACGCCGTTCACACCCGGCGCATCGTCGATCCGATCTTCGGCGCCAAGCTCACCGGCACGGCGGGGCGCGTCTCGTTCGCGTCGCTCACGGCGATCGACCAGGCCCCCGGCAGACTCGAGGACGAGACCGACCCGCGGCGCGGCAAGGAGCAGTTGTGGCAGGTGACGCGCGCCCAGTTCAGTCTCGCGCCGGGGAGCTACGCGGGCGCGCTGGGCACGTACACCTCGTTTGCGGGCAGGCAGAACGGCACCGTCGGCGCCGACCTCAACCTGCGGGTCAGCAGCTCGCAGCGGCTCACCGGCTTCGTGATCGGATCGGCGACCTCCGAAGACGATGCCCCGGCCACGACCGGCCTCGGCACGCAGTTCACCTACGGGTACAGCTCGCAGCGCATCAACACGCAGGCGCAGTTCGAACACTACGATCGCGACTTCGTGATGGACACGGCGTTCCTGAATCGCGTCGGGCTCACGTCCGGCTGGGGCTACGTGGACTACAACTTCTATCCGGACAAGAAGAAGTACCCGTGGATCCGGCGCATCGCGCCGTTCACGTTCCTCCAGGGCGGCCGCGATCGGATCCAGCACGCCAACGAGTACGTGAGCGTCACCGGCGCCCGACTCAGTTTCAGCCGGCAGGGCTTCGTCCGCATCGACAAGATCTTCGGCAAGGAAGCCTGGCAGGGCAGGCAGTACGACAGCGACCGCGTGCGCTTCCAGGCGAACGCTCAGCTGTTCCGGTGGCTCCGTCCCTACGTCAACATCAACCGCGGCGGCGCCGTTTTCTACGACGAAGTCGACCCGTTCCAAGGCCGCTCGACAAACATCGGCGTCGGCGCGACGGTGCAGCCCAACGGGCGGTTGACCACCAACATCGACATCAACCGGGTGGCGTTCGATCGCGCGGCGACAGGCGAGCGCGTCTACACGGTGGCGCTCGTGAACACGCGGACCACCTACCAGTTCAGCAAGGCGCTCGCCGCTCGGGCCATCGTCCAGTACGACGGGCAACGTCGCCGCGTCCTGACCGACTTCCTGGGCTCGTACGAGCCCAGGCCGGGGACGGTCGTGTTCGTCGGCTACGGGTCCCTGTACGAACGCCGGCAGTGGAACGAAGACCACTGGGAGCCGGAGGTCGGGCCGTATCTGACGACGCGGCGCGGCGTGTTCCTGAAGGCGAGCTATCTATACCGGTTCTGAAGCGGGTATCGGGTACCGGGTACCGGGTACGGGGTACGGGGTTTCGCGGTGTCGGTCGGGCGCGTTCCACGTCCCTCGGCGTTGGTCAGGCCGGCGCGTTCGAAACCACGCGACCTCGTCGGACGGCTCGGCGAGCCGTCCCTGCCTACCGCGGAACCCGGTGAGCGCAACGCTCGTATTGACACCCGTACCCGCTGCTGCTAAATTTCCAGCACTGCTAAATTTTCAGCATCAACGGACGCCGACCGGACAGGAACGACCGTGAGAAAGACACCCGCCCCCAGGCACCTCGACGTGAGCCGCCGCGAGCGGCAGATTCTCGACGTGCTCTTCACGCGCGGCCGCAGCACCGCCGCCGACGTGCAGGCCGCCCTGCCAGACGCCCCGAGCTATTCGGCCGTGCGCGCCCTGCTGCGGATCCTCGAAGGCAAGCGCCTCATCCGCCACGAGCAGGATGGTCCGCGCTACGTCTACGTCACGGCGATCCCGCGCGACACGGCGAAGCGCTCCGCGCTGAAGCACATCGTGCGCACGTTCTTCGACGGCTCCACCGAGGACGCCGTGGCCGCGCTGATCGACGGCGCGTCCACCGGCCTCTCGTCCGATCAGCTCGACCGCCTGCAGGCGCTCATCGACGCGCGACGGTCGCGTCCGGAGTAACGTCATGGTCCTCGACATCCTGGTGAAGGCGACGCTGGTGCTCGGCGTCGCGGCGCTCTTCAGCCTCGCCTCGCGCGGCCGTGCCACCGCGGCGATCCGCCACGCCGTCTGGGTGGCGGCGCTGGTCGGCGCCGTGCTCGTGCCGGTGCTGTCGGCGGCGCTGCCGGCGCTGCGCGTGCCGCTGCTGCCGGCCGAACTGCGCCCGGCCGCTGCCGCGCTGCCGGCCGCCTCGCCGGCCGCGCTCCCGCCCGACGTCGCGCTGTTGCCGCGCGTCGTGTCCGACGAG
>CBIHOS010000258.1:0-5822 GCA_966211945.1 uncultured bacterium
CTACGAGGGTGACAACCTCTGTCACGCCTGCCACCGCAAGGACCTGGGCGGCATGGTCGGCCGAACCTGACCGACGCGCTGTGGAGTACTCGCCGAACGCGAGTACGTGCTGCCGTGACCCACCTGCTGGCAGGACTGGCCCTCGGCGTTGCCGGCAGTGCCCACTGCGCCGCGATGTGCGGCCCGCTCGTGCTCGTCGGCCTGCTGCTCATCGCCCGCGGGCTCGGCGTCGCTCACCCGTCGCACGCGTCGGCCGGTGTCGCGCCGACTGCGGCTGTCGCCGAACCGCATAGGGCCCACCCCAGATAGGCCCGGCGCTGCAACCAAGGTTGGGCCCGTTGTCCCAACGCGGCCCATCACCACGGTAGGGCCCGCTGTCCGATCGCGGCCTGTCGCCGTACGACTGGCGTCATGACGCTCGTCCCGGGAGGCGGCCGCGGACCGATCGCGGATACTGACGATGGATGACCCCACCCCTCGTCACGCCGCGCTTCCTGACCATGTTCGGCTTCAGCTTCCTGGTGTTCACGTCGGTGTTCCAGCTGCTGCCGGTGGCGCCGTACCGGATGATCGCCCTCGGCGGCACGCCGGCGTCGGCGGGCTGGTTCCTCGGCCTGCTCACGATCTCGTGCGCCGTGTCGGCGCCGTTCACCGGCCCGCTGTGCGATCGCGTCGGGCATCGCCGGTCGCTGATCATCGCGGGCGCGTCGCTGTCGGTCATCACCGCGGTCTACTCGGTCGTGCAGGACAACAAGGTGCTGCTGGCGCTCGTCGTCCTGCACGGCGTGGTGTGGTCGGCCCTGATGGCGGCATCCAGTGCGTATGCCACGGCGACGATCCCGCCGGCCCGCCGCGCCGAGGGCCTCGGCTACTGGGGCATGGCGTCGATCGTCGCGATTGGCGTCGCTCCGACGCTCGGCTTCTGGGTGTACCAGTCCGGATGGCACGTGCTCTGCCTCGAACTCGCCGCGCTCAACGTGCTGATGACGTGCGTCGGCTGGGCGCTGCCGGACGAGCGGATGGCGGCGGCCGAGGTCGGGGCGCCGCTGGCCGAGGAGCCGCGGCGCTTCGGGATCGAGTGGCGCGTGATCGTCCTCGCGGTCACGCTGTCGTGCATCTCGTACGGCTACGGCGGGCTGACGTCGTTCTCGGCGTTGTTCGCCGACGCGATCGGCGTCAATCCGCGCAGCACATTCCTCAGCGCGATGGCCGTGTCGGTAATCGCGAGCCGGTTGTTCATCGGCCGCCGCATGGACACGTGGGGCGCCGGCGGCGTGCTGGTCGGCAGCCTCGCGTTCCCGGTCTGCGGTCTCGTGCTGCTCGCCACGGCCGGCGGCCGAATCGGCTTCGCCCTCGCCGGCCTGGCCTTCGGCGCCGGCTTCGGCCTGGTGTGGCCGGCCTTCGCCGCGCTCGTGATGGCGTCGATCCCGATGGAGCGCCGCGGCGCCGCGTTCGGTGCGATCCTCTCGGCCTTCGACACGGGCATCGGCGTCGGCTCGGCGACCACCGGGTGGATGGTGCGGGCGCACGGGTTCCGGCCGGCGTTCACGCTGGCGGCGTGCGTGGCGGCGCTCGCGCTCCCGTACTTCCTCACCGCGCGACGACGACTGCACCTCGGAGAGCCGGTGCATTGAACGACGAACGACGAACGCCGAATGCCGAACGAACGCTGAACGCCGAACGTCGCGTCGCCCTCAGCGCGCTTCGGGGGGATCGATGACGGCCTGGATCGCGGGCGTCGCCAGGTTGTCCAGCGTCACCATGACGACGCCGGTGTCGACGGTCCTGGGAATGGTCTTGCCCTGCAGGTGCTCGACGAGCGTCTTCACGCTCTGGTAGCCCATGTTGACGGGATGCTGCGCGATGAAGCCGTGGATCTCGCCCCGGCGCAACGGCTCGACGAAGCTGGCGCTGTAGTCGAAGCCGACGAACGTCACGTCGCCGGCGCGCCCGAGATCCTGCAGCGCCAGCAGCATGCCGCCGGTCGCCGATTCGTTGGACGCGAAGATGCCGTCCAGGCGCGTCCCGTACTGGTTCAGCAGGTTCTCGGCGGCGCGCTTGGCCGTGTCGCGCGTCGGACCGGCGTACTGGTCCGACGACACGACCGTGACGCCGGGGAACTGCTCGCGCAGGGCGTCGAGGAAGCCCTGCTCGCGCTCCTCGGTGGCCGCCGATCCTTCCTGGTAGCGCAGCATCAGCACGGTGCCCGTGCCGCCGAGCAGTTCGCCCATGCGCGCCCCCGCCAGGCGTCCGCCCTTGCCGTTGTCGGTGCTCACGTAGCTCACGGAGGGGTTCGGCGTCGCGAGCGCCGAATCGAAGACGAGGGTGGGGATGCCGGCCCGCGCGGCTTCCTCGACCGGACGCAGGAGCGCGCGGCTGTCGAGCGGCGCCAGCACCAGTCCCTCGACGTCCTGGCTGACGAAGCCCTCGACCACCTGAATCTGCTGCTCGCGGTCGTCCTCGCGAAGCGGTCCCTTCCAGATCACCTCGACCGGCACGCCGGCGGCCCGGTATTCGGCCGCCGCCTTCTCCGCGCCGATGCGCACCCGCTTCCAATGCTCGTGCGTCGACCCTTTCGGGATGACGCCGATCGCGATCGTCGGCGGGCCAGACCGACCGCTGCCGCAGCCTGCCGCCACCGCAAGGGCCAGCGCCGAAATCACGAACCGTCTGCGCAGCATCGGACGCTCCTCAGAACAGGGCCTGCGGATAGGCATTGGCCGAGGCGAGGGCCTCGGCGTACATCACGCCGCAGGTCGCGCCGCGGTAGCGGGCCAGGCTCTCCTTGAGCCGCTGGGCGCCGTCGAGCGTGTCGCCGACGAACGGCTCGCCGCGCGTCAGGGCCATCAGCCGTCCCAGCCACGCGATGGCCTGCGGCCACTCGCTCGTGACGTCGACGAAGGTGTCGGGCGTGAAGCCGATCGTGTGGCGCGGGCCGTTGTCGTAGAAATACGTTCGTCGCGGTGTACGGAACGGCGCGAAGGGATCGGCGAGCACGCGATCGCCGAGGTGCAGGGCGGTCTTGCAGATCGCCGCCGCCGCCTCGTGGTCCGGATGCTGATCGCGCGACCACAGCACGAACGCATCGTCTGGTTTCACCTCGGCGACGACCTCGGCGACCGTGCGGGCGCTGTCCTCGGTCACCGCCAGCCGCCCCGAGGCGAACGGCAGGAAGCGCGCGTCGATGCCGATGTCGGCGCACACGCGGCGCGTGTCCTCGGCGAGCGCCGGGCCACGGCCGCGCACCGGCTTCCAGTTCGAGTAGTCGCCGATCAGCGACAGCACGACGACGTGGTGTCCGCGGGCGACGGCCTGCAGGAGCACGCCGGGGATGCCGAAGGCGCAGTCGTCGTAGTGCGCGCCGATCGCCAGCACGGTCCGCCTGGCCGCCGTCGCCGTCGATGGTGTCTGCGCAGCCGACGGCCCTGCAAGCAGGCCGGCCGTGGCGCCCAGTCCGCTCGCGAGGAAGTGTCGACGGTCGTGGCCGGCATGTCCGGTGGAGGCATCGTCGTCGTGGTGGTGAGGCATGGAGGTCAGCGGATGATAGCGTGCCCGGCGGGCCGTCATGACGCCGTCTGGCGCGACCGCCGGGCGGCGCGCACCGCGCGGCGCAGCGCGCGGAAGGCCTCGGCGAAGTCGTCGGTCTGGTGGTTGGCGTTGAGGCCGCTGGTGTTGGGCAGCACCCAGACGAGCGTGTCCGCGATCGGGTCGGGCTGGCGGCCGACAGTCGCGCGCGGCCGATCGAAGGCGACGCGATACGCGCCGATGCCGACGACGGCGAGGACCAGGGGCCGGTAGCGACGGATCTTCTGCTCGAGCGCGATGCGGCCGTCGCGCATCTCCGCGTTGGACAGCTCGGCGGCCGTGGCGGTGGCCCGCATCACGAGGTTGGTGATGCCGAGTCGGGCCCCGAGCATCGCGTCCTGCTGCCACGGCTTCAGTACGACAGGCGTCAGGCCGCCGTCGTGGAGCGCCCGCCAGAAGCGATTGCCGGGGCGGGCGAAATGCAGGCCGGTCGCGGCCGAGTACAGACCGGGATTGATGCCGCAGAACAGCACGTCGAGGCCGGGCGCGATCAGGTCCGGAATCGCCCGCCCGGCAGAGGCGAGCAACTGGTCGCGGGTGGGGCGGGGCGGCGGAGTATCCGGCGGGCGTACGGCCATGCGAGCAGGCTATCAGCACGGCCGTACCGCCTCCACGGTCCCGGCCATCCTGTCATGCGTCCGCGGCCGCCGCGGGCCGGGGCAATGGGCCGACTAGAATCGTCGCGTCGCATGCCGCGGCGGTGTGCCGGCGCCAGCCGGTCGATCTGTCCGCCGACGCCACTGGCGAACGCGGAACGGGAGTCCTTCGAACGTGGATATGGTCGGAAGAAGCGGATGGCCGCGCCTGCGCGTCTGGGGCGCGGCGCTGTGCCTGGCAGTCTGTGCGCCGCTCGTGGCGGCAGCGCAGGGCGGCAGTGTGTCGGGAGTCGTGATCGATCGCACCGGTGCGCCGATTGCCGGCGCACGCATCGCGATTGGAGCGGACGCGTCGGCGCGTGAGGCGACCGTGGCGGTGTCCGATCTCGACGGCCGTTTCGTGATCGCATCGCCGCCGGCAGGACCAGCCCGCCTCGTCGTGGACAAGCCGGGGTTTGCCACGACGCGCGTCGCGATGCCGACCGCGGGCGTTCCGTTGCGCGTGACGCTCGACCTCGCCGCGGTGGCCGATGCGGTGGATGTGGCGTCGCCGGTGCTCGACGCCACCGCCCACGACGCGTTTGCCAGCACGACGACCGTCGTCTCGGCCGCGCAGATCACGCAGCTCAACGCCGTCGATCTCGCGTCGGCGTTGCGGCGGACGCCCGGCGTCACGATCTCGCGCTTCAACCCGGTCGGCGCGTTCGGCGGCGAAGCGGGCGGGGCCGTCTTCGTGCGCGGGCTCGGGGCCAGCCGGCCTGGCAGCGAGATCAAGACGTACGTGGATGGCGTGCCGTTCTACATGGGCATCTGGGGCCATCCGCTGCTCGACCTCCTGCCGGTGAGCGCGATCGAGCGCGTCCAGGTGCACAAGGGGCCGCAGCCGCAGTCGTTCGGCAACACGCTGTCGGCGATCGATCTGACGACCCGGCGCCCCGCGGCCGACGGCCTGAGCGGCAGCGCGCGCGTGAGCGCCGGCGCATTCGCGACGTTCATCGAGCAGGCAGAGGTCGCCGGTGTCTTCGGACGATGGGAGTTCGCGGCGGCCCAGGGCTTTGCGCGGTCCGACGGGCACCGCGATGCGGCCGACGGCCGGATTGCCAACGCCCTTGCGCGTCTCGGGTATCACTGGTCGCCGCGCTGGTCGGTCGTCGGCACCGTGCTGGCCGCCGGCAACGACGCCAGCGATCCCGGCATCGCGGGACAGCCGGAGAGCCGCACCGGCCGCTTCGGGACGGCGGGCACGCTGGTGAGCGTGTCGCTTTCGCACGAGCATGCGCGCGCACGAGGCTCGGTGCAGGTCTACGCCAATCGCGGCGAGGGTGACTGGCGCGGACAGCCGGCGCCGGACGGCGACACCACGACCCGCTTCGATCTGGCGGGATTGCGCTGGCGCGAGCAGGCGTCGTGGGGCGGCACGTTCGTGTCGGGCGGCGCCGACGTCGACCGCATCGATGGATCGGTGCAGTTCGACCGGGTGGCGCCGGCTCCACGCACGCGCTTCGAGGCGGACGGCCTCACGGTGGCGGCGCCGCACGTCGCGGTGGACCGCACGTTCGAGCTCGGGCGCGGCTGGAGTCTCCAGCCGTCGGCCGGCGTGCGGGCGTATGCGCACTCGGTGTTCGACGGCGAGGTCGCCCC
>CBIHOS010000259.1:0-5724 GCA_966211945.1 uncultured bacterium
CGGCTGACGCCGGCCGAGACCGCGCTGCGGCTCTCCCTGCGGCGTCTGCGCTGGCCGCCGGACACCACCGTTTCGCCGCCGGCTGTGTCTTGACAATGCCCAGCCTGAGTCGCATCCTGACGGGCATTCCGGACTAGGTGTGCGTCGTTGGACGCCTGCCTGCCGGTCGGCACTCGGCTCCCGCCGTCACGGCCGGCCGGCATTTTCATCCCTGGCTCCCGCGTCTCCCGCTGACGCGCCGGCTGGGGTGTTCGTCGTTTCGAGCAGGAGGTGGATCGTGAGGGTTTCTCTCCGCAGGCTCGTGCTGAGCCTGCTTTCGGCCGTGGCAGTGTGCGCGGCCCCGACGCCGGCGTGGGCGCAGTCGGGTACGGCCACGCTCGCCGGCACCATCACCGACGAGCAGAAGAGCGCCGTCCCCGGGGCGACGGTCACGGTGACCAGCGCGGCGACCGGCCTGTCGCGCGACACCGTCTCGGGTGAGAACGGCGGCTACCAGTTCGTGGCGCTGCCGCCCGGCGTGTACAACGTCAAGGTCGAACTCGCCGGCTTCAAGACCAGCCTGGTCGAGAAGATCCAGGTCAACACCGATACGACGCAGAGACAGGACGTCGCGCTGGCCGTCGGCGGTCTCGAAGAGAGCGTGCAGGTGCTGGCCGAGGCGCCGGCGATCAACACGACCGACGCCAGCCTGGGGAACGTGTTCAAGGAGAACCAGATCCTCAACCTGCCGCTCGAGGCGCGCAACCCGGTCGGACTCCTGTCGCTGCAGACCGGCGTCGTCTACATTCCGAAGGCCAATCCTGAAACGACGCTCGATCCGCGCTACGGGTCGGTGAGCGGCGCCCGCGCCGATCAGGGCAACGTCACGCTCGACGGCATCGACGTCAACGACGGCCAGAACCAGAGCGCCTTCACCTCGGTGCTGCGCCTCACGCTGGACTCGGTGCAGGAGTTCCGGGTGACGACCAGTTCGTACGGCGCCGAGGGCGGCCGGTCGTCCGGGCCGCAGGTGTCGCTCGTCACCAAGAGCGGCACCAACCAGCTGCGCGGCGCCGGCTACTACGTCAACCGCGACACGAAGTTCTCGTCCAACGAGTACTTCAACAAGCTGTCGCAGCTGAAGGGCAATCAGGAGAGCAAGGCACCGCTGCTCGACAAGAACATCTTCGGCGGCTCGGTGGGCGGCCCGATTCTCAAGGATCGCCTGTTCTACTTCGTCAACTACGAGGGGCTGCGCGAGAAGCGCGAATCGGTGGTCGAGCGTGCCGTACCGTCGGCCGCGATGCGTGACGGTGTGCTGACCTATCGCTGCGCGGTGGCGGCGGCGTGCCCGGGCGGCCCGGTCCAGGGCTTCCGCAGCAGCCATAACATCCCGGCCGGCTACCACGGGATGACGCCGGCGGAGTTCCGCCGCGTCGATCCGGCCGGTCTCGGCGCCAGCCAGTTCGCTTCGACGTACTGGCAGCAGTTTCCGTCGCCGAACTTCGACGGCCGCGACGCCTTCAACATCATGGGCTACCGCTTCACCTCGCCGATCGACAACGAGTTCCACACGTTGATCGGCCGGGCCGACTACCGCATCAGCGGCGCGCAGTCGCTGTTCACGCGCCTCAACGCGCAGGACGACGCGATCGTCGGCACGCAGCAGTTCCCGGGACTGGCGCCCAACACGACGCGCGAGGTCAAGAACTGGGGCTTTGCCAGCGGCCACGACTGGGTGCTCGGCTCGAACATGGTCAACACGTTCCGCGCCGGGTACACGAAGATCGACGACGCCTCGATCGGGCTGCAGACGCGCAGCGCCAACGTCTTCCGCTTCATGGACAACTACGATGCGCTGTCGGCAACCAGCGGCCGCAAGCTCGGGACGTTCAACGTCACCAACGACTTCTCGTGGATCAAGGGCGACCACACGCTGAAGTTCGGCACCAACCTGCGCTGGCTGCGCAACGACACGTTCTCGAACGCCAGCTCGTTCTACAGCGGTTCGCTCAACGGATCGTGGGTGGCCGGCGTCGGCCGCCGGTACATGCCGGGCGGGGCGTGCCCGGCCCCCGCCGACTGCTCGGGCCTGCCGGCGGTGGCCTCGACCGCACAGGCCACCTACGCCGATTCGTTCATCAACATGCTCGGCGCGGTCACCCAGACGACGGCCCGCTACAACTACACGGTGGACGGCGGCGTGATCCCGGAAGGGCAGGCGCTGCCGCGCCTGTACGTGTCCAACGAGTACGAGTTCTACGTGCAGGACCAGTGGCGTGTCGGCGACAGCTTCACGCTGACCGGGGGCCTGCGCTACAGCCTGTTCCCGCCGGTCTACGAAGGCCGCGGCCAGCAGGTCGTGCCCAACGTGAACATGGGCAACTGGATCGCCCAGCGCCAGGCGAACATGCTGCGCGGCATTCCGTCGAGCCAGGATCCGACCATCTCGTTCGTGCCGGGCGGCGCCGCCAACAACGGACCGGACTGGTACCTGTACGACAAGAACAACTTCGCGCCGCGGGTCAGCTTCGCCTGGTCGCTGTCGCCGAAGACGTCGCTGCGCGGCGGCTACTTCCTGGTCTACGACCGCATCGGATCTGGCCTGGCGACGCAGTTCAACAACAGCGGGTCGTTCGGGCTGGCGTCGCAGTTGAGCAGCGCGGTCAACACCCACAACGAGCCGAACACGGCAATCCGCATCACCGACATCAACACGATCCCGGCGACCTATCCGGCCGCGCCGCCGGCCTCGTTCCCGGCCACGCCGCCGACGCGGGCCGGCGTGATCACGTCGGCGATCGACCAGAACCTGCGGACGCCGTACTCGCACGCCTACAACCTCACGTTCAGCCACGACCTCGGCCGCAACTACTCGGTGGACGTGGCCTACGTCGGCCGGCAGGGCCGCAACCTGCTGATCCGGCGCGACGCGGCGATGCCGATGAACCTCGTCGATCCGAAGTCGGGCATGGACTACTTCTCGGCGGCCGGCCAGATGATCACCCAGGCGAACCTTGTCGGGCCCGAGAACGTAGCGGCGATTCCCTACTGGGAGAACATGTTCCCGGACGCGGCCGGCGGCGGCCTGACGGCCACGCAGGTGATGGCCGGGGAATTCCTCGGCAGCGGTCCCGACTGGATCACCGCGCTGTGGGCGGCCGATCAGTTCTGCGCACCGGCCTGCCCGGCGACCGGACAGTTCTCGTTCTTCAACCAGCAGTACGATGCGCTGGCGGTGCAGAGCTCGATGGCGCGGTCCGGGTACAACTCGCTGCAGCTCGCGCTGCGGCGACGGTACTCCAACGGCTACCAGTTCGACATCAACTACACGTACGCGGTCGCCAAGGACCATGGCTCGTCGCTGGAGCGCGGCTCGTCGTTCGGCAACTTCTCGGCGGGCGGCTATTCGGGCTTCCTGATCAACTCGTGGGAACCCGATCAGCAGTACTCGTTTGCCGACTTCGACGTGCGCCACCAGGTGAACGTCAACGGCCTCTACGAACTGCCCTTCGGCACGGACAAGAAGTGGGGCGGCAACGCCAACGGCTTCGTCAACGCGCTGATCGGCGACTGGTCGGTCGCGGGCATCTACCGCCAGACCAGCGGCTTCCCGTTCAACGTCTACAACTGCCGGTCGTGCTGGTCCACCAACTGGAACCTCCAGGGCAACGCGATGCTCGCGAACCCCGAGGTGCTGCCGCAGACGAGCACGACGCGCAACATCGTCGGCGGGCAGCCGAGCCCGTGGGCGAACCCGACCGAAGCGTTGACCGCGTTCCGCCGGGCCAACCCTGGTGAGTCGGGCACCCGCAACCTGTTCCGCGGCGACGGCTACTTCAGCATCGACGCCAGCCTGTCCAAGGCGTTCCGGATGCCGTTCGGGCACCGGCTGATGTTCCGCTGGGACGTGTTCAACGTGACCAACAGCGTGCGCTTCGACACCGGGTCGCTGGACATGTTCCCGGACATCGCCGCGTCGTTCGGGCGGTACAACGGCACGCTTGCCGGTTGCGACGGCGCCGCCAACCGCTGCATGCAGATGAACCTGCGGTACGAGTTCTAGGCAGGTAGGGGCGCCTCTCTGAGGCGCCCCTACCGGGTATCGGGTACCGGGTACCGGGTTCATTCACTGGCAGTCACGCCGGCCGGACGTTCGCACACGCGGACGCCCGGCCGTTCGTCGTTTTTCGGTAGGGACGGCTCTCCGAGCCGACCATCATTGGCTTTTGGATGATCGCTAGCGCGGCTTGACTGCGCCGGCGAGTCCGTCGGTCAGGGGATGCACGGGGCCGTCCCCGAGCCGTGCGACCGGGACCGAGAAGTGCGGTGAGAGCAGCGGAGGCGTCGATGGAGCGGGCGAGGCCGCGCGGCGCGACCCTGGCGCGGGGATCACGTGGGAGGGGACACAGTCGGGTTCACGGATCGGCATCGACAGATCACCGCCCGCGGGTGGCGGATGCCTCATCGCCTCGTCGATCGCCGGCACTGCGAGCACGATGATCGAGCAGGTCCACCGTGGCGGCTGACCGTCCGGATGGCGCAGTTGGGCGCTCGCCGACTCGGCGGCGCTGGTTGTGACCATCGCCGCCAGGGAAATCACACCGACTGCGCGCATCGGAGCCTCCGTCGCGGGTGAGACGATCACGACGGCCGATTAGTTGGCAGGGCGTCGCCCCCGGCGAGAGCGAACTGCGTCAGTGCTGCGACGAAACCCGGACGGAAGCGCCCAGCGACGCGTCGGTCTCCACCGTCGATTTACCCTGAAAGGTTGCCCGCGCGACGGCGAGCCCGAACAGCGGGCCAACTGCCGCGGCGAGTCGCGCACAGTCGTGTAGGTGGGTGAGGCTGACCGACTCGGCCAGTCGAGCCGCGTCCGCGGGGGACGAGCACTCGGCGACGAAGAGCATCAGCATCTGTCCCGTCAGCATGCCGGCGTTCAGCGATGCGGCTGCCCGTACGCGCGCCAGGCAGGCCGCGACGTCCAGATGCCCGGGAGCGGGTAACCACACGATCGGAACATCCGCGGCGAGCACGATGGACTCGACCTCGTCCTGGTCGGCCTCGACGAGTTCGGCGAGTTCGATGGTCAGGCCCGTCAGATCGCAGGTCGGGGCGTAGTCGTGCAACCACCAACCGACCAGGCCAAAGCCGTACTTGGTCAGCACGACGTTGCAGCCCGTCGCGATTGGCAGATCGTGCGCGTCCGCGGCGCCCGCCATGTGTCGCGCCACGTCCGGTACCGCAAGGGCTGCAACACTTCGAATGAGGTCGCCGCCCTCGAGGCCAAGGTGAGACGCAGCATGTCGAAGGAGGCCCGACGCTGACGCAATGTCCCAACTGTCGAGGTGAGCGACGTCGCTCATGACCAACGCGGTCGGGCCATGATGGAGCCGACGTGGGCTCGACTCACGCATTGCGAGGACCGCCATTCGCTGAGCAAAGGTGAACAGGGTGCCGTGATCGCGGGGTTCTAGCGCCTGCCGCACTGCATCACGTCCGGGAGCGTCGCGCACGGTGAACGAGTCGCACAAGGCGGCGATCTCGTCGTCGGGCGGTTCCGGCGTGAGGCGCACGGAAGCGAGGGCCGGGGAACGGTCCGAGTAGGTGAGCATCAAGCCCTGCGGACAGTCTACTCACGACGGTGAGGGTCGCAGGCACCGATCCTGCCGGCCCGTTCAAAGGCCGACGGCCGGATGACGAAGGCCGATTCTGGTTGGTTGAGCGGGATGGCGGGGTCGACGG
>CBIHOS010000260.1:0-5708 GCA_966211945.1 uncultured bacterium
ACTTCGGCCGATCCCGTCGGCGCCACCGGGGCGGGCGGCGCCGCCCCCCCGCCGACGAGCCCCCAGGCGCCGACCAGCAGAAACATCGCACCCACCGCCAGCCAGGCCCAGCCGGGCAAAAGCACGGACGGACGGGCGGGGGGAACGGGAGTGATCGGATCTGTCACGCGGAGCGGGCATCCTGTCGCCGTGCCAGGCGCTCGGCACGGCGGCGAAGCAGGCGCAGGGTGATCCACATCACCAGCGCGTGCGGCTTGGCATCGATGACGACCGTCCGGTAGAGCCGACCCGGTGTCGCCGGGAAACTCGCGAACGTTTCGGCAGTGAGACGAGAGCCGGCGCCGCCGCGTTGGCTGATCCGGAACACCAGTTGGTAACGGGCGAAGCGGTGGCGGCCGGCCAGCGCGTAGGTTGCTGGCGGAACCGACTCGCACACCGCGAAGCCGGGGCGCTCGGCGCCAATCCGGTGCGGCGCGAGTCCGTTGCTCTCGCACGGGTCGCACCCGAGGAGGCGGGCCCACACGCGCCGGACCAGGCTGTTGCCAGCGGCCGGTCCGGAGGCCAGCAGCACCTCCCACACCACGGCCGGTGGAGCGTCGACGTCGACGCTCCATGCATCGACGAACGGCAGGAGACCTTCCTCGCTCACGCCCTATCCTGGATGAGAGGTAGGGCCGGCTGTCCCAGCCGGCCTAGTCTTCCTGCGACTCGTACTGCGCCTTCAGCTTGGCGACGACGTTCGGGTCGGCGAGCGTGGTGGTGTCGCCAATCGCCTTGCCTTCGGCGATGTCGCGCAGGAGACGCCGCATGATCTTGCCCGAGCGCGTCTTGGGCAGGTCTGCGGTGAAGTGGATCTCCTCGGGACGGGCCAGCGCGCCGATCTTCTTCACGACGTGCTGCCGCAGTTCGTGCTCGAGGCCGGTGGACGCCTTCTGCCCGTCCTTCAGCGTGACGAATGCGGCAATCGACTGCCCCTTGATGTCGTGCGAGCGGCCGACGACCGCCGCTTCGGCCACCGACGGATGGTCCACGAGCGCGCTCTCGACCTCCATCGTGCCGATCCGGTGCCCGCTGACGTTGAGCACATCGTCGACGCGGCCGAGCAGCCAGATGCAGCCGTCGGCGTCGACGCGGGCGCCATCGCCGGCAAAATACGCCCCGTCGCTGTACTTGCTCCAGTAGGTGGCCGCGTACCGATCGGGATCGCCGTAGATGCCGCGCAGCATCGCCGGCCACGGACGCGTGATCGTGAGCAGGCCGCCGCCCTGCTCGACCTTCTCGCCGCGTTCGTTCCGGATCTCGATCGAGATGCCGGGGAACGGGCGCGTCGCCGAGCCCGGCTTGGTCGTCGTGACGCCGGGGAGCGGGGTGATCATGATCTGCCCCGTCTCGGTCTGCCACCACGTGTCGACGATCGGGCAGCGCTCGCCGCCGATGTGCACGTGGTACCAGATCCACGCTTCGGGGTTGATCGGTTCGCCCACCGATCCGAGCAGACGGAGGCTGCTCAGGTCGTGCTTGCCCGGCAGCTCGGTCCCCCACCGCATGAAGGCGCGGATGGCGGTCGGCGCGGTGTAGAAGATCGTCACGCCGTGGCGCTCGATCAGGCTCCAGAAGCGGTCCTTCTCCGGCCAGTCCGGCGCGCCCTCGTACATCAGCAGCGTGGCGCCCGCCGCCAGCGGCCCGTACACCACGTAGCTGTGCCCGGTCACCCAGCCGATGTCGGCCGTACACCAGTACACGTCATCGTCCTTCAGGTCGAAGACCGCCTTGGTCGTCGCCATCGTGCCGGTCAGATATCCGCCGGTCGTGTGGACGATGCCCTTCGGCTTCCCGGTGGTGCCGGAGGTGTAGAGGATGTACAGCATGTCCTCGCTGTCCATCGGCTCCGGTTCGCACCAGGCCGCGGCGTCCTGGATCAGGCGGTGATACCAGTGATCGCGCCCCTCGGTGATGTGGATCGGGAAGCGGTCCGACGAGTCGCGCTTGACGATCACGACGTTCTCGATCGACGGCGTGTGCTTCAGGGCTTCGTCGGCGATCTGCTTGAGCGGCAGCAGCGAGCCGCGTCGGTAGCCGCCGTCGGCGGTGAACAGCAACGTGCACTGCGAGTCGTTGATCCGGTCGGCGAGCGCCTCGGCGCTGAACCCGCCGAACACCACCGAGTGGATCGCACCGATGCGCGCGCAGGCGAGCATCGCGATCGCCAGCTCGGGGATCAGCGGCATGTACATCGCGACGCGATCACCGCGCTTGACGCCGAGGCTCTTGAGGACGTTGGCCGCGAGGTTCACCTCGCGCTGCAGGTCGAAGTAGGTCAGCGTCCGGCGGTCGCCAGGCTCACCTTCCCAGACGATGGCGGCCTTGTTGCGCCGCCCGTTGCGCACGTGCCGGTCGACGCAGTTGACCGAGGCGTTGAGCTTGCCGCCGACGAACCACTTGGCGACCGGAGCGTTCCACTCGAGCACCGTGTGGAAGGGCTCGATCCATTCCAGCTGCTCGGCCTGCTCCTTCCAGAACGCCTCCGGATCGGCCGCCGCCTGCTCGTAGATGCCGCGGTCGCGGATGTTGGCGGTGCGAGTGAATTCCTCCGACGGAGGGAAGGTGCGCTGCTCGTCGAGCAGCGCCGAGATGTCTTGGGAAGAGGGCTCCGACATGGCGTCGGCATGCTATCAAACGAAATCGGAATTCCGGTGTCTATTCCGGTACGTGCGGACGCGAGTCGTCGGCAAAACCGGGGACTGGCGGCGGGGGCGGGGGCGCCGACGGCTTGAACATCACCGCGCCCAGCGCGCCGCCGAGGCCGCCGAAGATCACGTTGATGCACACCGACACGATCAGCCCGATGACCAGGAAGACGCCGTGGACGCCGCCGCTCGCCATCTGCTCCAGCACGTTGCGGACTTCGGGCGGCATGTCGCTGCTGTTCTGCTCGAGCATGCGGCGCAACGCGTCGTTGCCCAGCGGCCCCATCAGCATCTGGATCGGCACGGCAAGGAGTGTCCCGATCACCGCGCCGGCAATGCCGGCCAGCATGCCGGTCAGCAGTCCGTCCACCGGCTCGACCGCGGTCGACTGGTTCTGCTGCAGGAGCCAGGTCGCCAGCGCGCCGCCCAGCACCACCCACAGGCAGCACAGGCAGTTGCCCATGTTGATCACCGGCAGGGCCGACAGGACGCCGATGACCAGTCCCCCGAGCAGCGCCGGCTGCAGCTTCGATGCGCGCATCCTCACCTCACGTGGCGCCGATGGTAATCCATGGCGCCAGCTGCCGGACCGGCAGCCACTCACGCTAGGCTGATCCCGTGAGCCTCTCCGACCTCTTCGCGTCGAACCTGCTCGTCCGCTGGCTGCGGGGCGACCCCGGCCGCTACGCGCTGCTCACGCAGATGATCGGCGCCCGCCTCGGCGACCGCATCCTGACCGTCGGCGCCGGCGACCCCGGCATGGTCACCGCCATCGCCCGCGTGGCCGGACTCAGCGGGCGCGCCGTCGCCCACGTGGCGAGCGCGGACGAGGGGACCCGGCTGGCGGCTGCTGCCGAGGAGAACGGCGTGCTCCTCGAAGTCGCGGAGAGCCCGGCCGACGCGCTGCCCTTCGACGAAGGCGATTTCGACCTCGTGCTGGGCGACGCGGTTTCAGCGCCGCTCGCCATCGTCCTGCCCGAGATCCGTCGCGTGCTCAGGGCGGGGGGGCGGGTCGTGCTCGTCGTGCGCCAGAAGGTGCCGGGTGCGCCGGCGGCGGCCGACGTGCTGCAGCAGACCTCGGCGCATTTCCGAGGAGCCCGCGTGCTCTTCGAGCGCGACGGCTACGCCATCGTCGAGGCGTTGAAGGGCCAGCCGGTCGCGGCGGCCTGACCCGCGCGTCCTGCGCAGGGGACGCTGCCTGTCCTGGCAGTGGCGCCCATTCGTCCTCGTTTCCTCGGCTGTAGGCCGCCTGGACGCCTTCCAGCGCCTTGCGGGCCGGGCACGCTTGTTGCGCTGACCGTGGTGTCCGCCCAGTCGTGGACGCGAAGATGCCACTGACGACACACGCCCTGCCCGACGTCTTCAACGCCCGCGAAATCGCGCGGGCCGCCGGTACGTCCACCGCAACGGTTGCCGCGCTCATCCAGAGCGGCGCAATCCCCAGTCTCGACGGCGAGTTCGTGGCGCAGTCGGCGGCGTTCGATGCGGCGCGCAGGCTTCGCCACGGCACGCCGTTCCCGGCCGCCGTTGCGGCGGCCGCGGTGACGCCGGGCGCGCTGTTCACGCCGGCCGCGGAGGCGAAGCGCTCGCCCAGCCTGCCGGCGGCGGCCTCGGCCGCGGTGCACGGCGTGGTCGTCGGCGGATTGCTTCTCGCCACGCTGGTGCCGCTCGGCTCCTCGGCCGCGGCAGCGCGGCAGGCCATTGCGCCCAGCCCGATGCGCCTGGTGTATCTCGCGCTGCCCGGCCCCGGCGGTGGGGGCGGCGGAGGCGGCATGCGCCTGAAGCGGCCGGCAACGCAGGCGCGCCGTGAGGGGACGTCGGCGCTCGCGAGTCCGATCCCGGAGCGCCGGCCGCCGCCGGAGGCGCCCGCGCCGCGCATCGAGGAACCACCGCCGGCCCCGCAGCCGCCAGAACCCCTGCCACCGGTGGACGCGCCGGTTGTCGCACGCAGCAGCGATCCGGTGACCCAAGCCGGCGTGCTCGAGGAGCGCCCGGCCGCACCGCCCAGCCGGGGCGAAGGCCAGGGCGGCGGCGCGGGCACGGGCTCAGGCGTGGGTCTCGGCGAAGGCCGCGGCTCAGGCGTCGGTGAAGGCGACGGCGGCGGTGAGGGTGGCGGGCCATATCGCGCCGGCAGCGGCGTGCAGCCGCCCCGCCTGCTGTCGGAAGTGAAGCCCGACTACACGGAAGACGCCCGCCGCCGGGGCCTCGAAGGCGAGGTCGTGCTCGAAATCGTGGTCCGCCGCGATGGCCGGGTGGGCGACATGCGGATTCTGCAGGGACTGGGCGCCGGCCTCGATCAGCAGGCCATCCAGGCGGTGCGCCGCTGGCAGTTCGCCGCGGCCACCCGCAAGGGACAGCCGGTCGACGTGATCGTCGAGGTGGCCGTCGAGTTCACGTTGCGCTGAGGGTCACCATGTTGATTGTCACGATTGCCGCATTGCTGATGGCCGCCAGCCTCGCCTGGTTCGCGTACCGGCTCCTTCAGGAGGAGCACCGGCGCTCCGAGGCTCGCGTCGCCGTTCTCACCGCTGCGCTCGACGCCGCTCCGGCTGGACCGGGCTGGCCGGCGTCGCCAACGTCCGGACAGGTGCGCGGGCTGGCGCGGACGGCCGCCCCCACCTCGACCAACGGCGCCACGCCGCACGCCGCCGGGCGGGCCGTGACGCCCGACATCGTCCTGCTCGAAGACGACAGCCGCAACGTGCGCGCCTTCGTGAGCGAGCACGACACGGCGCGTCGTCCCGAGGCGATGGCGACAGACCAGTCCGACCACCTGCGCGCGCCGCTTCCGGATCCGGGCGATTCGGAATCGGTGTCCGGGGCGGCCGACGTGGCAACGCGCAGCGTGGGCCTCTTTGCCGACGTGCCCGCGCCGCGCCGCGGCGACGCGCGGGGCATGCTCGCCGTGGCCGCAGTCGCGCTGGTGGGTCTGCTCGTGGCTGCATACGCGATGTTCGGCCGCGCCGGCACGCCGGAAGGGGCGGTGCTAACTTCGGGGCCAGCTTCAGGGCCGGCGTCAGG